>JAZUOC010000001.1:0-8347 GCA_045604465.1 Acutalibacteraceae bacterium
CTTGGCCTCCGACTTGTTTTAGGCGACGAGGTGCTTTTCGTCGGAGACACCACCCACGATTTCGAGGTGGCGCAGAGCATCGGCTGTGAATGTGTGCTTATCGCACGAGGACATAACAGCAGAGCAGCTCTGGAGAAAACAGGAGCGAAGGTTATAGACAGCATCGGAGAATTAATAGGCTAAATTTTATCGTTTAAAGGAAAAAATTCACTTTATATATTGATTTATTTTTAATTTTGTGGCTTAATATAAGGTGATGAAATTCATAAAAAGGAGTTACATAAAAAATGGAACAGGTTAAAAGATTACGCTATTTCGTTGACGGTCAGTGGTTAGAATCAAAAACTGAAAAATATATGCCCGTCTATAACCCCAGCACAGGAGATGTTATCGCAGAAACCCCCTGCTGTACAGCAGAGGAGGTAGAACAGGCTATTGCCGCTGCTAAGGCAGCCTTCCCCGCATGGTCAAACACACCCGTTATGAAAAGAGTTCAGGTGCTTTACAAATTCCGTGAGCTTCTTATGGAGCATCTTGACGAGCTTTCAGAGCTCTGCGCTCTCGAGCACGGTAAGGTTCTTTCCGAGGCAAAGGGCGACATTCTTAAGGTCAAGGAGCCTGTTGAGCTTGCTATCACCGCTCCCATGTCTCTTTTAGGTGATGCTATGAGAGATACCTCAAGCGGCTACGACACCACTCTTTACTATGAGCCCGTAGGTGTTTTCGCAGGTATCGTTCCCTTCAACTTCCCCGGTATGATTCCCATGGGCTGGATGGTTCCCTGCTGTATCGCATCAGGTAACACCATCGTACTCAAGCTCGCATCCATGACACCGATGACAGCTATGAAGCTTAACGAGCTTCTCTGTGAAGCAGGTCTTCCCAAGGGTGTAGTAAACCTCGTAACCTGTTCAAGAGTAGAGGCTGACATCTTCCTTAAGCATCCCGACGTAAAGGGCATCACCTTCGTAGGCTCTACCAAGGTAGGTCTTCACGTTTACAAGGAGGCCGCAGCTACAGGTAAAAGAGTACAGGCTCTCTGCGAAGCAAAGAACCACGCTCTCGTTCTCGAGGATGCAGCACTCGAAAGAAGTGCCAGAGGCATCATCAATTCAGCATTCGGCTGTGCAGGCGAAAGATGTATGGCTCTTCCCGTTGTTGTCGCACAGGAAAGCATTGCTGACAAATTAGTCGCCCTTCTCAAGCAGTACGCTGAAGAGCTCAAGCTCGGTCCCGCATATCTTCCCGATTCGACTCTCGGCCCCGTAGTTACCGCAGAGCATAAGGCTTCCGTAATCAACTGGATAAATAAGGGTATCGAGGAAGGCGCTACTCTCGTTCTCGACGGCAGAAACGCAGTAGTTCCCGGTGCCGAAAGAGGCTTCTATGTAGGCCCCACTATCTTCGACAATGTTACAGAAGAAATGACCGTAGGTACACAGGAAATCTTCGGACCCGTTCTCTGCATAAAGAGAGTAAAGGACTTCGAGGAAGGTCTCGCACTTATGAACCGTAATCCCTTCGCTAACGGCTCGGTAATCTTCACTCAGAGCGGTTATTACGCACGAGAATTCGCCAAGAGAACTGACGGCGGTATGGTAGGTGTCAATGTAGGTATTCCCGTACCTGTAGGTGTATTCCCCTTCACAGGCCATAAGCTCTCCTTCTTCGGTAACCTTCACTGCCTCGGCAAGGATGCGTTCCGCTTCTTCACAGAAACCAAGGCTGTAACCACACGTTGGTTCGACGAGGAGGAAATGAAGGCTACTACCGTAGATACATGGGACGGCTCAGTAGGCGGCGGAGTTTAATTAATTCGGATACCCCCTCCGTCAGACTACTGTCTGACACCTCCCGCTTTCAGGGGAGGCACTGCGATGTGGCACCTTCAGTGCTCTTGTAACGCAATCGCAGGGTAGGCTTTCAGTAACGGTAAAAGATATTCCGCCACATAAATTTTCATAAAGTAAGGACACGGCTCATTGAGTCGTGTCCTTTTTTTAAAGAAAACAGGATGCAAAAAATGCAAGCTTCTTTACATCCCGTTAGTAATATTCTGTTTGGCGGAATATCTTTAACTGTCAGTATAAACTTATCCAGCGATTGCGAATTAATTTTATCTTCTGAACATCGCAGAAGGTCTTCTCATAGGCTTCTTTCTTCTGTGCTTTTTCTTGAACTCGATGGGAGTGTTGATGAGCATATTAGTAAGTACAGTCCAGAGAATAACGAGGATGTACATACCGAACACTGCATAGAAGCCGGCAGAAAGTGTAGCAGAGGAAACTGTTACCACTGCGGTAAGAAGCTGTACCCAGGTGCTGTCAGAGAACATTTTAACCAGGTCTGTGAGAGGGATTTCGCCGCCGATGATCTTATCGAAGGCAAGTCTGGAAATGATGATGCAGATGAAGCAGAGAACGAGGCCGCCTGCTGACATAAGCATAACAGTCTTTCTTTTATCTGTAGCTGCGGCAACAACACCGAGAGCAAGGAAAAGAAGGATGGTCAGCACGAAGAACACGATGAATGCGATAATATGGGGAAGGACAGGCTCGATGATGGTGAGGAAGTTTGCACTTTCCTGAGCAGTCGCATCGGTTGCTGTACCCGAAAGATCGGCAGAAAGCAGAAGCTTGATAAGCTCGAATGCGGAAAACTCATAATTTGTAGCCACACCGAACTGCTGAGCGATGGTAACGATGGAGGTGATTTCATCGGAAACACCGCCGATGGCGAAGTAGAAGAGCTTAAGAAAGAAGCCCATTACCACTGCCCCTATCGCCATAAGGGGAGTAATTATACGGTATGCAATTTTCATTTTTTATATCTCCTTTTATTTCCAAGATGATTTGAGGTCAACGGTTCTGTTAAAGACTGTTTTGTCCTCTGTACTTGTAATATCTATGCAAAAGTAACCCTGACGCATAAACTGGAAGGTGTCTCCCGGCTTAAGGTCTTTGATTTCGCCCTCTAATTTACAGCCTGTGAGAACAGTAAGAGAGTCGGGATTGAGATTATCCTTGAAGGAGCCTTCAGACTCGTCGGAGGGATTGCTTACCCTGAACAGACGGTCATAGAGTCTTGCCTCGAAATCAGTGCAATGGTTCGCACTCACCCAATGAAGAGTACCCTTGACCTTTCTGCCGTCGGGAGAGTTGCCGCCCTTGCTTTCGGGATCGTAGGTGCAGTGTACTGCCGAAACCTCGCCGTTTTCGTCGGTGTCATATCCGACACACTTAACGAAGTAAGCACCTCTCAGGCGCACCTCGTTGCCGGGGAAGAGACGGAAATACTTTTTCGGAGGCTCTATCATAAAGTCCTCTTTTTCCACGTAAAGCTCTCTAGAGAAGTAAATCTTTCTGGTGCCCATTTCAGGTCTGTCCTGATTTACGGGAAGCTCGATTTCCTCGCCCTGTCCCTCGGGATAGTTGTCGATAATTACCCTGAGAGGACGGAGAACTGCCATAGCTCTGGGTGCATTCTGGTTAAGATTATCTCTTACGCAGGCTTCCAAGAGACCGTAGTCAACCACACTGTAAGCCTTTGAAACGCCTACACGGCTGATGAAATCTCTGATAGCCTCGGCAGGATAGCCTCTTCTTCTCATACCGCTGATGGTAACCATACGCGGATCGTTCCAGCCGTCTACGATGCCTTCATTTACCAGTGCGAGACATTTTCTCTTGCTTGTAAGGCAGTAGTTAAGGTTAAGACGTGCGAACTCGATCTGTCTGGAGGGTGTTTCGAAGCCCAGCTCCCTAAGGAACCAGTCGTAAAGAGGTCTGTGATTTTCAAACTCGAGAGAGCAGAGAGAGTGGGTAACACCTTCTCTTGTATCTGAAATGGGGTGTGCGAAGTCGTACATAGGATAAACGCACCATTTGTCACCTGTCTGGTGGTGGCTGATGTGAGCGATTCGATAGATAACCGGGTCACGCATATTGATGTTAGGGGATGCCATATCTATCTTGGCACGGAGAACTCTCGCACCGTCGGGGAATTCACCGTCGGTCATTCTCTTGAACAGGTCGAGATTTTCTTTGATGCTTCTGTCTCTGTAGGGACTGTTCTTACCCGGCTCAGTGAGTGTGCCTCTGTACTCTCTGATTTCGTCTGCCGTAAGGTCGCACACATAGGCTTTACCCATTTCTATGAGCTTAATCGCACATTCATAGATAAAATCGAAATAGCTTGAAGCATAAAGCACCTTGTCCCATTTATAGCCGAGCCACTGAATGTCTTCCTTGATGGCATCGACATATTCCACATCCTCCTTTGAGGGATTAGTGTCGTCGAGACGGAGATTACATACGCCGCCGTACTTTTCAGCGGTACTGAAATCTATCTGTATTGCCTTGGCGTGGCCGATGTGAAGATAGCCGTTAGGCTCGGGCGGAAAACGTGTCTGTACATGGGTATAAACGCCCTTTTCCAGGTCTTCGTCGATGAAATCGTGAATAAAATTAGAAACTTTGATTTCTTCTTCCATAACTGTATCCTTTCTGTAGGAGCATCAGGCCTTTGCCATAGCACCCTTAAGTCTTTCTGTAACTGTGTCCTGACCTAAAAGAGCCATAATGGCATGAAGGTCGGGAGTGTTTTTTCTGCCTGTTACGGCGAGTCTGATAACGGTGGAAACGTCACCTACGTGACCCTTGAAGGCTTCGGGATTTTTCTTATATTCCTTTACATTAGGAGTAAAGCCCAAGGGCTCGCAGAGGTCTTTGATTTTACCGAACCAGATATCCTTGTCGTCCTGTGCATTGAAGACCTCAAGATAAGCCTCAAGTATAGCCTTAGCATCGTCACTGCTGATGTTTTCAGGCTTTTCGAAGGTGTCGTCGAAGTATTCGGGGAAGAAATAGCTGATATAATCCCTGACCTCACTCCAGCAGGCGATGTCCTTTCTCGGCTTAGGTGTTTCGCGGTCGATGTTAAGGATAGCCTTACCGTATTCTGCATCACGGGAAAGAACAGAAGCGAATTCGCTGTCGTATTTCTCTGCCCAGGCGAGAGTATAGCCGTAGACGGTCTCAGCTGACATAAGAGAGATAACATTTTTACTTACGTCATTCAGCTTTACCATATCGAAGAGAGCGCCTGAAACACTCATCTTTTTAAGGTTAAAGGGGAATGCGGAGATGTCTGCATCCTTGTTAGTCTTGCGCCAGTCCTCGAAGTTGGAATTGGCGAGAGTCATAATATATTCGTTTACGCTTTCCTTCGGATAGCCCTCCTGCTGATAGAAGGTTACGGCTGCCTCCGGGTCCTTTCTCTTTGAAAGCTTTCTTTTACCGCCGTTTTCCTCCTTCATAATGGGAGCCACGTGTGCGAATTTGGGAACTCTGTAGCCACAGAGCTTGAAAAGCTGAATGTGAAGGGGAACAGAGGAAATCCATTCGTCGCCGCGGATAACGTGAGTAGTTCTCATAAAGTGATCGTCCACAGCGTGTGCGAAGTGGTATGTAGGAATACCGTCGGTTTTCAGAAGAACTACATCCTGAATATTTTCGGGCATTTCGATTTTACCCTTTATCATATCCTCGAAGGTAATTCTTTTCTCGGTGCTTCCGGGTGAGCGCAGACGCAGAGTGTAGGTCTTTCCGCTTTCTATGAGAGCCTTCTGCTCTTCGAAGGTAAGGTCACGGCATTTAGCCCACTTACCGTAGTAGCCCTTATTGTCACACTTTTCTTCTTCCTGCTTTTCTCTTAAAGCCGTAAGCTCCTCTTCTGAACAGAAGCAGGGATAAGCATAGCCGTCCTGAACTAATTTTTTAGCCACCGTGTGATAGATTTCTTTTCTATGACTCTGATAGTAGGGGCCGTAGCTTCCCTTTTCTTTGTTTTCACCGATAACGCCTTCGTCAGCGATGACATCAAAGGCCTCGAGTCCGCCGAGCATAACCTCCACGGCACCCTCGATTTTTCTTTTCTGGTCAGTGTCCTCGACTCTTACGAAGAAGATACCGTCATCGGTAGTTTTGGCTGTTTTATAAGCGATAGTACCCGTGAAAAGATTACCGAAGTGAAGGAAGCCTGTGGGAGAGGGAGCGAGGCGGGTAACCTTGGTGCCTTCCTTTAAGTTTCTTTCGGGAAATCTCGCTTCAAGCACTTCTGGTGTATCTTTTATGTCGGGGAAAAGTAATTCCGCAAGCTTAAAATTATCAGTCAAATAAAGCCCTCCTGACTAAATGGGTATATTTCATTTTATTATCTCAAATTTCACGGAAAATATCAAGGGTTTTAGGGATAAAAGTTTCGAAATAAATCAAAAAATAACACCCCTTTTAATAAGGGGTGTTACGTTTCTGATTAGTAGTGACTTTATCCTAACTATTAGCCAAAAATCTTACCAAGGAAATCAATAAATGCACTGAAGATTCTGGTGAAAGCAAGATAAAGATCTTCCATCATAGGCCAATTCATAATTTATCTCCTTTCGGAACTTTTTTTACAACTATTATTCGAAAATGTTGGGCCAATCTTCGGGATTCCATTCTGAGCCTTCTTTGTCGGGATCAAAGAGATACATAAGCCACTGGAATGATCTGTCAAGGAAGTAGATGAAATCATTCCAAAGTTCCTGAAACTTGCTAAAATCCATGGTTTTTTCTCCTTTCGGTAATTTTAGATATTATAACCATAGGGCAAGGCCCCATTTAAAGTTCACTAGTATTGTACTACCTTAATCCGAGAAAGTCAATAAAAAAGTATTAAAAATTAATTTTTCGTGAATTTGCACATAATTTTCACAAAGATTTTACGAAACAGGTGTATGCGATGCCACAAATGACATATTTATGATGCGTTTTTTTCCTAACTCAAAGTATTGTTGGGTATATTGCACAATGAAGCTGTGCGGTAAAACTGTATAATATGCCCTTTGAAAGAGAGACGGAGCAAATGCTATAATAAAGAAGAAAAGGAGGTTTTTTTATGAAGCAGTACAGAACAGGAGATATTCTGGTCTATGATGTTAACGGTATTTGCAGAGTGACGGATATTAAGAAGCTGTCCTTTGTCAAGGGTGAACCGAAGCAGGATTATTATGTGCTTGTACCTATAACCGGTACCGCATCGCAGTTTTATGTTCCCGTCGGAAATGAACGTGCAGTATCGAAGCTGCGGAAGCCTTTTACAAAAGAGGAGCTGGATAAGGTTCTTTCACAGGTGAAGAACGGAGAGTATCAGTGGATAGAAAACAGACAGCTGAGGAGCGAAACGTTTCATTCAGTGCTTGACAGAGGAGTTACAGCGGACTTGGTGGCACTTATAGAATGTTTATATTGCCGTAAAGAAGCACTTAAAAAGAAAGGGAAAAGACTTTCCACTACGGATGAGAGCATATTTTCTGCTGCAGAAAAGCTTCTTAACGAGGAGTTTGCATTTGTTCTCGGAGTAGAAAGGGAAGAAGTCAGTAACTACATAGTTTCATATTTTAACAGTAAAGAATAAAAGGAAGTAACCGATAACAAAAACGGAAACTTCCTTTTTGTTTATTTTATATATTGTATGATTAAAATCAAATGTGTATAATATAATTGTAGAAAACAAAAGGAGATGATTATATGAAGAAGATAATCACCATCAGCCGTCAGTTCGGTTCCGGAGGAAGAACCATCGGTAAGGCCCTCGCAGAAAAGTTAGGCTATAAATGCTACGATATGGAGCTTGTGGATATGGTCGCTGAGGAAACGGGCTTCGACCCGTCCTTTATCGCTGATGTGGGAGAGTACGCTCCCGGTAAAAGTATACTCTCTTACGCCTTTACCTCTGCATTCCCCCACGGAGCACCCCGGCATATGAATGCTTCCGATTATCTCTGGAGTACACAGTGCAGGATAATTAACGAAATCGCCGATAAGGGAAGCTGTGTCATAGTGGGCCGCTGTGCCGATTACATCCTTAAGGACAGAGAGGACTGTCTTAATGTCTTTATTTATGCTGACGATGAATTCAGAACACGCAGAATAGTAGAGCTTTACGGCGAAAGAGATGCTTCTCCCGAAAAAAGAATCGAGGACAAGGATGCCCGCAGAAGAGTCAATTACAAATATTTTACGGGCAGAAACTGGGGAGAGGTTTCCAATTATCACATCTGTCTGAACAGCAGTGCGATCGGACACGATGAATGTGTGGAGATTATCGCAGGAATAGTGAACAAAAAGTAAGCTACGGATACATCCTTCGGCCGATACCGATAACAGGTAATAATATGACCGCTGTAAGCAAGTTACGGCGGTTTTCCTTTTTACAGCAGTAAGGTAGCCCCTACACACGAAAAACAACCCGCTGTATCAGCACTATGAAGCGCCCCCTGTCAAGTAGACAGACTAAAAAAACA
>JAZUOC010000002.1:0-4625 GCA_045604465.1 Acutalibacteraceae bacterium
TCCGCTCTGTAAATTCAGAAAGTGAACCTATATGAAAGAAACAGCCACGGTTGTTACGCCGTGACTGTAAGGTTCAGATGTAATTATTCGGTTTCAGTTTCATCTTCGGATTCATCGCCGAATCTCAAGCTGTCCTTGTGCTTTTTATTCATCATAAAGCCGAGAAGTCCGCCGAGAGCTAAAAGTCCGGAGGGTGCTGCTACGATTTCGGGGTTTTCAGCGACAGTCTGTGTAACCTGCTGAATGAAGCTTTCGCTCTTTTCTTCCTCTTCTTCGGTGCTTACGGTATAGGTCTTTGTAGTAATGACATTACCGTTTGCGTCGGTTTCATAGATGCCTTCGAGAAGCTGCCCGAGATAATCTGAATCATAGAAATCCGTAGTTGAAGAATTGTTGAGTGCAGAAGAAATCTCGTCACCGTAGGTGGAGAGTATATCCTGTGCATAGCCTGCAGCATCACTCTGTCCCGAGACGGAGGTTATGCCCTCAAAAATACCTTCTACTATCTGAGAGGCTTTTTCGTTGTCTGTGGGCACGTAGTCATTAACGAAGGACTGAACCTGGCCTGCTATACCGGAGCTTTTGTCGGTTTCGAGAGCAGGATTTTTAATGATTCTGAATTCGTAAAGGGCAGTGTCCTGTCTGCTGCCGTCATTATAGTCGACCTCAAGAAAGAGGGTTTCTTCGCTTTTTGAGGTGTCGAGAGGGGTAGAGGTAGTAGAGCCGGGAGCGACAGATACGCCCTGAAGATACAGTGTGAGAGGAGCTTTGTTTCCGCCGTTAAGCTGGTCTCCGATGGTGATGGGTGTAAACCATATTTTTTCACAGGAGGGAGCAACCTCTAATGAATAGTTAAGTATATCGCTGTAGAATTCCTGCTCGAGAGGGAAGCAACCATTTTTGCAGGCGAGGTCGAAAAGCTTTTCTACGGAAGCGGCTTCGGAACAGGTGACACCCTTTTTCTCGAGCATAGCCTCGAGAACGAGACGGTGAACAGCGAGCTCGCTTTCGCTCTCAGATGCATAGTAAAGAGCTTCGGGATTAATTTCTACCTCATAAGCGTTATTAAGAATGGTAGCAAAGTAGGTGTAGTCTACATATTCCTTGTCGTCTGCAGTGACCTTGCTGTATTTTTTGAGAGGAACATTATTATCGCTTTCGGTTATTACTGCGACCTTAAGGAAGTAGAAAAGCTCTTCTGTGGAAGGATTATCCGAAAGGGGGATATAGGTGTAATCACCGAGATACTGCTTTACGGCCTGAACACCCAGACCTGTCACGGAATCGACACCGGAGGGTACATTGACTCCTGTTATCGCACCGAGAACGATGGTGAGTGCCGCATCGAGAGAAATTCCTGCGGGAAAGTCTGTCTTTTTGTCGTAAAGTGCATAGATTGCATTGAATTCGATAGCTGCATAAACTACGGCGATTTTCATTTTATCTTCATTGGAGGCTTCGTCGGGAAGGAGAATGCCGTTACGGGTAAGAACTGCACACATGGTGTCGAAATTATCCGTCATACCTGCTGCTACGACAGTGTAGTAAACCATTTCTATGAGAGCTGAGTATACGCCGTCGACGGAATCTTCGTCCAGGTCGTTAAGGTCGATATAGCGGTTACATTCTTCGACGAACTCCTCGTATGTATGGCTGTAGGGATTATCGGTAGGAGTAGGGGTGAGAACCGACGGAACAACCTCCATAGCATCCGTTCTTACAAAGAGCTGATCAAGCCATGCAAAATTATATTCGGGATTAGGATTACGTGTGTTACCCGGATTAAGTGCAAGCCCGTTCTCCAGAGAAACCACAACTGCGCCTGCACTCATAGGCAGAGCTGTTAGGATAATCATTAAAACCGCAAGAAAAACTGCCGCTGTTTTTTTCATTTCTTTCGCTCCTGTCTGAGATGTCATATTTATATAAATAAAGATACACTAATCCATTATTATACATTATATATGATACAACTTTATCCTTTGAAAGTCAACCGAAAGAAAAATATTTCGAAAAAAATTAACATAAAAATCTAAGGTGTTTATGTTAATAATAAACAGTGGTTAGCACTCATCGAAAAATATTACCGCCGAAAATGCAGATTGCCTTGAAAAATTTTTATAAAAAAAGCGACAGCTTGTTGTTTTTATGAATTTTTTGTGATATATTAATAGTGTATTAATTTTTAGGAGGTAAAAGAATGAAAAAAATATTAAGTATTATTCTGGCAGCAGTGATGCTTTTCTCCTGTGCGGTTATTGCTTCTGCTGAAGAAAGCATCAGCTTTACCGTAAACGGCGAGACAGTAAATCATCTTCCGCAGGTTTACATTAACGGTATCGGCTCGAGAAAGATTTATGAGGTAGGCGACCCGGATGAGACCTCTCTTTTCTATCCTGTAAATTCTGAGGCTCTTTTAGCCGGCTTTACCAATATCGATACATATTTCGCAGATGCGGTAAAGAAAAATAATCCCGATATTCTTACTGAGGCTATTTATTCCATAGTCTGGGATGCTATGGGTAAGTCTGCGCTTATGCCTGACGGTAAGACGAATATGTTCGATGTAACCTATCATCCCTGTTATGTGGAATATGAAGGAGACGGTAAGTTCATCTTCAGCTATGACAGCCGTCTCGATCCCGTGGATCTGGCTGACGATCTTTATGATTTCGTAAAAGAAGTAAAGAAAATTACCGGCTGTGACCGTTATGAGCTCGTTTCCTCGAGTCACGGCGCATCTATTGCTGCTTCTTATATGACGAAATATACCGAAGAATGGGACAATGTGGACTCTGTTCTTTTCTGCGTTCCCTCTCTTCCCGGCATCGATTTCGTCGGTGAGCTTTTCAGCGGTACATTTAATTTCGATCCCGATGTGCTTGTCGGCTTTGTTGATGATATGTTAGGAAACGATGACATAAACCTCATTCTTTCCGTTCTTAATAAAAGCGGTGCTTTAGACAAGATTTTACAGTACGGTCTCGAGCCTGTGGTACAGGTAGCGCTTCTCAGAGCCGTAAACAGAATAATCCATGATATTTTCGGTACCTTCCCCTCTATCTGGACTTATGTTCAGGATGAATACTTCGAGGATGCTCTTCTTTGGCTCTACGGTGAGGATTACGCTTCACCTGACCACAGTCACGCAAAGCTTATCGAAAAGATCACATATTATCACGAAGAAATTATGGTGAAGGCTCCCGAGCTTATGCTCTCTATGCAGGAGGCGGGCATAAATGTGGGCATTATCGCTAAATACGGCTTTGCCGCCAAGCCCTTAAGCAAATCCGGAAATGTTCTCAGTGATAATCTGATGGATCTAGAGGACGTGACCTATGGTGCTACCTGCAGTATGCGTGATGAGACCTTACCCGAGGACTACACACAGAAGCTCTATCCCGAATATAATATGATTTCCGCTGACAGATGTGTAGATATGTCTACAGCTCTTCTGCCCTTCAATACATGGGTGATCAAGGGCTTTATGCACGAAGAAAATAATTCTGCATACTGGGAGTTTGTCGACGAGATTGTTTACAGAAATCTCGACATAAACAGCGATCCGAAATATCCTCAGTTTATGAAGAGAGCCTCTGACGACAGTGAAAAGCTGGAGCCCTTTACATCTTATGAAAAGGAGCCCGAAAGTACTCTGGTACAGGATTTGATCAGACTTCTTACCCGTCTGATTCAGATTATTACAGCCAAGCTGAATGAATTAACGAGTAAATAAAATAAGAAATCTGTCGCCCGACGGTGACAGATTTTTTATTGGTTTTTGTAACATTTCGTCTTTTCGGTTGTCTAATGTATGACAGAAGAAAAGTTATAACTGATTTCTGCAGAAGGGAGGGTGATAGGATGCGGAAGAAAAAAGAAGGTGAAAATATTTCTGACAGGGTACTCTGTGCGGAGTATGAAGCCGTTTACCGTTATGTGCTTTGCCTTTGCCGTGACGATGCTGTGGCTAACGATATAACACAGGAAACCTTTCTTAAGGCGATGAAGGGTGCAGACAGCTTCGCAGGTGACAGCAGTCTTTATACCTGGCTTTGCGCCATAGCTAAAAGAATATGGCTGAACAGTCTTAAAAAGAAGCGTCGGGAGGATTTTTCCGATTTCAGCGAGGAAATATACGATGAAAGCAAGTCTTCTCTCGAGGAAGTTCTTTCGGAAAAGGATACGGCTATGTATATACATAAAATAGTTCATCAGCTGGACGAGCCCTATAAGGAAGTATTCTCTCTGAGAGTTTTCGGTGAGCTGTCCTTTTCCGAAATCGCACAGCTTTTTTCTAAAACAGACTCCTGGGCGAGAGTAACCTATCACCGCGCAAAAAAGACAATAACAGAAAAAATGAGAAAGGACGGATACTATGAATAATGAATCAAAGACTCTGAGATGCGAAATAGTGGAGGATTTACTGCCTCTTTATCACGACGGCGTGGTAAATGTGATTGCCGCTGAGGCCGTGGAGGAGCATCACAAAGAGTGAGAGCTATGCAAAAAGGAATATGAAAGCATTTCTGCTGATATAGGCGAAAAGAAGGAAAAATCCACTAAAGAGGCTTTCACTATAATGATAAAGAAAAAGAGAATCAAGCAGGTGCTTCTGACGGCTT
>JAZUOC010000003.1:0-9215 GCA_045604465.1 Acutalibacteraceae bacterium
CACAGAACGACATGGCTACGATCCGACTTGGTTTTTCGACAGTCTGCAAGGTCGCCCAAGGGCGACCTTGTTTTTACATATAGGTTCTTATCAGCTTGTGTGTAGCGTCATATCTTGCATTATAGCTTTCGCAACCGATGACTACGGTTATATAAGTATGCTTGTTTTTTTTGAAGGCTCCGATAATTCCCGTGTATTCGTCGTTTACGGTGCCTGTTTTCATTCCGATGGCATAAGGGGAATAGTAATAGGCATAGGAGGCTATAAGAGAATTTGTAGTCGACCATTCGTGTTTCTGGCCTGTGAGAGCCTTTACGTATTTATAAGGGGTGGAGGTTATCTTCTTAAGTGTATTGTTTTTAAGGACCTTTTTTGCTACGAGGACGAGGTCATGCACCGTAGAGTAGTGACCGTCTACGGGGTAGCCGTGGGGATTTACGAAGTGAGAGCCTGTACCTCCGATAGATTTGATGTATTTATTCATCATTTTTACGAAGTAGTTTTTCGCAGCTACATAACCCATATTCGGATTTCCTGAAACCTTACGGGCGCAGTTTACGGCGATGGTATATGCCGCATCTCCGCCTGAGGGAAGGAGAAGACCGTAGAGAAGGTCGCCTAATTTGTATTTTTCGCCCCTTCTGATGTCACAGCGGCTGGAATAGGCTTCTACCATATTAAGCTCATTACCGACGGTTATAGTGTCATTTACATTCATATATTTGAGTGCTACGAGGGCAGTGACGAGCTTGGTGATGCTGGCAGGATAACAGCGGTCATTTATGCGGTTCTGATAGATGTACTGTTTATCAGTGACATCGTAAACGGCCGACATATATTTTAAGGTGGGAGCGGAGACCTTTACTGTTACGGTGCGCTTATATTTTTTATTATAGGTAGCGGTAAGCTTTGCCTTGCCCTGACCTACGGCGTAAATTCTGCCGTCCTTTATTTTTATAACTGATTTATTCGAGGACTTCCATTTTACCTTTGAGTTATAGTAGGGGACAGTTATTTCTGGATATTCGCCCTTTCTGATAACTTCGGGAAGCTCGATGGAGATTTTACCGACGGAAGCCTTTCTTATCTTAGAAGCGCGGCCTTTAGTGTATTGGTCAGCAGTTTTGATGACAGGTACCACTTTGAAATAATAGGCCTTCTGAGGCGTTTTCTTTTTATGGGTATAGGTTGTCTTTTTAGTGGTGTAAACCTTTTTATATTTGCCGTCCTTCGAAGAAGCTACATAAACCTCATAAAGGTTGGCTCGCGGTGTTTTTGCCCATTTTACGGTTACGCTCGCACCGTCACAGGAAACCTTTTCCGGCTGTGAGCCTCTCTGAGGTGCGGTGTAGAGCTTCAGAATCTCGCTTCTACCGGAGCGCTTTCCCGAAGCGAGGGCATAGACTTTTATCTTGTACTTTTTATCGCTGACGAGCCCGGTTATGGTGAGAGTATTTTCAGAAGCAGTACCTGCTAATGTGTAGCCGTCCTGCCCGGAAATGCCGTAATAGACCTTGTAGCTGTCAGCACCCTTCACTGTGTCCCATTTTACGGTTAGGCTAGTTTCTGTGGCAGAGACATAGGCAAGACCTGTCGGTGCGTCGGGTGCGGTGACAGGCACCGTTACGGGAGACTCTGTTATTGTCGGTTCAGTAACGGCAGGCTCGGTTATCTCTGTAGCTGAGGAGAGAAGGAGAGTAGCTGAAATCACGAGAGTCACGAGAAGAGAAAAGATAAAAATGCGGTTCAGTTTTTTCATTATATATAATACCTCTTGAAAAAGATTTGTATGTCTTATAATTTTAACACAGGGGGAGAGTATAGTCAATTGCTTTGAAGCAGTAAGATTATTAAGATTTTCTTAAGGTGACCTCTCCGTAGGCCACGCCACAACCTCTCCGTCTTTGCAGAGCAAATCCACCTCCCCTTTCAGGGGAGGCGACCTCTCCGTCTTTGCGGGGCAAATCCACCTCCCCTTTCAGGGGAGGCTGATACACTTTCAAGTGAGATGAAAAAAGCCTCTCCTGAAAGGAGAGGTGGCAGCCGTAAGGCTGACGGAGAGGTTGAAACCCGTTACCGGAACTTAGTTTCAACTCCTAAACGCCTGCGGATTTCTTTATCTATTTCAGTACAAACACCATCAAAGTTTGTATTAATATCATGATTGGAAAAGCGTATTACATCAACACCGAATTGATTGATTACTTCTGTTCTGTTGTCGTCATAATCTTTACCTTTTTCTGTGTAATGCTGGCTTCCGTCGATTTCTATTACTAATCGCGCTTTTGAACAATAAAAATCAGCTATATAACTTCCTATGGGGCGTTGCTTGTAGATTTTAACGGGATAGCTTTTCAGAAAATCATACCATAAATGCTTTTCCTGCGGAGTCATAGTTTTCCGAAGTGTTCTTGCAGAAGGTAACAACGCGGAATTATATGCTGTATACTTGTAATCTTTTTCATCGTTCATATTTTTAACTCCGAAATGTAGGTTAGATATATTCTACAGAAAGCGGATGTAGTTGTCAAGTATAACCTCTCCGTCTTTGCGAGGCAAATCCACCTCCCTCTTTCAGGGGAGGCGACCTCTCCGTCTTTGCAGGGCAAATCCAGCTCCCCTTTCAGGGGAGGCTGATGACTTTCAAGTGAGATGAAAAAAGCCTCTCCTGAAAGGAGAGGTGGCAGCCGTAAGGCTGACGGAGAGGTAAAATAAAAACCCCACCGAAAGGTGGGGCTTTATACGATTTAAATCATATAAATGATTGTTGAGTAAAGATTATTCTTCTACCCAGCCTTCTGAACCAGCGATATAATCGAAAATGTAAGTAAGAAGTGCTGTAAGAGCATCAACGAGACCCTGAACAGGGTTTTCTACATCTTCGAAATATTTTGCAAAGTCAAATCTCCAAAGCATTGTGGTGTCCTCCTTTTTAGATTTTAATTGTTTAAGACTATAATCTTATTCAAAAATTAGAACTCAAACTTGATGAGCTTATTGATGAATTCGATGATAGCATTGATGAGATTTTTGAAGTTAACTCCAATCTCAAATGTTTTGCCTTCGTGCTCGTGAGCATCAGCAAGTACATCATTTTCAATTGTAGGAATCTGAAAATCCATTATTGTGTTCCTCCTTTATATATTTCCTAATATTCCTTAGGATGGCTATATTATATAATATCATTTTTCATTTGTCAATAGAAAATTCATAAATTTGTTAAAAAACTTTGAATTACTGAAATAAAACATCAATTATTTATTCTTTTTTACTAAAAAAACGTCTCCTCCGACGAATCGGAGGAGAATCAACAAATGCGTATATATTAAGCACAGCCGCGACTTTAATTCCGGAAATTTATTATATGAGTAAAGATTCCTCTACTTGTTGCCATATAGGTTTTTTCTTTGTTTCAGTGTCTTAGCTGTGCGCTGTAGGATCGGCTTATTTTGTCTTGACAGTGATTACGTCGCTCTTTTTTGTTCTGTAGATTTCTCCGTCGTGCTTGTAGTAGCCCTGAACATAGAACTTGTATTTTCTGCCGGACTTAAGACCTTTTACTGTAGCGGTGACCTGTTCGAAGTCACGTACTGTCTTTACTCTGGTCCATTCGCCGTCCTTTTTCATATAGACATAATAACCGGTTGCCCATGATAACTGCTTCCACTTAAGTGTTACAGCGTTCTTGGCGGTTTTTGATGCCTGGAGCTTTGCTATCTTTTTAGCGGTGAAATCCTTGATTGTAAAGGTTGCTACCGCTTCTTTTGTTTTCTCACCGCACTGAGTACAGATGAGAGTCTTTCTGCCCTTTTCTACAGAAGTGGGCTGTTTGGTTACCGTTTCCTTGAACTCGTGGGTTTCGCAGTTTACGGTAAAGGTTACGGAATTGCTCTTTTCGCTGATGTCTGTAGCTTCGTTTTCAGCACGGACATAAGCCTTGTACTTACCTGTGGTAAGCTTTTCAGCCTTGATTTTCTTTGAAAGGCTGTCACCGGAGAGAATGTAGGATTTTGCCTTGGTCCAACTCCAGTTTCCTGTCTTTTCGTTCTTCTTTGCGATGCGAAGAACATATCTGTCAGCGTCTTTACCTGCTGAAGTCCACTTTAAAGTAAGTGAATCGTCGAGGTCGATGGATGTTTCCTTGTCAGCGATTTTAAGAGTAAAGTCCGAAAGCTCTTTGTTGCCGTAGGTCTTCCAGTATTTGCTCTTTGCAGCGTTACCTCTGGAGATAGCCTTTGAATATCTGTTAGCAGGTATTTCAAAGTAGTAGCACCAATAATGAGCTGCATCGTAAGCGCCTTGAGCTGTGTCGGGAACACTTTTAAGGTAATCGTAGATGTAACCGTAGGTTTTACTGCTGAGCTCCTTTTTAAGGTAGCTGAGCTGACCTTCTACTGAAAGGTAGCTGATTTCCTTCTCCTTACAGTGTGCACGAAGACGGGAGAATCTGCCGCCGTTCCACTGACACAAACCGCCGCTTAAAAGTCCGTTTGTATCGGTGATAACCAGTCGGGGGTTAAAATCCGATTCCTCATCGATGTTTGCCATAACTCCGCAAGCCGCCGCTGAGTTAAGGTTCATCTCATCAGTGAGATATGAGAAGATTTCTGTTTTTAAGTTGTCTTTGTTGCTGGAACTTGCATTTGCTGAGAGTGGTACGATTGCGGCTAAAATAACAAGAGTAAACGCTGTAAGCATCACCTTTGTTAAGGCCTTTTTCATTTTATCACCTCTGATATTTTTCTGCGGAAGGCTTCCTCTCTCTCAGAAGAAACTCACCGCGGCAGGTTGACAGCCCTGTAAATCTTTTAATAAGGATTCGCACTTATATTTGCATAGACCGTAACGAAACACAAAATACACTTTCTTAAAAATATAGTTTGTCTTTTGTTTGGGTTTCTGCGGTGCTTCGCCCGTGTCTCTGACCGTGCAGATGCGAATCTCAGCCGTCTTTTGCCTGCCCGAATGAACCCGTGAGGATTCATTTTTTTACTTTTCCGTATAGGCAACAGGGGGTATTATATAGATTTTTAACCGGTTTGTCAAATTTTAAACGAAAAACAGTAAAAACATTTTTCTTTTTCAGAAGATGAAAATGTCGAAAAAAGCCTGTTTCTTGTGCAAAATATACAAAAAACTATCGTATAATTTGTCATATGTATATATTGAGCCAAAAATGGCGTTTTTCTCGAAAATGACGTTTTTTGAATATTTTGCACAAATGAAAAGGCTCCGAAACCTCATTTTTTAGAGGTTTCGGAGACAAAACACATATGTTATTTCTGTTTTAGATTAATACGCTTTACCCCAGTAAACTAAATGCTGTGCTTTCTTACCGCAGCAAACGCATTTATCGGAAATTTCTTCCTGCTCGAGAGGCATACAGCGTGAGCCTACGCCTGTAATTTCCTTGACCTTGTCCTCACATTCCTCGTCACCGCACCACATAGCCTTGATGAAGCCGTCGCCCTTTTCTTCGAGAGCAGCAGTGATTTCATCGAGAGTGGTACATGCATAGGTTCTCTTTTCTCTGTTTGCCAGAGCCTTTTCGTAGATGCCGTTATGCACCTCTTTGAGCTTAGCCTTTACTGTGTCTGCCAGTCCGTCGAGAGAGACGAAATCTTTTTCTCTGTTATGACGTGTAACGGTTACGCATTGACCGTTTTCGATGTCACGGGGACCAAGCTCGATTCTGACGGGGACACCCTTCATTTCGTATTCGGAGTATTTCCAGCCTGCAGAGTTGTTAGAATCGTCGAGCTTTACTCTGATGCCTGCGTCAGCGAGAGCCTTTCTTACTTCCTCAGCTTTTTCGAGTACACCGGGCTTATGCTGTGCTACGGGGATGATTACAGCCTGAATGGGGGCTACAGCAGGCGGAAGAACGAGGCCGTTATCGTCGCCGTGAGTCATAATGATAGCGCCGATGAGACGTGTGGTAACGCCCCAGGAGGTCTGATGGGGATATTCGAGCTTGTTTTCCTTGCTCTGATACTGAATGCCGAAGGCTTTGGCGAAGCCGTCACCGAAATAGTGAGAGGTACCTGCCTGTAAAGCCTTGCCGTCGTGCATAAGTGCCTCGATAGCGTAAGTGGAAACTGCACCTGCAAATTTATCGCTTTCGGTCTTTTTACCCTTGATTACGGGCATAGCGAGATAATTCTCACAGAAGTCTGCATAGGTGTTAAGCATTCTTTCTGTTTCTTCGATAGCTTCCTCAGCAGTTGCGTGGATGGTGTGACCCTCCTGCCAGAGGAATTCTCTGGAACGAAGGAAGGGGCGTGTAGTTTTTTCCCAGCGTACTACACTTACCCACTGATTGTAAAGCTTGGGAAGGTCTCTGTGAGAGTGGATGATGTTAGCGTAATGCTCACAGAAGAGAGTTTCTGATGTGGGACGGACACAGAGCTTTTCCTCGAGCTTTTCCGTACCGCCGTGAGTTACCCAGGCTACCTCAGGTGCGAAGCCTTCTACGTGGTCCTTTTCCTTCTGAAGAAGTGATTCGGGGATGAACATAGGCATACAAACGTTTTCGTGACCTGTCTCCTTAAACATACCGTCGAGTATTCTCTGGATGTTTTCCCATATAGCATAGCCATAGGGGCGGATTACCATACAGCCCTTAACGCTTGTGTATTCGATAAGCTCTGCTTTTTTTACGATGTCCGTATACCATTTCGCAAAGTCTTCTTCCATTGAGGTAATATCCTCGACCATTTTTTTGTCGTTTGCCATTTCCTTTTCTTCCTTTCATCATACTATATATAATAGTATACGAAAATGCATATTTAACGCAATGCAAAAATACATATATATAATAGTATAGGGATTTTAAAAATTCGGGCTAATCAACCCACAGAAAAGACTGTGGGTTGAAGTAGATTTTTTTATGCTTTCTTGACTGCAAGAGTGACCTCACCGTCGCCGATTGCTACAGTCTTTGTGAGGTCAGCTGCGATTTCTTCACCGAAGAGAATATCATCGGCGAGGAGCTCAGCTGCCATGTGGTTCTTGCTTTCCTTAAGGGCTGTGAGAACAGCTTCGTCGGAAGTGCTGATAGCCATAACCACTCTCTGTTCTACCTCGTAGCCTGCTTCCTTACGTACAAGCTGGCACTGACGGATAACATCACGGACTGTGCCTTCCTTAATGAGCTCTTCTGTAAGAACTACATCGAGACCGATTACGGTGCCTTCCTGACCTTCGGCGGAAACGATACCGTCCTTGGTCTTTGACATAACTGTGAAGATGCTGCCGTCGTATGCTTCGTCGAAGCCTTTGACGAGTACCTTTTCGCCTGCTTTGACTTTAGCGGTGTATTCAGCCATTTCTTCCTTGGTAGCTGCTTCGAGAGCCTGTTTCATCTTGTTAACGTTCTGCTTGAGAACTGCACCGGCTACTTTGAAGTTAACCATAAGGTAGTTATCCTCGAGAACACTGCTGTCGGTGATATATTCGAGAGCTTTGATGTTAAGCTCGTCAAGGATATTCTTTTCGTAAACCTTGATTTTGTCAGTCTTGTCTGCTTCAGCGCAAACAAAGAGCTTACTCAGAGGCTGTCTTACCTTGATCTGATGCTCGTTACGGAGCTTAAGTGCTACTGCGATAACGTCACGGGCGAAGGCTGTGTCAGCGATGATGCCGTCATCCTCGAAGCCTTCTAAAACTGTAGGCCAGTCGCTCAGGTGAACTGAAAGCTCGCTGGAGGGAAGAACACGTCTGGTGAGGTTCTGCCAGATGCTTTCTGTCATAAAGGGAATGATGGGAGCCATTACCTTAACGCAGGTATTGAGTGCGTTGAAGAGTGTCCAGTAGGCGATCATCTTATCACTTTCATCGCCTGTCTTCCAGAAACGGCGACGGTTGGTTCTGATGTACCAGTTGGAGATATCGTCAACGAAGATTTCAAAGTCCTTGATAACATTGTATGCCTTGTAGTCATCCATCTGAGCAGTAGCCTTTTTGATGAAATCGTTTGTTCTGACTACGAGCCATTTGTCTGTTACGGTCATTTTGCTCTTATCGGGTGTGTAGCCTTCGAAGTTGGGCTTATCGATACGGGCGTAGGTTTCGAAGAAGGTGTAAATGTTCCAGAAGGAGAGAAGCTTTCTTCTTGCTTCGTCACCAAGATTGAAGCCGAAACGTACATCGTTTGCTACAGGTCCGCCTGCATAGAGGTAACGG
This sequence comes from Acutalibacteraceae bacterium, assembly GCA_045604465.1. Classification (GTDB taxonomy): domain Bacteria; phylum Bacillota; class Clostridia; order Oscillospirales; family Acutalibacteraceae; genus UBA6857. Next base: position 8,185 of record JAZUOC010000003.1, read on the forward strand.
ACGGTGTCTGCACCGATTTTTTCTGCGGCTTCATCAAAGCGGATCATAAAGCGGGTCTTTGCGAACTTCTCACCGCTTTCCTGAACGACACTTGAGTGACAGAGAACTCTTTCATAGGGAGCTCTATCTTCGAGTACGGTACTCATAAACAGAAGTGAATAGAACCAGAGACGAACCTGCTCACGCATTTCGACAACCCATTCTGCGGGGAAGTTCTTTTTCCATTCTTCCTTATCGGTGAAATAGCCTGTGGTTGAGAAGGGAACGATACCTGCATCGAGCCAAACGTCACCGACGTCTGTGATTCTCTTGACATTTTTACCGCACTTGGGACACTTGATTTCTACTTCGTCGATCCAGGGTCTGTGAAGCTCGGGGAGAGCGTCAACCTTAGCAGGGTCAACGGCCAGGCTCTTAAGCTCGTCGATTGAACCTACGACGTGAACGTTTCCGCAATCCTCACATACATAGAAGGGGAGGGGCATACCGTAATAACGCTTACGTGAAATATTCCAGTTACCCATATTGTTGAGCCAGTCGAGCATTCTCTTGCCGTTTGATTCGGGTTCCCACTTAACACTCATTGCGTTTCTGATAAGTCTGGGTTTAAGCTCTTCAGTGGCGATAAACCATGAGGGAACGAGACGGTAGATGAGTTCCTCTTTACATCTCCAGCATACGGGATAGCTGTGTTCGTGAGGTTTAACGAGATAAAGCTTATCTCTCTGCTTAAGTTCTTCGAATACTTCGTCAGCGATTGTCTTTGAATTTTTACCTGTAAAGAAGCCGAAGCCCTTAAGGAAGATACCCATATCGTCTACAGGCATAATTTCGGGAAGGCCGAGTCTCTTACCGAGCTCGTTATCCTCTGCACCGCAGCCGGGTGCGATGTGAACTACACCTGTACCTTCTTCGGCGTCTACATCCTCCCAGGCTACAATCTTATGCTCGAAGCCCTGCTGAGCCTCTAATTCGGGGAAGCAGGTATCATACTTTTTGCCTACAAGCTCTTCACCCTTGAACATACGGAG
>JAZUOC010000004.1:0-2136 GCA_045604465.1 Acutalibacteraceae bacterium
GCAATGATTCTCTCGCTTACGGGACTGGTGGGTTCCCTCGACAATGTCAGTGACGACTATGCTGAGGGCAAATACAAAAATGTTATCCTTATGATAGGTGACGGTATGAGCTTTAATAACCTTGAAGCAACCAAAGCTGAAAGAGGAGTTCAGCTTGCTATGGAGACTATGCCTGTAAAAACAAACAGCGACATTAATTCCTTTCTTAATACCTATACCGATTCTGCGGCGGGCGGTACGGCTCTGGCTTGCGGTATAAGAGTATGGAACAGCTCTGTAGCTGTGTTCCCCTTTGATCCTCTCACCTTACCTGTAATTGATAATGTTCCCGTTACCATCGCAGAGCTCGCAAAGGCTAACGGAAAGGCAGCAGGTGTAGTTACCACTGACCAAACAAGCGGAGCCACTCCTTCAGCTTTCTCTGCACATGCTCTTTCCAGAAATATGGAAAAGGAAATCAGTGAAGATCAGCTCAAAAACGGCTTTGACCTTATCTGGGGCGCAGCCTCGGCAAGTGTAAACGAAGAAAATGCAGTAGCAAACGGATGGGCCTACATCGACACTGAAACAGAGCTTATGGCTCTTGAGGCAGGCAGTCGTTCTTTCGCACAATTCAGCTTTGATGACCTTAAATATGTGAAGAACGAGCACGATACACCTACTGTAGAGGAAATGACCGAAAAAGCCATTGAGCTTCTTTCTGCTGATGAGGACGGCTTCTTCCTTATGGTTGAGGGCGCCTGTATAGACAAACACGCTCACAGCAACGATATGGAAAATATGACTCTTTCAGCAGTAGAGTTTGATAAGGCTGTAGCCGCGGCTCTCGAATTCGCTGAAAAAGACGGTGAAACTCTCGTAGTGGTAACTGCCGACCACGGTACCGGCGGTATGAAGTATAACGCAGAAAAGGATGAGTACTACTTCACAAGCGGTAACCACGACCTTGATAATGTTCCCGTATATGTTTCCGCAGAGGATGCAGGCTTTACATCCGGCAGTGAAGTGGAGAACCGTCAGATTCCCGTTCAGATAGCCAGAGTGCTCGGCTACGGTGAGGATATGTTCCCCGCAACTAAAAAATAAAACAACTGAATTTGCAGAAAGTGAGAATTCTGACATACGGATTTTTCACTTTCTGTTATTTATTTTTTTATGTTTATGATGTATTATAAAAGCACCATAATAAAAAGGAGTTGAAAAAAATATGAAAGCAATAGGTAATCTTATCTGGGTTATTTTCGGCGGAGCGATAACTGCGGCTATATGGTGCTTCTACGGTGTACTGTGGTGCTGTACGATAATCGGTATTCCTCTCGGTAAACAGTGCTTTAAGTTCGCGAGGTTATCCTTTATGCCCTTCGATAAGGAGGTAAGGGATAATGACGGCGGCGTATTCAGCACTATAGCCAATATTGTATGGATTGTTTCCACGGGTGCGGTTATGGCCTTCGAAAATCTCTGTATCGGTCTTATCTTCTGCATAACCATCGTCGGAATTCCTTTCGGAAAGCAGTATTTTAAGATGGCAAAGCTCGCTCTGGCACCCTTCGGCTTCGAAGTAGTGAAAAAATAACAGTTTTTTTCGGATTTACTGTAAATAATTTAACTTTATACTATTGAAAGATACGAAATTTTTTGTTATTATTATCAGTGGTAAACTAAACCAATAAAATTCCGAAAGGAGATTTGTTCATCATGAATTACACACATGAAGTAGAAAAAATGTGTAAGGTCGCTAAAGGACCTCATCACGGACCTGCTCCCATCCCCGAAGAAGGCAAATGGGTAAAGGCTTATGAAATCAAAGATATTTCCGGTTTCACACACGGTGTAGGCTGGTGTGCTCCTCAGCAGGGTACATGTAAGCTCTCTCTTAACATTAAAGAGGGCATCATCGAAGAAGCTCTTGTTGAAACCATCGGTTGCTCCGGTATGACTCACTCCGCTGCTATGGCCAGTGAAATTCTTCCCGGCAAGACAATCCTCGAAGCTCTTAACACAGACCTTGTCTGTGATGCTATCAACACAGCCATGCGTGAGCTCTTCCTTCAGATCGTATACGGCAGAAGCCAGTCTGCTTTCTCTGAAGACGGTCTTTCAGTAGGCGCAGGTCTTGAAGACCTCGGTAAGGGC
>JAZUOC010000005.1:0-7733 GCA_045604465.1 Acutalibacteraceae bacterium
CAATAACATCAAGGGGATTTACAAGTCCGCCTGCAGCAAATATATCCCAAAGGGAATCAATTTTATTTTTAAGTTCTCCTGTAATCATATTTCCTCCAAGTGTATTAAAAAAGTTATAATTATACATAGTGAATTATACTACATAAATTCCTTTTATGCAAGGAATTTCGAGGGTTTGTTGGCAACTTGAGAGTCGATAAACGGACTCTATAATTATATAGTGTCGAAAAGTATAAAAAGTAACACAAAAAAAGCAAAACCCGCCCATTACTGAGCGGATTTACACCATTATTCTGTTTTTTTTCAGGGAATCATATTATTTCAGTTTTTTCAATCTAATAGCATGCTCATGCCAAAGCTGTTCACAAAGTTCCCGATCATTTAACGCCTTCATAACCAATGAATAAAGACTTAAAATATCATAGTTTTCCGACAAGTATGAGCATATTTGTACCGACAGATTTTTACCTGAACCTTTATAGATAAAAGCTCGCATAACGATTCCATTTATTGTGGTCTCGCTTTCGATACATGCCTTAAAGCCACCGAATCCTGTTTCGAGAAATTCTTCTTTTCTCCACCTTATTGTTTTCAGATATTTTTCCTCCTTTTATTTGTATATCAGATTTCTTTTATCACCTCCAGAAACGTAACCACTCCAATCATCTAACCCAGCAATAATAATATGTAAGTTGAGTTATAGCGATAATCGAAAAAAATCACAAAAGCTCCTCCCGTTAAGTGGTTATTCCTTAACTTACGCAGGAATAACCACTAACGCAAATATTAAAAAATATTAAAAACTCACGAATTAATTATTTTTACCTATTTTGTCCATTTTTAATATTTCAATCTTTCATACTTATATCAAAAGAAAAAGAAAGGATGAATTTTAATTGTGGGTAAAGTAAAAGAGCTATTGCCTGATTATGTTTATGACGGAATTATGAGTATTGACCGATATGCATTAAAAGAAGAAGTTAAAACTATGATTGATAACGGTATTTTTGAGAACAAATCACTACTGCGTGAATTCCTTGAAGAAATCACTCCTTCAGCAGGACCCGATCATTATATTTATGTTGAGCAAGGCAAGGACAACTATGTGAATATCCGTTACAGCAGAGAAGAGTATATTCACGCTCTGTGTTGTCTGAGTCAATATCCTGTTACTCTATATTACCATCCTGCAAGTTTTGTTGAAAACGGATGGATCACCAACGAAAATGCAAATGCTGTTCGGTGCCTTTATGTAGACATCGATGATGTAAATATGCAGGCTGATAAAACAAGCAAAGAAGATGTAATTAAATTTTTAAAGACAGAATTAAACCTTAATGACACTCAGCTTCCACGATGGTGTGTACTCAGCGGAAACGGTATTCATCTTGTGCATCCTATTACAGAACTGACCGCAGAAGATGAAGAATTAAGAGAAAAATACACATTATCACTTTTATGTTATCATCACGGTGATATGGCAGGTTTACCTGTTTCTCATCAGTTCCGCTGCCCCGAGAGCTACAATTTGAAAGAAGAACCTATAAAAGGTAAACTTTTCATGTTAAATGATTCTGAAAACACAGACATCCACCGACTTGACTGGTGCCTGAAATCCGAAAAAGAAATCGAAGAATACAGGCGTTCTTACTACACCCGAAGAACTGAAAAACAAAAAGCAACCGCAGCTAAGAATAAAGCACTTGAAAAGGAATTTTCAGAAAAGCTAGGTAACACTTCGTTAGAAGAATATCTTTCCAATCCATCAATATCGGAAAAGGAAAGAAACATCGCCAAAAAGTTATTAAGAATACAAATAAAAAAGGATGAATTGAAAAAAAGAGAAGAAGAAATTGCCAGATTAGAAGGACGAATCTTAGAGTATAACGAAGAAGATTTCGATCTTTATATATACTCTGAAAACAGCCTTCCTTATCTTCATTTAAGAGAATATGACAGATATGATCCACACAACAGAACCTTCAACCTCATCCTTGATTTGCATCATTTCTTTATCAGACACAAAGGGTGCCTTGTTTCAAGAGAGGTTTTCTTCTATATCTTAGCTAATTTATTTAAGCTGAAAAAGCTGCCTGAAGCCAACTGCATTCAATGGTGCAAGAAGTATGCAGACAATGATTATTATAGCGAGATGCTTCACATAATCGATCTGACATATAAAAGCAAGAAAAAGTATAAATTTTCATATATGCAAATAGCCAATGCATTGTGCTTTGATGAAATCGATATTGAAAAGAGTTTTTGTAATTTTTCAGAAGAAAGACGAAATGAAGCTAAAAGGAACAGAAATAAAAAATATTATGGAGAAAGGCTTATTGAAAAGGGAAAAACTACAAAGAAAAAAGAAATAGAATTCCGTCTTCAGTATATAAAAGAGCATCCTGAAATGACCGAAACAGAAGCTAAGGAATATCTTGGTATAGGAAGAACTACTTTTTATAATTTAAAGAAACATATCAAAAATACTGCCGAAACATAAATCGGCAGTATTTTAATGTATATAAGTTCAAAAAATTAAGTCCCACTATAGCATGTTATATGCTTACTTCAATGAGTTTTGCTAAGCCGATTTTTGCCTTTTTTGAGCTATAAAGTTCAAAATATTAAGACTTACTAATTTATATGGCAAGATAGTGCTGAACTGTAACTCCCAGGCGATAATGCGAACATTTAAAAACAGTGGTCATTGCAACTGCAAGTTTGTTAAATTTTATGGGACGATTTCTTGAAACAGCTGTTTTTCTGATACTGCCTCTCGTAACATACCATCCATCTGCATCTAAATAAAAAGGTTTGCTTTTACCTGTCCGTTTATCAATATTGCACCTTTTCCACCTTATTTTTAGTTCATTCAGTGCTTGCTCGACATAACCCGGCTCATTTAATATTCGATTAAGTTGTATATCGTAATACTCCTGAGCTGATAAAGCTCTTAGCTTATGAAAGTTCAGATCGTTGTTTATTTCTCTTTCTGTAAAGATATACTCATCAGGGGCTTTACCTTCAAAATAAGGCTTGATTATACTTATATCTTCAGGTCTATTCAAACGCTGATATTGTTCCTTATTTCCCTTACCTTTTTTAACGAGAATACACGGATACCCTGATTCATCATAAACAAGACAATCGCCTGTTAGCTTTGCGAGCTCCGACCTGCGTATACCTACAATTCTCTGAAACTCGACAACCCTCTTATATTCAGGATCATTTAAATCCTGGTTAGTATGATTAATTATATTATTCCTGCCACGGCTGAACTCACCTATGTGTCTTATAGGTTTCTTTATTTCTGCCATAGGCACATCTAAGGTACTGCATACTGCAGCAATATAGGTGTGTATAGTACTTGCAGTATATCCCTGTTCCTGAAGATAATCAGAGTAATCCTGTATATGCTCTCTAAAGGATTCAAAATCTCTGCAATAATATTTTTCTCTACAGAATTTTATAAATCGCTTTGTATTGCGTATGTAGTTTTTACGTGATAAATCGTGTGATGTTTTCACATTCTGAATCTCTATCACCTGATTCATTATCTTGTGAGTGATGCTCTCACGGCGTTTTCTTTTAGCCATAATTATCACAATCCCCTCTTTAAAATTACGCTAAACTGTCAAAGGCTGATATTTCCTTATGCGTGGCAGCATCGCCCAGCTGGCGGACATCACGGTGCGACACTACCATGACCGTCGGTTACTCCTTTATTGTGCGGATAATCGCTGTTGTGTTGTTGTCTCCTGTCTGAATTCGTGTTGTTTTTACTCTGTTTTCTTGTAATATACAAATAATATGCAAGATGAGAGATGCAGATAGATGAAAAACTCCGAACTGCAAAAAAACAGTCCGGAGCTTTTGTTAAGATTAACCTATAGTTCTGCTATTATCCTCTTACCAGTGCTTTGCACCGCAGGAACAGTACTGATTTGTTTTGAAGAGTTTCCAGAAGAAGCGGAGAATTTTGTAGATGATGCCGGAGAAGCCACCCTTGTGACAATTGCAGGAGCAGTATTCACTTCTGTCGTCGCCACAGTTATCACAGATGTTATCATCACCGTAGGAGTGACCGGTGGTGGGTATTATTTCACTGTAGCTGTCACCGCAGGAGCACACATAGTTTACAGTGCCGTTTTCGGTGCAGGTGGGATTCACTACGACAGGCTGATGGCTGTGACCTGTTGCCGATACCCTATCAGCAATATAACTGTCACCGCATACAGAGCAGTTGTATGTTGTGTAACCGCCCGATGTACAGGTAGGCTGTGTTACAACCGTCTTATAGCTGTGTCCTTTTGCAGCCACTTCATCTGATACGTAACTGTCACCGCATACTGAGCAGTTGTATGTTGTATAACCGCCTGATGTACAGGTAGGCTGTGTTACAAGTGATTGATAGCTGTGACCGTTTGCCTCTACAGTATCATCTGTATATGTGTCACCGCAGATCGAACAGGTGTAAGTAGTGTAACCAACTTCTGTACAGGTTGGAAGAGTAATCTCCGTTACATAGAAATGATCACCTTTGCCTATGTCCTCACCGTCACTCATTTGTTCACCACAAGCAGAACAGATATAAATAGTATGTCCTTCACTCTGACAAGTCGGAAAAACAGAATATGCAAGCAAAGTTTCATACTTACTGTGGTCACATTCTGTCAGATATTCAGCAAAGCCGCATACAGTACACTTTCTTTCCTTAGTTTCAGCATCATCAACAGACCATTCACCGAAGGAGTGTTCTTCACAGGATTTACTGCTGCTGTAATCAAAATCAACTGATGTATCATTTGTATTCAGTTTATAGTCTTCCTCTGTTGATTCTTCTTCAGCTGCAGGCATATTAACGGCAAATTCCTGATTTTCAGCAAGAGGAATATTATATGACTTAACCTCAAATTCTGTCTCTGTATCAGTAATTACACCTGCACTGTAATCCATTGTGCCGTCTTCTCTTGCTACGATCTTAACTGTATAATCCTTATCCGTGGGATATGTAAAGGTCTTCTGACCTTCGTATACGGAAATCATAATATTCTCACTGTATTCTATAACCTCTTCATTAACCACAGCAGTCACCAGAAGTCCGTTCGCATCATAAATGTAAACATCAACAGGACAGTGAGCCGAGAAAAGATTATACGAGCTTCCGTAGTTTCCGTAATGGCATTTCCAGCTGTTCCATTGGTTTTTATATGTGACAGCTAAATTCATTTCATTCTTGTTTCTCACATATGAGCCATACTTATACGCCAGATCATAGAGATAAATATTTGTCTGACGAAGAATACTGTATGCCATATCAAATTTTTTGGCATTATTCTCTGTATGATTATTTAAAAGATTGCTTCTGTATGCTGTTACAATGCTTCTCAAGCTTTTTTCGATGGGAGCAATAGCATTCATAGTTTTAAATGTTTCCGATTTTTTACCAAGCTGTAATGCCGCATCCAGAATTTCGTATGTAGCTTTATATGCAAAGCTTACTTGACCAACACTACCGGCAGTGCAACCAAGTACCTTTGCGACAGCAGGATATGCAACACTTTTTATCGTTTCCTGAAGAACTTTTTCATAAGCAAAGTTAATTGCTTTTCCGGTAAAAGTAAACATTGTACTATAAATTGTTTCAAAGCTACCTAACTGGCTTCTTTTTGCCTTGTTTACAGCATTGAGTAATGATTCTCCGTAAAATTTGTGAGAAGTAGCCATCAAATAAACTGCAACATCAGAAAGAACATTGAAAAATTCATTATTAACTTCATAAAATGCCTTAGAAACAATATAAGTATTATAAGCATTAATAAACATATTTGCTATATCTGCAGCATCACTTATATTGTCGAGAACTCCGCTTGCAGTATCAAGTCCCTCAAAGATAGAAGCAAAGGCACCTTTCTTGTTTTTATAAAGATCTTTAAAAACTGCCTCAAGAAGATTTTCAGCCCCTTCTGACAACTCATATTCATTGCCTTTCAGCATATCACTGATTTCTTTTTCATACTTTTTATTCCAGTCACCGCTAGTTTTAAGAAAATCCATTGTTTTTTTATAGTATTTATTATATGTGCTGCCGACCTTCCATTCTAACGAACTGGTTTTCTGTTCATTATTTAGAAGCAAAATTAATTCTGACAGATATATATCAAAATAATTAGCAGTGAAACTGAAATCATCAAATTTAAATGTTATAACATTACCTATATCGCCTAAAACATCCCATATGCCTAAGGCTATCAGCGTAGATTCATCAAACTTTGCATTTTTATAAAAGCCTGCCCCCTTCAAAGCTTCAGGTGTTAAACCGTTTTCAGCAATTTCAATATGCTCGTCTATAAAGTTTTCAAAAGTAAGAGCTTCACTTTTTTCAGGAACATGCACAGGCTCAATTTTAACACCGTCACCAAGACAGTTTACTCTGGCGGTTTTAAGTATCTCATTGCCGTAATCGACGGTGTTTGCTTTCCATTTGTCAGATGTACCGCTATAGGTCATTATAAGGTCTTCTTTCAAGCCGAAGAAAGCATATTTTCCGATATTTAATGAGTTTTCTGTATAGCGAATATTCACAGATACAGGATCAAGTCCATAAAAAGCATACTGACCTATTTTTTTAAGGTTTTCCATTTCTATACTGACTGTTCCGATCTCATCAGAAAGATTTATCCAAGGTGCCTGACCGGGAGCAAAACCGGGAATATAGGTCTGATCACCTGATATAGTGAGATTTACTGTTTTAAATTCCCAATAAGCACCGTTGGAAAGATAACCGCAATAAATTATATCAAAACCATTTTCCTTAGCATAGACTTCAGCGGCTGAACCTACCGAACAAGTTATTGTTAGGCTTGTGCAACCACGAAACGCACTACCACCTATACTTGTTACACTGTCTGGGATTGTTATACTTGTAAGGCTTTCACAATCATAAAACGCCCGATCGCCTATGCTCGTTACACTGTCTGGGATTGTTATGCTCTCAAGGCTTGTGCAACCACGAAACGCACTACCACCTATACTTGTTACACTGTCTGGGATTGTTATACTTGTAAGGCTTGTGCAGTTTTTAAATGCATATTCACTTATTTTGATAACACCTTCCGGAATCAGCACATCAGTAAGCATTTCTCCGTTTAAGTATAAAGTTGCAGAATCAGAAGCGGATAGTGGATTACTAACACCCGAATAAATACCACCCAATTCATCATAGTTAATTTCACACCAATTGGCTATGTCTGTTATATACACATCGGTAATGCTTCCACAACCATAAAACGCACCCTCGCCTATACTCGTTACACTGTCTGGGATTGTTATACTTGCAAGGCTTGTGCAACCACTAAACGCACTACCACCTATACTTGTTACACTGTCGGGGATTGTTATACTTGTAAGGCTTGTGCAGTTTTTAAATGCATATTCACTTATTTTGATAACACCTTCCGGAATCACCACATCAGTAAGCATTTCTCCGTTTAAATATAAAGTTGCAGAATCAGATTCGGATAGTGGATTACTATAAAAACCATCCAATTCATCACAGTTAATTTCACACCAATTGGCTATGTCTGTTATATACACATCGGTAATGCTTCTACAACCACTAAACGCACTACCACCTATACTTGTTACACTGTCACCTATTGTTATGCTTGTAAGACTTGTGCAATGAAAAAACGCACATTCGCCTATGCTCATTACACTGTCTGGGATTGTTA
>JAZUOC010000006.1:0-13184 GCA_045604465.1 Acutalibacteraceae bacterium
TATGACCTTTACCTTCAGGGTAAAAAGCCAACCATCGTGGAAATGCAGGATGACCTTATCACCACACCCGGTATCTGTCTTGCCAACACATCCTTCCTCCGTGACTTCTTCAAAACAAACAAGGTTCCCGTTCATCTCGAATGTTCTGTTTCTGAAATCGCTGACGGCAAGGTCACAGTAAAGGATAAAAACGGTAAAGTCTTCGACATAGCTTCTGACAGCGTAATTATGTCAGTAGGTTATGTTCCCACTCCCGTAGCTCCCAAAGCAAAGCATGTTCACATTATCGGTGATGCCGCCAAGGTAGGCAATCTCCGTACAGTTATCTGGGGTGCCTGGGATATAGCTATGAAAATATAACCGTAAGCTAAATTTAAGTAAAGGAGAAAAATACTATGATTCTTACACAAGAACAGCAGGCAATACTTGACGGCTCAAAGGGCGACGTTATGGCAAAGGTTATGAAAACTCTCGTTATGTACGGTGAAGCCTTCGGTGCCGAGAAATTAGTACCCATCACCTCTGACTATAACCATCTGGTTACATCCTTCGGTCTCAAGGTTATGTCACCCGTTTACGACCTTATGCAGACCATTCTTGATGCAGGTGTTATTTCAGGTCAGAAGTTCTCCGTTGACCCCCGTCCCATCGATAAAAAGGTTCCCGCAAACTTCCTTCAGAATCTTATTTTCAATAAGTTTATGTACACCAAGCAGAGCTTTTACGAGGATCAGCTTCAGAAGCTCGGACTTATGAATAAGGATGCCTTCACCTGTACCTGCTATATGAATGAGGTAGGCAACAAGCCTAAAAAAGGTGACATTCTCTCCTGGGCAGAATCCAGCGCCGTAGTTTACGCTAACTCCGTTCTCGGTGCCAGATGTAACCGTAACTCCGGTATCATCGACATTATGGGCTCTATCGTAGGCTATGTTCCCTATTTCGGTCTTCTTACCGATGAGGGCAGAAAGGCCACATGGGTAGTTAAGGTTCAGACTGAAAAGAAGCCTGAGGCTCAGCTTTTAGGCTCAGCGATCGGTATGAAGGTTATGGAGGATGTTCCTTATGTAGTAGGTCTCGACAAATGGATAGGCACGGAGCTTAACGACTCTGCCTGTGCATATCTCAAGGACTTCGGTGCCGCTACAGCATCAAACGGTGCAGTAGGTCTTTATCACATCGAAAACCTCACCCCTGAAGCTGTAGAGCTCGGTGAAAAGCTCATCGCCGAAGGCGCAAAGGAATACATCATCGACGATGCAGAGCTCGAAAGAGTACAGAAGAACTATCCCGTTATCTGGAAAAAGCCTGATGCCGCTCCGAAGCTTTGCTTCATAGGCTGCCCTCACCTTTCACTTCAGCAGCTTAAGGACTGGACAGATAATATCGAAGCAGAGCTTAAGAGAAAGGGTACCGAAAAAGTAAGCGTTCCCACCGTTCTCACCGCTGCTCCCAAGGTTCTTGAAGCCTTCGAAAAGACTCCCTATTATGCCAGACTCCGTGCTACAGGTGTTATCATTTCCTACATCTGTCCTCTTATGTATATGAATAATCCTCTCTGTAAAAAGATGCCCGTAATTACCTGCTCAAACAAGCTTCGTACTTACACTACAGCCAAATTCTACAAAGAAGCAGAGATCTTATCAATTATTACAGACGGAGGTAAAAAATAATGAAACAGTTTAAAGGCAGAGTTGTAACTCCCGGCACTGTAACAGCAGAAGCAGTTGTTACCAAAAGCGGCTTCAATACCCTCGCTTCCTTCCAGAATGCGCTCCAGTTCGGCGACAAGGAAGTTAAGTGCGGCGATCAGAATAATGCTGATTTATACGGCAAATCTCTTCTGAATAAGGCTCTTTGCCTTCCTCAGACCATCGGTTCAACCACCGGCGGACTCGTTCTCTACTGTGCATGTGCACTGAAAAAGAATCCCGCCTGTATGCTCTTCTCACAGCCTATTGACTCCCTCGCAGCAGCAGGTGCTGTTTTAGCTGATGTATGGGTTGACGGTGTGACCATGCCTGTTATCGACTCTCTCGGTGATGAGTTCCTCGATTATGTAAAGGACGGTATGAGTGTTACCATCAAGGCTGACGGTATTGTTGAGGTCGGCTGATACAAGCATAAAAACTGAACGGGTAGGACTTTTGTCCTACCCGGTTTTTTATGTATAGGTTATATTAAAACGGCAGAAAAACACATCTCTTATATAAGCGAAGAATAGGTGTAATTCCTTATATTACTCTGTTTTTTCTCCGTCGCTTATAGCCTTTCTTTCCTCCAGATCAGAAGCTATCTTTTCTAAGGCTTTTTTTATAAGAGTTAACAGACAAAGCAAAAAACCATCATACAGCTTTATGCCGTAGGATGGTTTTTGCGCCGATTTTATACAAACAAATGAAAAGTGATAATGAATTATTTCCAGATGAGCCACAGAAGAAGATAACCTGTGATAACTGCTGCCATAGTAAAGGGTACACCGAATTTCATAAAGGTAGTAGCCTTTACCTCGTGGCCTTCCTTACGGAGAATACCGATACCTGCGATATTTGCGCTGGCACCGATGGGAGTAAGGTTACCGCCGAGAGTGGCACCGCAGAGAAGACCGTAGTAAAGAAGTGTAGGCTCGATGCCCAGATTACCTGCGATAACGGGAACGATGGAGAGCATAGTGGCTGTGTAGGGGATGTTATCGATAAATGCTGAGAGAATGACACTCATCCATACGATGATGGTGTAAACCATAAAGGTAGAGCCTGAACCGAGAGAGGCGATGGCTGAGCCGATAACATCGATAACACCTGCGTTTTTGATGCCGCCGATTACTACGAAAAGACCTGAAAGAAGTACGATGGTGTAGTAGTCGATTTCCTTGAAGGCATTTTTGACTATTTCCTTGTTTTTCTTTATGAAAAGCTCACGGATAATGCCGACGAGGAAGAATGCGATACAGAGGATACCGTTTGTGATGTCAGGCTTATAGAACTGACCTTCGGCTGCTGCATCCTTATACGGAATAAAGGACACGGCGATAAGGGAAAGAACCGTACCCACGAGAAGGTAGGTGGGAAATTTATCCTCTACCACTGTTCTGCCCTCAAAGGAGATTTTGGCATTATCCTTACGGAACATCCATATTATGATGAGGGCGCTCACTACGGCACCTGCCTGAACTACCCAGAACATACCCACATGACCGTCATGAACGAAGAAGTCTGAGAAGTCTAAGTTAGCGGCCTTGGCTAAAAGGATAGAGGTGGTGTCACCTACGAGCGTAGCCGCACCCTGCAGGTTAGAGGAAACGGCGATACAGATGATGGCGGGAACGGGTGAGGTGTTTACTTTTTTACAGAAGGCAAGTGCTACGGGGGCAATCATAAGCACGGTGGCCACGTTATCCACGAAGGCGGAAACGATACCTGCAAAAAGTGAAAGAGCCACGACAACCCATTTCATATTGGGCATTTTAGAAATAAGAATGTCGGACATAAGCTGAGGCATCTTTGATTCGATGAAGAGGTAAACCGTACCCATAGTACCTGCTATCATCATAATAACATTCCAGTCGATTTCCGAAAGGGCGGCTGAAAGAGAATAGCTGTAGGTGCCTGAGCTGAGGGCGAAAAAGCCTTCGCCGAAAAGAGAGGGGTTATCCGATGCGATTATGCCCAGTGCTACAAACACTAAAGCAGAACCGACGGTAACATAGGGCCTGATTTTCTGAAACGCCAGCATAAGAACATATGTAACGGCGAAGATAATCAGAGCGGTAACTGTAATGGGACTCATTTGGACAACTCCTTTAGTAATTAAACTTCGGGCGTGTCTGTACAAAAAAATAAAACCCACCTGCACAGCAGTGGATTTCATAAAGCTCCGCCCTTTATGTCACGTTTGCCCCCCTTGGTGAGAAAAGGACCGAAGCCGCAATCCTTATAAATAGAATGCTATTACATCCTATGACAGACTCCACCACTTATCGGGATTGCATAGGGAATTATACTATCGCAGAAATAAAATGTCAACGGGTTTTATTAAAAAATATTAAATTCTTACAAAATCCTTAAAATAAAGATTTTATCTTGACAAATCGGTCTACGAGGTGTAAACTGAAGCTGTAGTCTACAATATGTAAACCAAAAGGAGTGATTATATGAACGATTATCAGATGGGTGCTGTAGAGTCACGCTTTGCTGATATTATCTGGGCAAACGAGCCTCTTACCTCGGCAGAGCTTGTGAAAAAAAGCGAGCAGGCTCTTAAATGGAAAAAATCCACTACCTACACGGTGCTGAAAAGACTCTGTGAAAAAGGAATCTTCTGCAACGAAAAGGGTACCGTTTCCTCTCTCATTTCAAAAGAGGAGTTTTATTCCATGCAGAGTGAGAAATTTGTCGATGAAACCTTCGGCGGTTCTCTGCCTGCCTTTCTTGCTGCGTTTACTTCGAGAAAAAAGCTCTCAGAGAAGGAAATAACCGAGCTTCGTAAAATGGTAGCGGAATATGAGGAGGGGTGATTATGGGTTTCTTTGAAAAATTTCTTGAAAGTATAGTCAGCTTCGACAGTATCTTCCTTAATCTGCTCAATGCGAGTATTGGTGCCTGCTGGCTGGTGGGTGCGGTTCTTCTTTTCCGTCTTATTTTTAAGAAAGCACCCAAATGGCTGACGGTCGCACTGTGGGCTTTAGTGGCGGTGAGACTTATCTGTCCTGTTTCCATAGAGAGCAATCTGAGCCTGGTTCCCGTAAACGATCCCATACCTACGGAAATCCTTTCCGTTGACCCGCATAAGGGTGTGGAAAGCACCACCGTAGAGGTAATAACCAATCCAATTTATTCCGCCTATGCGGACAGCGATGTAAGTGTCAGTGTGGAAAGGCTTCAATGGGACGCGGTTATAGGCGGTCTTGCCTGGGTGTGCGGTGTCGGTGCGATGCTGCTTTATGCTCTTTTCAGCTATATTCGCATTTGTTTTAAGGTGAGGCAGAGCATACGGAAAGAGGGAAATGTGTATCTCTGCGACAGAATAGATACACCATTCATTTTCGGTATAGTAAAACCGAAGATTTATCTGTCCTCATATATGAGTGAGGAGGATGCGACCTTCGTAATCGCTCACGAAAGGGCACACCTTAAAAGACGTGACCATATCTGGAAGCCGCTCGGCTTTGCTCTGCTGACGGTTTACTGGTTCAATCCTGTCTTATGGCTTTCCTATGTGCTTCTGTGTAAGGATATAGAGCTTGCCTGTGATGAAAAGGTAATAAAGGAAATGGGTGAGGGAGTTAAAAAGTCTTATTCTACGGCTCTTATTAACTGCTCTGCTCCGAAAAGAATGATAACCGCCTGTCCGTTAGCCTTCGGTGAGACGGGAGTCAGGAAAAGAATAAAGGCTGTTCTGAGCTATAAAAAGCCTGCCTTATGGCTGATAATAGCGGCGGTTATAATAAGCTGTATAGTTGCGGTATGCTTTGTGACCGATCCTAAAAGAGATGAAGGAACCTTATCGGAAAAAACATATCTTATTCAGACTGATGAGGGCGAAAATATGTTCCGCTTCGATGAGGTTATAGAATATTCCGAGTACTTCACTGTTTATAAGGGTAAAAAGTCGTATTTCAAGGCTACGCCCGGTGCCGGCAGAAGCACGGTGCTGAATTTCCTTTCATCTCTTTCTCTGGAGAGACTTTCCGATATAAATGCGGAAGGTCTTACCCAAAGCGGTAAAATCGAGGTAGTAAACTATGACGGAAATGTCGAGGTTATCTTCTGCGACGGATTTTCGAAGGTGTTTATGCGAAGTGCCGGAGGAGACACGGAAAGCTCTCTTTATGCCGTGGATACGGATAAGGTAAAGAGCTTTTTCGATGAAGAGAAATACATAAAGATGGGAAATGTCTGGGAATGTGACTTTACCAGCAGTGCCTGGGGTCACGGCAGTATAAACTTTTTCCCCGATTCTGCGACGGAGCTTACGGAGGAGCCTTCGGCTGAGGGCGGAAGACTTGAAGCCTACACCTCTGACGAACACGGAGACGGATATACGTGGATTCCCGAAATAACGAAGGACGGAGTAGGCGACGAAGCAAAGCTCACATTCAAAGGCATAGCTTACGGAAAAAAGGTATCCTTTATTATAAACATAACCAAGGTCGGTGAGAATGACGGTTTAACCACTTATTATCTGATAAGCGGTGAGGACACGGTTATCGGCGGTTACGGAAACGGATATGAATACAGCTTCGGAAAGCCTCAGATTATAAACGAAAGCAATGAATGGCACTGCAACCCGAATTTAAGTTCTTTAGCCTATGCCTTTATCAATTTTTCCCTTCCTACGGAATATAAGCTCGTATCTGCGGAATGCTCGAAGGGTGAAGCAGAGATAGAGAACATATACTATCTCGAGCCTGACGGTGAAAAACAGGTGAGCTGGCATCCGGATTTTGATACATATCTCACCGATGAAAGCTATGAGATAACAATAAATGCTTTGAAAAAGGGTGAAAAGGTTTCCTTTACCGTAAAGGTTATCGGTCAGGATAAGACCGATGAAATGGGCGGCAGAATGTTTACCGTAGAGTTCACAAACTGCATCGCCGTAAATAAAGGCTGGGCAAATTACGAGCTTCACGAAGCGGAAAAAAGTGCTGCAACAGATCTTGACAAGGCTGTGTCGAAGGCAATTTTAGATCAGAATGCCTCCGGTAAATGGCTCGGTGAATGTCCTGCTGAGGGTCACATCATTTTCGGCACAAGTGAAAAGAAGGGGATAGTTTCTGTCTATATGCTCGAACGCTTCTCTTCCTACGGCTTTGTGGACGGGTGGTTCATTTCCGTAGGCGGTCACAGTATTCCCTGTGTGATGAGATTTGAGAAAAAAGACGGTCAATATATCTTTATGGATGTTGAGTATGCCCAGGACGGTTCCAATTACACCAAATCCATCAAGCGTATGTTCCCGAAAATTTATGAGCGCAGAGTACATAACCTTACAAAAAAAGAACAGGAGAGCATCGACTCTCAGAGAAAGGCTTATGCCGATGCTTATCTTGACTCCATCGGCAGAGAAGCTCCTATAGGTGACTACAAAGACATTGACCGTGTACTGCTTACGGATGCAGGCGTTTCTGTGGATGTGTCAAATAAGCTTCTGCAGCTTAAGACGAATTTTGATACAGGTACAATCGGTTGGCACGAAGTTATAGAGGACGGAGTGAGATATGTTTACCGTACATCCTATGTGCAGACAGAGAATAAAATAGTGTACACCAAGGAAATATATGACACCTCAGAGGTAGTGGAAATGCTTACTCTTGATTCTCTGACGGGTAATATTATTTCTGCTTTTAATATGCCGGAATACAGTGACAGCTTTGAAGCAGAGGTTACTATGGTTGATATGCCGGGAAATTCACTTGCTGTAAAGCCCTCGGATGTTGAAATGCTGAATGAATACGGAGATAACATAGTCATATATATTTATCATACAAATGTTGATTTTGAAAAGGTGAATGTAGGCACAAAAATTCGTGTATATTACAGCGGAAATATTTACAAGACTGATGTCGAAGATTTTTCTAGATATACTGCGGAAATAAGAGACCTTTATGCTGTTGAAATAGTAGATGGCAGTGATAAAAAACCTGCAGAGGTACTGTCGAATCTTTATAGCTTCGATGCCGAGGTTCTGGAAAAGACTGACACCGCCTTCACTGTAAAGCCGCTGGAAAATACCAAGGAAAGAAAATACGGCGAAAAAATAACCGTTTCTCTGGAAAATATCCCCGAGGAGTATCTGACGGATTTATATGAGGGTCTTTATGTGAGAATCTATTATGACGGAGACATCGCAACAAAGGGAGAAATAAACATTTGTAACGCTTCCTCTGTATATCCTATGGGAGACATACTGAATATCGGTACATCAGCTCCTGCCGCATCTGATGCAGAGCCGACTACGGCTGTTACTTCCACTGCTATGCCGCAGAATATGGTTGTCTTTGACGCGGAGATTATCGAGGTATATAAGGACGGAAAAACTGTTCTCGTAGAGCCGGCAGAGGACAGTAACGAGAGAAAATCTGCTGATAAAATACAGGTTTCACTTAAGGATATGGGTCTGGTAGGCAGAGCATCAGAAATGAAAAAGGGTACGAAGGTCCGTATTTATTACGACGGAATGATAGCGGAAAGCTATCCTGCACAGATAAGAGATGCTTATGATATAGTTCTCCTTTCGGAGCTTTCTGACGAGAGCAGTAAGGTAGCGACTACGAAGGCGTATTATTCGTATTTTGACAGTAACGGTAAGATGGTTACCGTTTCGACAGCGGCTTTGCCTGAAGATTTCGATATAAAGATGAGATTCGGCATCGGTATGAAAAATGTTTATGATACCTATGATAATAAGCTGACAAAGGATTTGGTTTCCGAGGGGACAGAAACTGTTTCCTTTACTCCGGGCGAAGACAGACTGAAAAGGATTTATGAAAAAATCCTCGAGCTTGACCTTTGCTCCGTGAAAAAGAAAATGACCTCAGCCGTTCTGGCTAAGGGAAATGAGCAGATTAACATTACTCCTCTGAATGAATACAGCATAACCTTTACCTTTAACGGAAGCACTTACCGCCTCAGCGGTGATGCCACAGGCAGAGCCTATCGCGGTGAAAATGAGGATGCGGAAAAATTCTTCACCTTCGTCGAATTCATGGAAGAAATGTATTATGATACTCCTGAATATTCCAGCCTTCCCGAAGCGGTGGGTGCGTACAGTTAAAAGGCGGTCAGCTTTTCAGATAAGTTCTACGGGTAGGTCGCATTACATAAACACTTACTTTCAGCAGTAATTTGCCTTAAGTTAATGACATTACCTTTCAGGCGAGGCAGCTTACCCTCCCACAGAGCACACTCCGGTGACGATATAAAACAAAAACCATTGTATCAGCATTACAGCTTTTACAATGGTTTTCCTGTTTATATTTTTTTCTTCTCCGGAAGCTGTGCCACGATTATAGCCGCAAACATAAGCACACAACCTATGCTCTCACGGAGAGTCGGCACCTGATGGAGAATTATCATCGCCGTAAGCACACCGAATACGGACTCGAGACTCATTATCATCGTGGCGATGGTGGGTTCTGTTTTCTGCTGTCCTAAAATCTGCAGAGTGTAAGCCACACCGCTTGACATTATGCCCGAATAGGCGATGGAGGGAGCAGCCTTTATGAGGTTATCTATGCTCACATCCTCGAAAAGAAGCATCGGTATGAGAGAGACGGCACCCGCTACGAGAAACTGAATCATAGAGAGCATAACACCGTCAACCTTCGGTGAGACACGGTCGATAACGAGAATATGTACGGTGTAGCAGACAGCGCAGAGAAGGACATACAGGTCTGAAAACTGTGTTCTGCCGCCCTCCTTTACACAGAGAAGATAAAGAGCTATCAGCGAAGCTATTACACAGGGCCAGATAAGAGGTCTTATTTTTTTGCCGAGAAAGACGGAGAAGACGGGAACGAGAAGGATGTAAAGAGCCGTGATGAAGGCTGCTCTGCCCGGTTCCGTTCCGCCGTCGATACCGAGCTGCTGCAGGTTAGAAGCGAAAAAGAGAACTATACCGCACAGAGCGCCGCCTCTGAGAAGAAATCTTTTCTCTTCGGAGGTCATTTTTGTCTTTCCGCTTCTTTTGCTTTTTAAAGCTCCCGTTACGCCGATGACCGGGAGAAGAGCCGCGGCACCTAAAAGGCTTCTTGCAGCGATGAAGGTGAAGGGACCTACATATTCGGCACCGGTGGTCTGAGCCACGAAGGAGCTGCCCCAGATGACGGCACAGAGCATCAGAAGCAGTGAGCCGATAAGATTTTCTTTTCTTTGTTTTTCCATAAAAACTACCTCATCCTAAGGCAGGGATAAACTGCCCCAGATAATCAAAAAGATAACACATAAAGGGTGTGAGAAGGAGCGCGGGGAAATAATTTGCGACCTTGATTTTTGCTATGCCGGCAAGATTTAAGCCCAGGCCCATAATCATAACCGAGCCCACGCAGGTGATTTCACCTATGGCGAAGGAGTCGAGGAAGGGCTCGAGGACACCTGCCAGAAGGACGATGCCGCCCTGGAAAACGAAAACGAAGGCTGCGGCGAAGATAACACCGATGCCGAGGGAGGCGGAAAGCATCATAGAGGAGAAAAGGTCGAGAATGCTTTTCGTGATGAGAGTGGTGTTGTCGCCCTTAAGACCTGCGTCGAGGGAGCCTAAAATGGTCATGGCACCGATGCAGAAAACGAGACTCGCCGTAACGAAGCCTTCGGCAAGAGAGCCTTTTCCGCTGTCCTTGGTTCTGATTTTTTTCGAAAGGCGGTCACCGATACCGTTTAATTTTCCGTCGATGTCGAGAGCAGTGCCGATTAAAGCACCGATAACCATAGAGATGATGGTAATTAGGACATTCTCACCCTTGAGCATACCCTGTATACCGATCAGTATTACGCACAGACCTATACCTGTCATTACTGCATCGCTGTATTTTCTGCTTATACTTTTTTTAAAAAGCAGACCTACGGTGCTGCCGAGAATAACTGTACATACATTAATAAGAACACCGGTCATTTTATCTTACTTCTTTCACTTTAGAGTCAATATTGACCATTTTAGCATAAAAGACATTTAATGACAAGAATTTTATTTTGAAAATTAATATAGTTTTTATTGCATTTATGCTCGTAATATTGTATAATTCTTACAACTGATTATAAAGGAGAGATTATATGAAGCCTTTTTTTCTCTTTTCTAAGGAAGAATCGGAAACGAAAGTAGCCAATAACCGACTGCTTTCCCATGCGGCAGGTCTTGCGGGACAGAATATGGCCTATAACCTTGTTTCCAGCAGACTTTTCGTTTTCCTTAACACTGTTCTCGGTATACCTGCTGACAAAACAGGTATCATTACGGGTGTCAGCACTATGTGGGATGCCATCAATGACCCTCTTATCGGTTCACTTATGGACCACAGAAAGCACAGACCCGGCTATAAGCTTCGTCCGTTCCTGCTGTGGACTCCTCTGATTATAGGTATACTTGTCACTCTGATGTTTGTGGATTTAGGACTTGACACTAACAAGACTATTCTTTACATACTCATTCTCTACATCCTTTTTGATACCTTTTATTCCTTCCAGGACATCGCTATCTGGGGTATGGCATCTCTGTCCAGCCCTTCCTCTGACGAGCGAAGACGAGTGGCACAGTGGATAAGCATCGGTGCGGGTCTCGGCGGCACGATAGCCGGTCTTTTCCCCATGTTCAAGGATATGTTTGTCCGTGGCGATGTAATGAGTGAAAAGAATACCTATCTTTTCTTTGCCGCTATTTTCGGTATAGGCGGTATGCTTATTTCCATGCTTTCTTACCGTATGAAGGAAAAGGTTATCGACACTTCTGCACAGGATGACATTCCTGCGGCTGAAAAGTTCAGGGCTATGATGAGAACTCTGTGGAATCTCAGATATAACAAGACACTCATCATTATCTGTCTTGCCAGAATCGTTCAGTGCCTTTCCCTTACTCTTCCCTGGGAATACTTCTTCGAGAGTGAAGGCGTTTCATATAACGTTTTCGGTGCTGAAATCACAGGCGGTACGGCTCAGATTGCCTACGGCTACGTTATGGGTATCCCCGGTGCTATCGCTAACTTCTTTACAGTGCCTGTTATCAAAAAGCTCGGCGGTAATAAAAAGCTTCTCGTTTATGCTGAATGTGCAGCCATAGTCACCAGACTTATTGCCTTTGCTATCGGTGCAAATGACAGATATAAGAATATCGGAGCTCTTCTTATGGTAATGGCTGTTGTAGGCTCTTCACAGATTCTTACCAATATGAAGGATATCGCACACCGTTCACTTATTACCGACTCTATCGACGAAATGGAGCTTAAGACAGGCGAAAGAACAGAGGCTATCTCATTCTCGATGCAGAACTTCGTTTCGAAGTTTACAGGCGCTATCCCCAAGTTCATTCAGGGTTATATGCTTAAGGTAATGGGCTTCCGTGAGGATATTACCGTCGGTGGTAAGAGACTTGAGGGTTCAGCTCTTGTCCGTGCACAGACAGCTCCCCGCTTCCTTAAGTACCGCTGGCATCAGTTCATTTTAGGTCCTGCCATCGGTTCGGCACTTTATCTTATCGTCATTCTCTTCCTTAAGGATGATCAGGGTCATATCGAAGAGGTCGAAAGACAGCTCAGAGAAAAGAGAGAAGCAGCTAACGAGAAGGAAGCTGCGGAGGCATAAGATGAAGGTTTTGTGTGTAATAGATATGCAGAATGACTTTATCGACGGTGTTCTGGGCACGAAAGAGGCCGAGGCTATAGTCGGTAAGGTAAAGGAAAAAATCGATCTTTACCGTAAAAACGGCGACCGTATCATTTTTACCAGAGATACCCATGGCGAGAATTACCTCGACACAGCAGAGGGAAGGAGACTTCCTGTGGTACACTGTGTAAAGGACACTTACGGCTGGCAGATTTCTTCTGCTCTCGACACAGAGGGCTGTGAGATAATAGATAAGCCTACCTTCGGCTCCTATGAGCTGGCGGAAAGGGTGGCTGAAACGGAAAATCTCGAGGGTATCGAGCTTCTCGGCCTCTGTACGGATATCTGCGTTATCTCTAATGCTATGCTTATTAAGGCAAAATTATATGAAACTCCCGTCACTGTGGACGGCGCGGCTTCAGCCGGAGTAACGCCCGAAAGCCACCGTAATGCTCTGGAGAGTATGAAAATGTGTCAGATTGATATTATCGATTGACAAGTATTAATATTGTATGATATTATATTTATAGTGAAATTAAAATCTTTAGAAAGGAGTAAAATGCTATGACCATCAGAGAAGTTATTGAAATGCTTGTAAAGATTTTTACAGAGCTTTTTACCTATCTCGGACCTCTTTTCAGTAAGAGTGAGGGAGAAGAAGGCGAGACACCTGAAGCAGAGGTATAAGCTTACGGAAAATGAAAATACATAAAGCCCGCTGTAAAAGCCTGATATAATCCCCTTAAAGTAGACACTTGAAAAAACAAAAAGTTTTCAAGACTACTTTAGGGGGATTTTTATGTCAAAAGCAAAATTAAGCCACGAAGAAAAGCTATTAGCGATAAAAGAATATAAAACAGGAAAAGGAAG
>JAZUOC010000007.1:0-14810 GCA_045604465.1 Acutalibacteraceae bacterium
TCGCAGTCAGCATCTGCTACGAGGGGCTTGATTTCGTTGATGAGAGCAACAGCCTCATCAGGAGTTTTGTTCATTTTCCAGTTGCCTGCGATAACTACTTTACGGAGAGTCTTATCCATTTTATAAACATCCTTTCGGTTAAATTACATTTTTTACTATAATCTTGCCCGTGTACGTTTAAATACACGGGCAATGGTTTTATAAAAGTTTAATTACTTTTCGTTAAGGGCTGCGATACCGGGAAGTTCTTTGCCTTCCATATACTCGAGGGAAGCACCGCCGCCTGTGGAGATGTGGCTCATCTTGTCAGCAAAGCCGAGCTTCTGACCAGCTGCTGCGCTGTCGCCGCCGCCGATGATGGAGATTGCGCCGCTTTCTGCAACTGCGTTAGCAACTGCAACTGTACCTGCTGCGAAGTTTTCCCATTCGGAAACGCCCATAGGTCCGTTCCAAATAACTGTGCCGGCGCCCTTAACTGCGTCAGAGAAAAGCTTTTCTGTTGCGGGACCGATGTCAAGACCCATCCAGCCGTCGGGAATGTTGTCAGAGTCAACAACCATATTTTCTGTGTCTTCTGCGTATTCCTTACCTACTCTGTTATCGATGGGGATAAGGAACTTAACGCCTTTTGCTTTAGCTGTTTCCATCATTTCCTTAGCCATATCGATCTTATCGGTTTCACAGAGTGAAGTACCTACGGAATAGCCGAGAGCAGCGAAGAATGTATATGCCATACCGCCGCCTACGATAAGTGTATCTACAGTATTGAGAAGATTTGTGATAACGCCGATTTTATCGGAAACCTTTGCACCACCGAGAATAGCAACGAGAGGTCTCTTCGGATTTTCGAGAGCACCGCCGATGTATTCGAGCTCTTTTCTGATAAGATAGCCGCCTACAGCGGGAAGGTAATCAGCTACACCTGTGGTGGAGGAGTGAGCTCTGTGAGCAGAACCGAAAGCATCGTTTACGTAGACTTCTGCAAGAGAAGCGAGTGCCTTGCTGAAATCGGGATCGTTTTTGGTTTCTTCAGCGTGGAAACGTACGTTTTCGAGGAGAAGAACTTCGCCTTCCTTAAGGTCTGCAGCGAGTGCCTGTGCGCTTTCGCCTACGACATCCTTAGCCATCTTTACTTCCTTGCCGAGAAGCTCACCGAGTCTTACTGCTACGGGAGCAAGAGAGAATTCGGGCTTGAATTCACCCTTAGGTCTGCCAAGGTGTGAGCAAAGGATAAGCTTTGCGCCTTTTTCGAGAAGGTACTTGATGGTAGGTAAGGAAGCTACGATTCTCTTGTCGCTTGTGATAACGCCGTTTTCCATCTTTACATTGAAATCGCAGCGAACGAGAACCTTTTTACCCTTTACATCAATGTCTTCAACTGATTTTTTGTTCAAAACGTTCATTTCATTCTTTCCTTTCGTATTAAGCGTATTATGTATTATCATACCACCCATTATTTTATATCATAACGGAATTTTTATCAAGTGTTAATGTCAAATTTAATGAGTGTTTATGCATTTTTATCATTATTAAACTCTTTTCTTTTATATGGTGATTGAATTGTTGTATAAAATTACTTTTTAGGTACTGTTTCTGTTCTGATTCTGGTGGTGTCTCCGAACAGCGGTTTGCTTTCGGGCTTCTCAGTAGAGGGCACTGTTTTAAGATATGTGTTATAAATTATGAACTCAGAGCCGGGTGAGGCTGAGTGGTATATGAAGTGGAAATTGCTTTTTGTCTTTGTCAGCTCGCCCTCGCTTTCGTAGCTTTTATTTTCGTAAAGCTGCATCTGTGAGATAATATCCTCGGCCTCAGCATCGCTCCAGCCGGTAAAAGCCGTTACCGAGGAAGAAATAAGCTTCGTAAAAAGAAGTATATCCTCGGTCTGAACATCTCTTCTTTTACCATCTTTGTCATATTTGGTAAGGTATATTCTTATTTCGTCTGTTTTACCGTTTTCACTGCAGATAAGCTTTAGCATCACCTTCGGATTTTCCTTTTCGAAATAAGTGTAATATACGGCTTTTCCGTCCTCGGTGCTGTCGGCATAAAAATCCTCGGGAGTTATTTGTGTATAGGTAAAGCTTTCCGTAAAGCCGTACAAATCCATAAATTCTTCTCTCGAGCATCCGACAAAAAAAGACAGAACCGTAATTAATAATGTTACCCGGATAAAAGCGTTTTTCATAGTATTACTCTCCGTAAGTTTTTTACTAATTAATACTCACGGCAGCATAAAAAAATACCGCCCCGGAATGACCGGAGCGGCAAAAGCATTATCTTAATCTGTAGACATTTGCTTCGAAGGGGGCAAGTGTGTCGCTGTCAGAGAGACGGACATTTGTAATAAGCTTATCGAAGCCGTTAGTGGTTACGGGTTTTTTCTGTACTGAGGGTGTCAGATTGATTTCGATGTAATAGGTAGCCTTGTCGCTTATGCGGTAGTAGGCGAGAACATTCCTCCACTTTTTCTTTGCGAGCCTGAAACCGCCGTAAACGAGTGTATCGTCACTGTGTCGGAGCTCTATCATCTTACGGTAGAAATTGAGAACGGAATCCTTATCCTTTTCCTCGGTAGCCACGTTGATTCTCTTGTACCCGGGAATTACCTCTATCCAGGGAGTGCCGTCGGTAAAGCCTGCATTTTCTTCTGCTGTCCAACACATGGGAGTTCTTCCGTTATCGCGGCTGCCCGCCTTTACGATGCGGTATATTTCGTCCTTATCAGCACCCTTTTCGGTTTCCTGCTTATAGAAATTGAGCGATTCTACATCTCTGAAATCGTCGATGGTTGCGAATTTCGAGTTTGTCATACCGATTTCCTGTCCCTGATAAACGAAGGGTACACCCTTGAAGGTCATCTGCATTACGGCTAAAAGCTTACTCAGCTCATCTCTGTACATTCCGTCGGGGCAGACCTTACTTGCCATTCTGGTAGTGTCGTGATTTTCGAAGAATACTGTCGGCCAGCAGTGATTACCGTAATTCATCTGCCATTTTACTATTTCCTTTGCCATAGGACGAAGGTCATATCTGTATTCTGAAAAACGCTTTTTACCGGGATTTTCTATGTGATCGAAAGCGAAGACGACATTGAGCTCCTTACGGTAATCTCCTGTCATAAGCTTGCTCATTTCGATGCCCGTGCCCTGACATTCGCCGACAGTGAATGCATCGTATTTATTGAAGGTGTTTTCAGCCATTTCACGGAGATATTTGTGAAGTCTCGGTCCGTAGAAATAGTGCTCTACACCCTTGAAGCCCATCATCGAGCCGATAATCTCGTTACCGTCGGGAAGACCGTCAGCCTTTGAAATAAAGCTGATAACGTCGAGTCTGAAGCCGTCTACACCCTTTTCGAGCCAGCGGTTTATCATAGCGTAAAGATTCTGTCTGAGCTTTTCGTTTTCCCAGTTGAAGTCCATCTGCTTTGAGGAGAACAGGTGCAGTGCCCACTGCTTCCTTTCGGGATAGTAATTCCATGCCTTGCCGCTGAAAAGACTTTCCCAGTTATTCGGAGGTGTGCTTTCGTCTCCGTCACGCCAGATATAATAATCCTTATAGGGTGAATCGGGATCGTTTACAGAGGAGCGGAACCATTCGTGTTCGTCGGAGCTGTGGTTTATGACGAGATCCATAATAAGCTTCATATCACGCTTATGGATTTCAGCTAAAAGCTCGTCGAAATCCTCCATAGTGCCGAATTCTTCCATGATCTTTTCATAGTTTCTGATGTCATATCCGTTATCGTCATTAGGTGAGTCATAGATGGGACTGCACCAGATAGCATTTATACCCAAATCCTTGAGATAATCGAGCTTTTCTATGATGCCGCGAAGGTCGCCGATTCCGTCACCGTCCGAATCCTTGAAGGAGCGGGGATAAATCTGATAAAACACTGCCTCCTTCCACCACTTTCTTTCGATGGGTGCATCATCGTCGAGAGGTATATCCTGTTCGCTGTTAAGAATACCTAAAAGTGAATCGATGAACTCTTCACTGATCTTACCCTTCGAAAGCCTGATGATTTTGTCAAGAGTGAGCCCGGAAAGAGGGCCTTTTTTCAGAAAATCACCGCTTAAGCCGAGAGAGTAAAGAGCCTTCATAATAATGTCGTGACCTGCCGGTGTTCTGATAATTTCAGAAATTGGTGTATTTTTGTTTACTAACATATTTTACCTCCGATAAATTTTCTGATTATATAATAAACTAACTAATGATTTTTTACAATAGATAGGCTGAATTTATTTGACTTTTTCATTTTTACATTGTAAAATCTTTATGTAAAGCCATAACGGAGGTAATTTTTATGGATATAAGAGAAATTTTAAGCAAGGTTGACCACACGGTTCTTTCACAGGGCGCTACATGGGAGGATATAAAGAGTCTCTGCGACGACGGAATGAAATATTCCTGTGCCAGTGTATGTATTCCTCCTTCTTATGTGAAAAAAGCCAAGGATTATGTGGGAGAAAAACTTAAAATATGTACGGTTATCGGCTTCCCTAACGGTTATAATACTACTGCAGTGAAATGCTTCGAAACCTCTGTAGCGGTAAAGGAGGGTGCTGATGAAATCGACATGGTTATCAATATCGGTATGCTTAAGGATAAAAGATATGATGAAATACTCGAGGAAATCAGATCCGTCAGAAAGGCCTGTGACGGAAGGCTTCTGAAGGTTATCATCGAAACCTGTCTGCTGACCGATGAGGAAAAGGTAAAAATGTGCAAAATCGTCTCAGAATCGGGTGCGGATTACATTAAAACCTCTACAGGCTTCTCTACGGGCGGAGCTACGAGAGAGGATATAGAGCTTTTCGGTAAGAATGTGGAAAACGGTCTTCGCATCAAGGCTGCAGGCGGAATTTCAAGTATAAGGGATGCCGAAGATATGCTTTCACTCGGTGCTGACCGTCTCGGCACGAGCAGAATCGTAAAAATAGTAAAAAATGAACAGGGAAGCGGTTATTGATTAAGGAGGAAATATTATGGCTGTTTCGACACCGCACATTAATCTTAAAGAGGGAACATCCTTTGCGAAAACGGTTCTTATGCCCGGTGACCCTCTCAGATCGAAATTCATCGCAGAAAACTTTCTTGAGGATGCAGAGCTTGTCAATAATGTAAGAGGTGTACAGGGCTATACGGGCACCTATAAGGGACACAGAGTTTCCGTAATGGCGAGCGGTATGGGTATGCCCTCTATCGGTATTTATTCCCACGAGCTTTTTAACAGCTTCGGTGTGGAAAACATCATCCGTGTCGGCTCTGCCGGCGGTCTTACGGATAAGGTAAAGCTCCGTGACATCGTAGCGGGTATCGGTGCCAATACGAATTCCAACTTTGCGGCACAGTTCGGTGTCAGAGGAACTCTTGCACCCACATGCTCCTATGAGCTTCTTACTGCCGCTGTAGAAAGTGCAAAGGAAATGGGACTTGATATTAAGATAGGAAATCTTTATTCATCGGACACCTTCTATGATTTCGATGAAGAGTGTAACAGAAAATGGGCAAAGGCAGGCTCACTTGCAGTAGAAATGGAGGCTGCGGCGCTTTATCTTAATGCTATGAGAGCGGGCAAAAGAGCTCTCGCCATCTGTACCATATCCGATATGCCCTTTACCGGTGAAGCCTGTACTGCCGAAGAAAGGCAGAATACCTTTACAGATATGATGAGGATTGCGCTTGAGGTTGCGCTGAAGATGGATTAAATATGGCAAAGGTGACTCTATGAAAACAAATCGTATATTTTTAATCGTCCTCGACAGTGTGGGCATCGGCGAAATGCCCGACTCTCATCTCTACGGTGATGAAGGAAGTAACACATTAAAGGCTTGTTATTTACAGGACGGCTTCAATGTTCCCGAGCTTAAAAAGAGCGGTATTTTTAACATCGACGGAATCAGTTACGATGACGGCACGGACTGCCCCGACGGTGCATACGGCCGCTTCGCTGAAGCTTCGAAGGGCAAGGACACCACTACAGGTCATTGGGAAATCGCGGGAATTATTTCCGAGAAGCCCTTTCCGACTTATCCTGACGGCTTTCCTGAGGATGTGATTAAAAAATTCAGTGAAGCTACGGGTAGGGGAGTGCTGTGTAATAAGCCCTATTCCGGTACGAAGGTGCTCGACGATTACGGGAAAGAGCATCTTGAAACCGGTAAGCTTATCGTTTATACATCAGCTGACAGCGTTTTTCAGATCGCCGCACATGAAGAAAAGGTGCCTCTCAGTGAGCTTTACGAATGCTGTGAGAAGGCGCGAGAAATTCTCACGGGCGAGCATGCCGTAGGCAGAGTTATCGCACGGCCCTTTACGGGAGAATACCCCGATTTTAAAAGAACGCCGAACCGTCACGATTACTCGCTTCTGCCGCCTTCCGATACGGTTATTGATATTCTCGAAAAAGAAGGCTTTGATACCGTTCCTGTCGGTAAAATCTACGACATTTTCGCAGGTAAGGGCTTTAAGGAATCTCATCCGACCAAGTCAAATGCTGACGGAATGAGGCTTACTGCCGAATATCAGAAAAAGGATTTCCGCGGACTCTGCTTTACTAATCTTGTCGACTTCGATATGCATTACGGCCACCGTAACGATGCAGAAGGCTATGCTGAGGCACTGATGGAGTTTGACAGATGGCTCACGGAGTTTAAGAAGAATATGAGAAAGGGAGATGTTCTCTTTATCACGGCTGACCACGGCTGCGATCCGCTCACGGAAAGTACCGATCATTCGAGAGAATACGTACCTCTTCTCGTCTGCGGTGACGGAATTAAAAGCGTAAACCTCGGCACAAGAAAAACCTTTGCAGATATAGGAAAAACCATACTTGATTTCTTCGGAATCGACGGAGAAATCAGCGGAGAAAGCTTTAAAAAAGAAATTACGGGAGATTAAATAATGAAGGATACTGAGCTTGTCGCTTTGGCTAAAAAAGCCGCCGAAAACGCCTATGTGCCTTATTCCGGTTACACGGTAGGTGCGGCCTTACTCGCGAAAAACGGAAGGGTTTATCTCGGCTGCAATATAGAAAATGCAGCCTACGGACCTACAAACTGCGCTGAAAGAACAGCATTTTTCAAGGCTGTCAGCGAAGGTGAAAGATACTTCGAGGCTATTGCGGTAGTGGGCGGAAAAAATCTTGATTTCAGAGATTATTTTACGCCCTGTGGTGTTTGCAGACAGGTGATGGCGGAGTTCTGTGACGAAAGCTTCCGTGTTCTTGTGGGAAAAAACGGCGAGGAATATCTTTCACTGACATTAGGCGAAATACTTCCGCACACCTTTTCCCCGAAAAGCTTGGGGTGACTGAAATTCACCATTCTTAAATAAATTAAAGAGGCTTCGTGCCTCTTTTTTCCTTTATATATAAACCTTGTGATGGCTTTTTATTTTATCCATAGCACACTTTTCGAGTCTCGACACCTGTGCCTGAGAAATTCCTATTTCGTTAGCTACCTCTGTCTGTGTCATACCGTTCATAAACCGAAGAGAGAGTATTCGCTTTTCTCTTTCACCCAGATCGTTTATGGATTTCTTCAGAAGAATTTCGTCTATCCAGTTTACATCGCTGTTACTGTCTCCGATCTGATCCATCACGTAAATCGTATCTCCCGCATCATAATACACAGGCTCATAGAGAGAAACAGGGTCCACTATAGCCTCTAATGCTATTACTACATTCTCGCGCTTTATTCCTAATCTTTCGGCTATTTCCTCTACTGTGGGCTCCTTCTGCGTTTCGTTTATTATCTGTTCCTTTATCTGCATGGCGTGATATGCCGTGTCTCTCAGTGAACGGCTTACTCTTATCGGGTTATAGTCGCGTAAATACCGCCTTATTTCACCTATTATCATCGGTACACCGTAGGTGCTGAAGCGCAGATTAAGGTTTACGTCGAAATTATCTATCGCTTTAATCAGTCCGATACAGCCTACCTGGAAAAGATCATCCGCATTTTCGCCTCTGGAAGTGAAGCGCTGAATAACACTCAGTACAAGCCGTAAATTTCCGTTTATCAGGTCTTCTCTTGCCTTTTTATTTCCGTTTTTAGCTTTTATCATCAGCTCGGTGATTTCTTTCTCACTGAGTGTTTTCAGCTTCGATGTGTCGATGCCGCATATTTCTACCTTGTTATAATAATTCACTTGATTACCCCCACTTTAATCCTTAAAATAATTATTGACCTGTGGGAGCATTTTTAAAAGATACATTTGTTGGAATTTGTATTAAATGAAAAATTATTTGACGAATTATGTACTTATGTGTATAATTCTGTTATAGAATAACAGAAGGTAGACGGGTGAAATATGTTCAAAAAAGTACTTATACTGCTGCTTGTTTTTTCTTTTATGGCGGGTGCATCTCAGACGGCGTATGCAGAATGCTCACATAATTTCGAATGTGATAAGTCCAAGTGGAATCTGAAATGTAATTCCGATATGTCACATTCCTATTACTGCCTTAACGGCTGCGGAAGCTACGGTACGGTAAGCGGCGGTGTGAACGGAAGCGAGAAGTGTACCTTTTCACTCGCTGTGGTGAAGGAGGCTACCTGCACCGAAGAAGGAATGAGATATTATATGTGTACCGTATGTTATCGGGGCAGAGATGAAAGGATACCGATCAGTGAGCATAATTATGTCAGAGAATGCGTATTACCTACCTGTACACGTGAGGGCTATGAGCTTTATACCTGTAGCGGATGCGGTGATTCTTATAAGCTTAACGTGAAGGCTCCTGTCGCTCATATTACCGACGGCGGAGTTATAGAGGTGTTGCCGTCCGAGGGTAAAGGCGGTGTTTTAAAGGTGTCGTGCAGAGTCTGTAATACTGTTACGGAAAGAAAAACCTTAAATGCACTTGCTGTCGTTTCAGAACAGAAGTCGGCTTCCGTAGCTGTCGGCGGCTTCAGAGTAAAATCCTGCACCGAATCATCTGTTAAGCTTTTATGGAATAAATCGGAATACGCGCTTTCTTACAGGATTTCCTACAGCACTGACAGGAAAAAATGGAAGACGGTTTCTGCATCGGGAACGGGTGTGACAGTTAAAAATCTTAAGCCGTCACGGAAATATTACTTTAAAATTTCTGCTGTGTGTGACGGAGCGTACAGTGAGGAAAGCGGAATTATATCCGTATGTACCCGTCCGTCAAAAGCCGTTATAATCAAGGCTGCCTCCGGTAAGAATGGTACAGCCTCGGTAAAATGGAAAAAGCAGAGCGCTGTCAGCGGATATGAGCTTTCCTATTCCTTAAAGAAATTCACCGGAAAAGGAAAAACGAAAAAGCTTAATGTCACTAAGGGAACGGAGAAAACTCTCAAAAAGCTTAAAAGCGGTAAAAAATACTATGTCAGAGTACGTGCTTATAAGAAATTCGGCTCTGAAAAGATCTACGGAGCATACAGTAAGACCTTTACAGTGAAAATAAAATAAATAACAGTTGAAAAAGAAATGCTGTTATGTTATAATTTTTTAGAAAACATTATGGGAAAGGACAGAACAGTTCATCTGTTCGCGGAGAATTTATGAAGTATCAGATCAAAAAGCTCAGAATCAATGATTTCAGCGTTTATGAGGAGAATAAGCTTGCAGGCAGAAGCTACTTTATTCCTTACACAGACAAGGAAAAGCTTCTTTCTCAGACTGCACTTACGGAGAGGTATTCATCTGATGATGTCACTGTGCTTTCGGGCGATTGGAAATTCAGGTATTTTGAAAAGATTTCCCGCCTGCCTACAGTGATTGATACGGACACCATGACCTTTGATGATATTAAGGTGCCCTCTACCTGGCAGAGAACAGGCTATGAGAATCCCTGCTATCTTAACACGAGATATGAGTTTCCCATGACTCTGCCGAATGTTCCCGAGGAGATGTCTGCCGGAGTATATTTTAAAAGGTTCACGGTAAAAAATACGAAGCACCCCGTTATCACATTTCTCGGCGTGTGCTCTTCACTTACTCTTTATGTGAACGGCAGATATGTCGGATACAGTGAAGGCAGCCATAACAGTGCTGAATTTGATCTTGAAAAATTCGTGTGCGAGGGTGATAATGAGCTTCTCGCCATCGTTTCCAAATGGTCTAACGGTACATATCTCGAATGTCAGGATATGTTCAGAGAGAACGGTATTTTCCGTGATGTTTATCTTACCGAAAATCCTTCCGAATATATCTTTGATTTCCGTGCAGTGACCTCTGAAAAATCCGAGGGCTATTCTCTGGAGGTAAAAGCTGACATTCTCGGTGAAAGCTTCGGCGGTAAGACTCTGTATGCAGAGCTTATGAAGGACGGTGAGATTATCGCTGTCAGAGAAGCAGCCGCAGACTACAAGGTTAAGCTCGACTTCGGTGTTCTTAACGTAAAGCAATGGAGTGCGGAAACACCTGAGCTTTATACGCTCGTTCTTTCTCTCAAGCAGGACGACGGTAATATACAGTGTATTAAGCATAATATCGGCTTTAAGACCGTGAAAATTGACGGTGAGAAATTCCTGTTTAATTCGAAGCTTATTAAATTCAAGGGTGTGAACCACCACGATACCCACGAGAAAACGGGCTATGTTATGAGCGGCGAGGATCTTCTCAAGGATGTCCTTCTCATGAAAAAGCTTAATGTAAATGCTGTCAGAACATCACATTATCCTCCCGATCCCATTCTTCTTCATCTCTGCGACGAATACGGCCTTTATGTCGTCGATGAGGCTGATATCGAAACTCACGGCACTCAGTTTAACGATAAGCTCTTATTTACAGGTAAGCCTAACATCATCAGTAACGATAAAAAGTGGCTTCCCCGCTACGAAGACCGTGTGATGAGAATGTTCGAAAGAGATAAGAATCACGCATCTGTTACCATGTGGAGTCTGGGTAATGAATCGGGCGGATGGAAAAACCACGACGAATGCTGTAAGCGACTTAAGGAAGTGACTGATATACCCGTTCACTATGAGGGTGCCATCAGAACACCGAGAGGCTCCTATGATGTTATTTCCGAGATGTATCAGATTCCCTCTATGCTTGAAAAAATAGGCAAGCATAAGCTCGGAAAAAGATATAAGGATAAACCGCATTTTCTCTGTGAATACTGTCACGCTATGGGTGTCGGACCCGGTTCTCTCGAGGATTACTGGAATCTGATTTATACTTATGAAAACCTCACAGGAGGATGTATCTGGGAATGGGCGGATCACAGTGTTTATCACGAAAACGGTAAGTATAAATATACCTACGGCGGTGACCACGGAGAGAGAATTCACGATGATAACTTCTGTGTGGACGGACTCGTCTATCCCGACAGAACACCTCATACAGGTGCCTACGGAATGAAGAATGTCTACCGTCCCGTAAGATGTAAAAAAACAGGAGATAAGACATATACCTTCAGAAATACGAAGGCTTTCACCGACTCTTCTGACATAAAAATCTCCTATGAGCTTCTTGAAAACGGTGCAGTTATTGACAGGGGAGAGGTTGAAGCGGTAATTCCGCCTCTTTCTGATAAGTCGGTAATCATAAATCACGCTGAAGTCAGCGGTGATAAGGATTATCACATCAGCTTTATTTACACGGACTTGACAGGTGAAGAAATCGCCAAGGAGCAGATTACTCTTAACGAAAAAATCGCCGAGCCTCAGATTTCAGCTGACGGTAAGCTCGAGGTTTCTCAGACTAAGGATGTCTACACGGTTAATTTCGAAAAGGGCAGTATAGCCTTCTCTAAGAAGGACGGCTCACTTATAAGCTATAATATCGGCGGAAAAGAGCTTTTAACAGGTGAAAAAGGCTTTATGCCTAACATTTACCGTGCTTATCTCGATAACGACAGAAACATCGTCAAGGGCTGGAAAAAACAGGGTTTTGACACAGTTAAGGCTACATTCAAGGAATTCAAATGCAGAGAAAAGAACGGTGCTGTAAAGATTAAAACCGAATGGGAGCTTTATTGCGGCAAGAAGCCTGTTTACGAATTCGAGCTTAAATACACGGTACATCCCGACGGAACTGTTTTTGTCAAGGCTGAAATCGAATCCTGCAAATTCCGCTTCAAGCCTGTCGAATTACCTCGCTTCGGCGTGAATGTAAAGCTTGATAAGTCGCTTCAGAATGTCGAGTATTTCGGACTTGGTGCTCTGGAAAATCTTCCCGACTTTAAGGAGCAGAGTGTTATGGGTATTTATAAATCTGATGTAGACGGACTTAATGTGGATTACATCAGACCGCAGGATAACGGTAACCACGGTGAATGTCGCTATGTCAGTATCGCTGACGGTGACGGAAAGGGTATTATTTTCGCTGCATACGATAAGCCGTTTTCCTTCAGTGTGCATAACTACAGCGACGAAATCCTCGAAAAGGCCAGACACATTGAGGACATAAAAAAGGAAAATTTCGTCTCACTTAACATTGACGGATTTGTGAGGGGAACGGGAACTAACAGCTGCGGACCGAATACTCTGAAGCAGTACAGAGTTTATCTTAAGGATGAGCTCGAATTCAGATTCTGCATCAAACCTATAAAATAATAATAAAAAAATTAAAGAACATCTGTATTTTTTATTGAAATGCAGATGTTCTTTGTGTTATAATCTTTTCGAATGGTGCTCAGGCACGAAATTCTATTTCCACAATTAACGGAGGATGAAAAATATGAAACAGTTAAACATCGGTATTATCGGTGCAGGCCGTATCGGTAAGGTTCACATGCAGTCCATTACATACAATGTACCCACTGCAAAGGTTCTCGGCATCACAGACGTTTTCAAAGACGGCTTACAGGAGCTTGCTGACAAGTACGGCATCGAAAAGGTTTATGAGGACTACAAGGAAATGCTCGCTGACAAGGACATAGATGCAGTTCTCGTATGCTCTTCTACAGACACACACGCTGACATCTCTATCGAAGCAGCTCAGGCAGGAAAGCACGTATTCTGCGAAAAACCCGTTGACCTTACACCTGAAAAGGTTAAGGCTGTAATCGAAGCAGTTGAAAAGGCAGGCGTTAAGCTTCAGGTAGGCTTTAACAGACGCTTTGACCATAACTTTGCTCATGTACGTTCACTTATAAATGAAGGTAAGGTAGGTAATCTTGAGCTTATCAAAATTACTTCCCGTGATCCCGAGCCTCCACCAGCAGAGTACGCCGCTGTATCGGGCGGTATGTTCCTCGATATGACTATTCACGATTTCGATATGGCTCGCTTCCTCGCAGGAAGTGATGTTACAGAGGTTTACGCAAGTGCTACCTGTCTCGTCGATCCCGCTATCGGTGAAGCAGGGGATGTTGATACCGCTATCATTAATCTTAAATTTGAAAACGGTGCTCTCGGTGTCATAGATAACAGCCGCCGTGCCGCTTACGGTTATGACCAGAGAATCGAAGTTTTCGGCTCACTCGGTGCTGCTATGGCTTCTAACGATACTCCCACCAATGTTACTGTTATGAACGGTGACGGTGTAACTACCGATAAGCCTCTCTATTTCTTCCTCGAAAGATATATGCAGTCCTTCCGTGATGAGATGGTGCAGTTCGTAGATGCTGTTCTTAATGACAAGCCTACACCCACCACAGGTCTTGACGGTCTTAACTCTATTCTCGTCGCTCTCGCTGCTAAGAAATCCGTAAAGGAAGGCAGACCTGTTAAAATTTCAGAAATTGCCTGATTATACTTCGGGAGTGCCACAACCGGCACTCCTTAAAGTGTTTTATTAAGTAAACAACTACTGAAAGGATTGATTAATATGCGTCTTACTATGGCTCAGGCTCTTGTAAAGTTTCTCGATAATCAGTATGTGAGCTTTGACGGAAAGGAAACCAAATTCGTTGACGGAATTTTCGGTATCTTCGGTCACGGCTGCGTAGTCGGTATCGGTCAGGCTCTCGAGCAGGGCGGTCACAGCCTTACATATTATCAGGGACATAATGAGCAGGGTATGGCACATGCGGCTATTGCCTTCGCCAAACAGAATAACAGACGGAAGATTATCCCTTGCACCTCTTCCATCGGTCCCGGTGCCCTGAATATGGTTACTGCATGCGGTACTGCCACAGCAAACAGAATTCCTCTCTTAGTTCTTCCCGGTGACACCTTCGCGTGCCGTCAGCCGGATCCTGTTTTACAGCAGGTAGAACAGCCTAGTTCATACTCCACTACCTCAAACGATGCTTTCCGTGCCGTGTGTAAGTATTGGGACAGAATCGAGCGCCCCGAGCAGCTTATGACAGCCTGCATAAACGCCATGAGAGTGCTTACAGATGCCGCTGACACAGGTGCCGTCTGTATCGCTATGCCTCAGGATGTAGAGGCTGAAGCCTTTGATTATCCCGACTACTTCCTTGAGAAGAGAGTATGGTATATGGACAGAAGAGTACCTTCTGACAGAGAAATCGAAGCAGCTGTGGAAATGATTAAAAATGCCGAGAAGCCTATGCTTATCGTAGGCGGTGGCGTAACTTATTCTGAAAGCTACGAATCTGTTTTAGCTTTCGCTGAAAAATATAACATTCCCATCGGTGAAACCCAGGCAGGAAAGGGACAGATTCCTTATGCTCATCCGCTTAATATGGGCGGTTGCGGTGTAACAGGCGGTGCAGCCGCTAATGCCATCGCTAAAAAAGCCGACCTTGTTATCGCTGTCGGAACGAGACTTACTGACTTTACTACCTGTTCTAAGTGGGGCTTCCAGAATCCCGATGTTAAGATGCTTTCCGTAAATGTCTGCTCTTTTGATGCTTTCAAGATGGATTCTACAGCAGTTATCGCTGATGCTAAGATGGCTGTAGAAGCTATTATGGC
>JAZUOC010000008.1:0-24002 GCA_045604465.1 Acutalibacteraceae bacterium
AATTCGTTCTTCCCACAGTATTGACAGAAGACGGTAAAATCAAGGCTAACGACAGCGTAGTATTCTTTAACTTCCGTCCCGTCAGAGCCAGAGAAATCACCAGAACCTTTGTTGTCGAGGCTTTTGACGGCTTCGAAAGAAAGAACGGCTTCTTCCCTCTCTACTATGTATGTATGACACAGTACGATGCTACTATGCCTAATGTGCAGGTAGCCTTCAAGCCTCAGACGCTCGAAAACACCTTCGGTGAATATATGGCTAAAATCGGCAAGACACAGCTTCGAATCGCTGAAACTGAAAAGTATGCTCACGTAACCTTCTTCTTTAACGGCGGTGTTGAAAAGCAGTACGAGGGCGAAGACAGAATTCTCGTAGCTTCTCCCAAGGTTCCCACCTATGATTTACAGCCCGAAATGAGTGCTTACGAGGTTACCGAAAAGGTAGTAGAAGCTATCGGAAGCGGTAAGTACGATGCTATCATTCTCAACTTCGCTAACTGCGATATGGTTGGTCATACAGGTATTTTTGATGCCGCTAAGGCAGCTGTAGAGGCAGTAGACACCTGCGTAGGCAAGGTTTACCATGCAGTAATGAAAATGGACGGCGTAATGCTCATCACAGCTGACCACGGCAACGCAGACAAGATGTATGAGGAAGACGGCTCACCCTTCACAGCGCACACCACCTTCCCCGTTCCCTTTGTTGTTTGCGGTTATGACTGTAAGCTCCGTGAAGGCGGTAAGCTCTGCGATATCGCTCCCACAATGCTTAAGATTATGGGTATGGATCAGCCCGCAGAAATGACCGGCGTTTCAATCGTAGAATAATTGAATAAAGCAAAAATTAATGAGGCTGAAAAATCAGCCTCATAATTTTTTTAAACTTGGTTATCCGCTTTTTCATACCATTCTGATGTCATATATTCATCCGGTACATAATCACCGACAAAAGGATTGATTCCCATAGCACGTAGTCTTTCAAGCCATTCATCACGTTTGCTTTCGGGAAGCTTCTTTCCGCACCAAGGACAATGAGTTATAGTTATAACAGACGAAACAAATCCACCTACCAGATCAGGACGAGGTAAACAATACTCATCAAGTTTCGAATAATACCATATAGGTTTATCTTCTTTGTCTCCGTCATCAAGTATAATATTTTCGCACTTCAAATATACATGAGATTCCATTTTTTCACAGCAAAATTTTTTCATTCCTAAAAATCTCCTCACTTTTTATAAACAGCAAGTAAGACTCCGTCTTTCACACTGATTTCAGCACTTTCACCGATAAACTCATTACTTACACCTACAGGGTTAAAGGAATTTAAAACAGCATTTTCGAGGGTGTATTTAAGATTTTTCAGAGTTACTCCCCTACTTTCGTCAGAAAGAGAAAAGACAGAAATGTAGCCTTTGAGTTTTTCATCAAGAATAAGCGTATCATTCTTAAAAGCAGTAAAAATCTCATCGCCGTGGATGATTGTTCCTGTTCCGCCCTTAGATGCGATATAATGAAGAAGCTGAATGTTAGCCACGGAATGATCCGAACGCTCACCGCCCAAGGCACCGAAAAGAATAAAATCACGATAGCCTTTGGCATAGCCTGTGTCCACAGCGAGCATCATATCAGTTTCATCCTTTTCGCAGGGAGCTACTATTTTGTTTTCAGTTTCGGGTACTGTGCCGAAGGAATCGAAATCACCTACCACACAGTCACATTCTCTGCCGAGAAGTTTTTTATATCTGTAGCCTCCGTCAGCACAGATTATGAAATCCTTTTCATCCGCCTTCACCGACACCTCACCGATGTCACCTGCACCGATAATATAACAGATGTTCATTACTTTTTACCTTTTCTTGTCACCTTTGTCTTGTTACCCTTTTCGTCAACTATATAGGTGTTTTCGAGCTGACCTACGAGACTTTCCTTAAAGGAATCAATATAAGCGCGTCTTAAAACTGCTCTTTCCGCCTGCTCCTCTTCCGTGAGTCCCTCAGGTGTTTTTGCTTTTCTTGCCAGTTCATTAATTCTGTCTATCTGAGCCTGTGTTACCATAATTATTCACCCTCCCATTTCTTCCATTCATCGGGACAGAAGCCCAATGTAGCTTTTTTACCGTTCCTGACTATCGGAGTTTTAAAAAGCTCCTGATTTTCCAAAAGCTTTTCTTCCTTAGCTTCTTCCGAGGCAAGATATTTAATATAGGATGAATCATATTTTTTACTCTTTTCATTAACTAAGTCCTCAAGCTTGCAGCCGAGGGCTCTTTTTATTGACTGATATTCACCCTTACTCATACCGAATTTAGCAAGGTCAACAAACTGAAACTTAATGTTTCTTTCCTTAAAATATCTCTGTGCTTTTTTCGTGTCAAAGCACTTATTAGTGCCGTAAATCTGAATATTCATCTTATTTTTCCTTTCTTAAAAGGCATACGCTGTGTACAGCTATTCCCTCACCTGCACCTGTAAAGCCGAGACCTTCCTCTGTGGTAGCCTTTACACTTACACAGTCTGTATCCATGCCGAGTGCAGATGCGATATTTTCTCTCATCGTGTCGATATAAGGGCGGAGCTTCGGTCTCTGGCAGAGAATGGTGGCATCGATATTTTCAGCTGCAAAGCCTTTTTCCTTGACAGCCTCATAGACTGCCTTCATAAGCACAAGACTGTCTGCGCCCTTATACTGCATATCAGTATCGGGAAATAGCTTACCTATATCTCCTAATGCCGCCGCACCCAAAAGTGCATCAGAAATGGCATGAAGAAGCACATCTGCATCGGAATGACCCAAAAGACCTTTTTCATAAGGGATTTTTACACCGCCCAAAATGAGATCTCTTCCTTCCACCAATTTATGAACATCATATCCGTGACCTATCCGCATAATCCCAGCTCCTTTAATGTTTCAATAAATTCTTCATAAGTTACAAATGTATTTAGTATTTTTATAAGTGACGAAGTAGACAGCCTTTCGGGAAGAGCGAGCTTTTTCAGAAGAAGCTTTCTTTTCTCACTGCTGTTTTCTCTGCCCGTAAGTCCGTGTTCGTATAAATCTATATTCGTAATAAAACGTCTTTCCGAGTTTTCGCTTTCAGTAGCGATAACTCCCGCCTTCGTGAAAGCCTCAAGTAATATACTCTCGCTTATCCCCTCCACACCGAGCTTACCTTCCTTAGATTTTTCGTTTTTTCTTTTCTCTTTGCCGTAAACATCAGGAATGTAAACATGTGTGATTTTATCCTTAGGTATAGTAGAATTGATAAAATTCCTGATAAGAAAGCCTGCAGAGTCGCTGTCAGTCAGTACTATTATCCCCTTTTCACGGGCAAGTCTGCGAAGAAGTGCCTGCTTTTCCTTATCCTTGAATATACCGAAGCCGTCAGTTTTGATAATCAGCGAGTCAACAATTCGGCTTAGCTTTATTATGTCGTATTTACCCTCTACTATTACGGGTCTGTCCAGCCTAATCATACCTTTTCACCGTTTGTTATAAGAAAGAGTCTAACCATAAGCTGTTCGAGAATCAGCGACGGCACAGATGAACCGGACTTAAGCTGTCTGTCAGCCTTGCTAAGCTCCTCGAGACAGCTTCTTATGACTGACATATCAATTCTCGACGAATCTCTGCCGGCATTAGAGAGTGCAAATTTTCGGTTTTTATAGGCGAAAGCCTCGGCAAGAGCATCAGCCTTCTGACCTGAGGAAAGAGAAACCTTAGCTCTGTACATATCCACATAGGAGCTTATGATAACACCGAGAATGTATTCTGCCTCTATCTTCTGTCGGAAAAGAGAATGTAGCGTTTTATAGGCTTCATCGAAATTTTTATTCATAAGCGCCTTGGTAAGGGCGTAGATTTTAGCGTCATCCGTTTTAGTG
This sequence comes from Acutalibacteraceae bacterium, assembly GCA_045604465.1. Taxonomy (GTDB): domain Bacteria; phylum Bacillota; class Clostridia; order Oscillospirales; family Acutalibacteraceae; genus UBA6857. The sequence goes on from JAZUOC010000008.1 coordinate 3,884, forward strand.
GCTACAGCATCTATGTGCGCTTTGGTAATCTCACCCTCGCCCACGAAATTGCAGACTTTATTGACTTCATTAATGAGCATATTGTTATCATCGCCACAGAGCGAAACAAGATAATTCGCCATCTGCGGTGAAAGAATACATTTCTGCTTCGATGCCGAGGAAATAAGAGGCTTTATAAGATCGTTACCCGTTCTCTTATTAAGAACACAGACAGCGCCGAATTTTTTTATAAGAGTTATGGCATTTTTAGCCTTGGCAGCAGAAAAATCTGTCTTTTTCTGATAAAAAACGATTATAGACGTTTCGGGCGGATCAATAAAAAAGCTCTCCATAAGACGGAAGTTTTCTTCACTTATCCCCTCGAGCTTATAGTCCTCGATAACAAGACAGCGTTTATCACTCATCATAGGCATAACCGTCGCCGCCTGAAACACTGTATCGAGATCGAGTCCTTTTCCGTCAAATTTTTCAAAATTAAAGGCTTCGAAGGAAGGCTCTATATTTTTCGAAACGATGGTATCTACGTAATTTTTCTTAAGGTAATCCTCATCACCGTAAACAAGATATACAGGTAAAAACTCACCGCTTTTTATGTGTGCCTTAAGGCTCTTTTCATCAAATTCAGCCATCCTTTTCACCTCCTGAAGTCAAAACAGTTACCGTATATGGATTATTTTCTCCGAAAGAGAAAACATGTTTTCCGTCACTAAAATTTATTGTATCATATTTATCTTCATCTTGCAAATATTCTTTGGAAAAAATCTCAGTTTTTATTTCACCTGTGTCAACGGTTATATTGTTTCCGTCTTTAACTATTCTTACGCTACCGAAAAGAACTGCACTTTCACCATCTTCGGTAAGAATTTTTTCTATACCTAAAGCATCGCATAATAACTCTTTATCCTTTGAGACAAAATCTTTCGTAAAAAACACCGCTTCGATTTTAGTCTTGTCCCGCTGAACATCCTCAGCTATTTCCTTTTCGTCATAGCTGTCACCGTCGAAGCCGATGAGTACGCCCTTACCGTTGAGAGATACCACGGCACAGCTACCCTTGTTTTCTTCGTAAAGGGTGATTTTACACTTATCGAGAGAGGTGTAAAAATTCACGCTGAAGGAAAGAAGAAAAATACCTGCTGAAATGATGGCGGTTACCCGCATAAGAACACGGCTGTAATTATATAAAAGCATAGCAATCAGTAAAAAACCGAAGGCAATAAGAAACCATAGACCAAGTCTTTCAAAGTCAGTTCTGACATAAGCGAAGGGTAACTCGGCAGTAAATTCTGCCACACGGATGATGTATGAGGATAAATGTTTCATTATTACCGCCGAAACCGGTGACAGAAAGGGTATGAACCGTAAAAACGAATAAATCCCTGTCAGAACCAAAAGCGGTGAAACAGAAATAAAACAGAGAATATTTGATATGGGTGCCACGAAGGATACTCCGCCGAGAATAAGAACCGATACAGGGAATACAAAGAAGGTTACAGAAACACTGAGGGAAGCAGTCGCACCTACGGGTGAAAGAAATTTCTTCACCTTTTCTCCGAATATATTAAACAATGAGCCTATCCTTTCGCTTAAAGGTATGCCCATAACTATAATTCCCATCGTCGAAAGAAAGGACAAAAGAAAGCTTATATCAGAAACACCGAAGGGATTAATAATAAGAGCGCATACCGCCGCAAAGCCGAGACTGTTAAGAGAATCGGTTCGTCTGCCGAGAATTTTACCGATAAAATAGAGCACCGTCATGGCACTCGCTCTTTTAACGGAACCGGTGAAGCAGGCGAAATTCATCATAAATACGGTAAACAGTATCATAATGACAGCCAAAAGCTTACCTTTTCTCCCTCTGAAATCCATAAAGAACGAAAGAAACGTCACCCACACCGTGAGATGAAGACCCGACACAGCCATAATATGAACTATTCCGGCTTCAATGAAATCATCATATATTTCTTCATCCATATAGCTCTTATTACCTGTTAAGAGAGCGACAAGCAGAGCTGCATTTTCATCGTCGAAATCGTGCATAAGGTTCAGTGTAACTCTTTGACGTAGTAAATCTATGCAGTAACTGAGAGGTCGGTGTTCAGGCTTTATGATTCCGAGCTTCTTTACAGAGTATGCACCAAGATAAATACCCTTTGATCTGTAATTATGCCGCACAGTTTCTGAAAAGGCTCCGATTTTATATACCGTACCGATAAAATTCACTCTGTCGCCTATCTGAAGCTCAGACGGGTCGATTCCGTCAAAGGTCTCCGAAAAGGATAAACGGATTTTAGTCTTCACCTCATTTTCACCTACTGTGTCAGCTCTGATAACACAGTAGTAACGGCAGTTTCCCCGGGAAAAGGAAGGTCTTTCGGTTATCACACCGCTGACAGAAACATTTTCACCCGTGAGAGAAACGGTCTCAATGTAATTATACTGAAACACAGAAAACAAAAGACAGCCTGTTATTATCCCAAACAAAACTGTAGGAATAATAAGAGTCTGTCTGATATTTTTAATCAGTAAAGATACACTGAAAAGCGCTGCCCCGAGCACAAAAAGACTCACTGAAACAGCCGTACTCTTGATAAAATCAAGACACAGCAGGACTGTAAACAATGTAAAACCGAAGCACGCAAGGGGACGTTTCATTTTTTAATCGTGGAAGAACAAGGGAAGCTTTTCAAGGAAGATAATGTCATCTCTGTCTGCGGCATCGCCTTCAGCGAGAATAGCAGCCTTACCTACTATCTCCACATCGAACTGTTCGAGAAGCTTTTCTACAGCGAGAAGAGATTCGCCTGTGCTGATAACGTCATCGAGCACAAGCACTTTTTTGCCTCTCATTTTCTCACCCTCGAGACCGTCAAGGAAAAGTGTCTGCTCCTTATCTGTAGTAATGGAGCGTACATTTACGGAAACAGGACTCTGCATATAAAGCTTCGCGCCCTTACGGCAGATAAAGTAAGGCTTACTGCTCTGCCTTGCCATTTCGTGTGCCAGAGGAATAGCCTTGGCTTCGGGAGCTACGATGAAGTCAAAATCAGGACACTTCTTCAGAAGCTCTGTGGCTGATGCGACCGTAATTTCCACATCGCCGAAAATTACGAAGCCTGCGATGTCAAGCTTATCGTTTACCTTACAGATGGGAAGTTCTCTTTCGAGACCTGCTATAGTCATTTTATAAGTAGCCATAATTTTACTCTCCTTTTAAATCAGCCTGCGGGCCAGGTAAACTGTCTTCCGCCCATAAGATGGAAGTGAAGATGCTTTACGGTCTGTCCGCCGTCCTCACCGCAGTTATTTACTATTCTGTAACCCTTATCGAGTCCCAGCTCCTTACCGAGCTTGGCGGCAACCTCGAAGATGTGAGAAATTACCGCACTGTTTTCTTCGGTGACTTCCGCACAGGAGGAAATATGCTCTTTAGGAATAATCAGAATGTGTACGGGAGCCTGAGGCTCAAGGTCATAGAAAGCGAGAACAGTGTCATCCTCATAGGCTTTCTTTGAAGGGATTTCACCCTTTACGATTTTACAGAAAATACAATCCATAATTTTTTCTCCTTTTATCTTTTATGTCCGCCCCTCAGAAATGAAGGGCGGAATTCAATTATTTAAGCATCGAAGAGAGAACCTCAGCGGCACTCTTTGCTGCTTCGGGAAGAAGTGCGATATCCTTGGCACCTGCCATGGCGCTGTCAGGCTTACCGCCACCGTTACCGCCTGCCTTTTTTGCGATTTCACGAGCAAGATTACCTGCGTGTGCGCCCTTAGCTACGGCATCCTTACCGCAGCAGGTACAGATGTTGCCGGTTCCTTTAGCCTTCTGAACACCTGCGATTACACCTACATAATTATCACCCTTGCTCTTTACGAGGTCACACATATTACGAAGCTCGTCAGGAGTAGTATCATCGAGGAAAGCAGTGACGAGCATTACGCCGCCGATTTCCTGTGCATTACCGAGCATAGACTCTGTTTTGATGTTTGCGAGAACACCAGAAAGCTTTTCGATTTCCTTTTCCTTCGCCTTAAGGTCAGCCATAACTGATACTGCCTTAGCTGCTATATCATTCGGATTGGGAGCCTTGATAGCTGCAGCCGTGTCACGGATTAGAGCATTTTTACCGTCGATGTAGGCCATAACATTCATACCTGTGACTGCTTCGATTCTACGAACACCGGAAGCCACAGAGGACTCTGAAACGATTTTGAAAAGACCGATGTTACCTGTATTCTCTACGTGTGTACCGCCACAGAGCTCTGTGGAAAAATCTCCCGCCTTAACTACTCTTACCACGTCACCGTATTTCTCACCGAAGAGAGCCATAGCACCCATAGCCTTGGCTTCGTCGATAGGCATTTCCTTAACAAGCATCTGAACAGAAGCGAGAATTTCTTCGTTTACCATAGCTTCGACAGCCTTAAGCTCCTCAGCAGTAACGGCTGCAAAATGTGTAAAGTCAAAACGGAGAATGTCGCTGTTTACGAGCTGACCTGCCTGCTCGACATGAGTACCGAGTACCTTTCTGAGAGCAGCCTGAAGAAGATGCGCAGCTGTATGATTTCTCATTGTAGCCTTTCTCTTACAGTCACAGTAAGAAGCAGCTGCACTGTCACCGACTTTAACTGTGTCACCCGAAAGTACACCGTGATGAAGTATAACACCGTCAGCATCCTTCGTAGTATTTGTAACCTCGAAGGTGCTTTCACCGACAGTGATTACACCACGGTCACCGGCCTGTCCGCCGCTTTCAGCATAGAAGGAGGTCTTATCGAGAATTACAGCAGCCTCAGCACCGCTTCCGATAAATTCCTTTCTTTCTCCGTCAGCAACGATAGCAAGAACTGTAGCTTCTATATTGTTATCTGTATAGCCTCTGAATTCAGTAGCGGTAATATCCTTAAGGGATACACCCGTATTTCTCCAGTCAGATTCGGCCGTAGCACCTCTGCCGCTTTTTGCCTTCTGTCTTGCCTCTTCGACAAGCTTTCTGAAGGAGTCTTCATCCACTGTCATGTTCTTTTCTTCGGCTATTTCCTTGGTAAGATCGATGGGGAAGCCGTAAGTATCCTGAAGCTTAAAGGCATCCTCGCCTGAAATGACACCGCCTTCGGATTTAGAAATCATTTCATTAAGAAGACCGAGTCCTGAATCGATAGTCTTGTAGAAGCTTTCCTCCTCCATGGAGATAACCTTTTTGATATAGTCCTTCTTTTCTACAAGCTCAGGATAAGCATTCATGTTTTCATTTATAACCGTTTCGCAAACCTCGGAGAGGAAGGGCCTGTTAATACCGATGAGTCTGCCGTGACGTGCAGCTCTTCTGAGAAGTCGGCGAAGAACATATCCTCTGCCGCTGTTTGAAGGAAGAACACCGTCGCCAACCATAAATGTGGTGCTGCGGATATGGTCAGTGATAACTCGCAGAGAAATATCCTTCTTTTCGTCATCGTGATAGTTAATACCTGCGATGTCGATGATGTGCTTCATAATGTTACGCACTGTGTCAACCTCGAAGAGATTATCTACATCCTGCATAACACAGGCGAGTCTCTCAAGTCCCATACCTGTGTCAATATTCGGATTAGCGAGACGGGTGTAGTTATTATTACCGTCATTTTCGAACTGAGTGAATACGAGATTCCATACCTCGATGTATCTGTCACAGTCACAGCCTACCTTACAGTCAGGCTTACCGCAGCCCTTCGAGGGGCCTCTGTCGAAGTAAATCTCGGAACAGGGACCGCAGGGGCCTGCACCGTGCTCCCAGAAATTATCCTCCTTACCGAAACGAACCATATGTGAAGGATCTACTCCTACCTCCTTGGTCCATATGTCAAAGGCTTCGTCATCATCGAGATAAACACTGACATAAAGGAGCTCTTCGGGAATTTCCATAACCTTGGTAAAGAATTCCCATGCCCAGGCTGTGGCCTCTCTTTTAAAGTAATCACCGAAGGAGAAGTTGCCGAGCATTTCGAAATAGGTGCCGTGTCGGGCAGTTTTACCTACATTTTCGATGTCGGGTGTACGGATACACTTCTGACAGGTAGTAACTCTCTTACTGGGAGGTGTAACCTCACCTGTGAAGTATTTTTTCATCGGTGTCATACCCGCATTGATAAGAAGAATACTCTTATCGCCCTGTGGTACGAGAGAAAAGCTGGGGAGTCTGAGGTGCTCCTTGCTCTCGAAGAAGGAGAGATACTTTTCTCTGATTTCATTAAGTCCCATCCATTTCATAAGTCTGATTTCCTTTCAGTATAAAAAGAATTTTTTTTACAAAAAAATATAGTGCCACACACACTTCTCGGGGTGAACATAGCCACGGTACCACCCGATTTGTGCATAAAGCACCACTCGTAAATCCTTAACGCAGATTATACGTCTGCCCTTTCGGGAGCAACTGATGAAAGCAGCGACCGTTCCTTCCGTCATAAATGAACTCACAGCCAAGGCTCATTCTCTCTGAAATGACAGCAAAAGAGGTTTCTTTCGTCATAGTCTTTGGAATATCAATAACGTTACAATTTTACTATAAACTGATGTGTTTTGTCAAGAAAAAAATCAGTTTTTATCGGGATGATTATCAATTCCTCTTCCGAGGCCGTGTCGCATAAGACTCGACATAAGTGCAGCTGCCTCTGCGGCGGGACGGCGGTTCTCCTGGTTAAGCCATGTCCAGAGAAAGCTGGTCATTCCCGCGGCGATGAAATTAACTATATAAACTGCTATCTCGGGATAAGTTTCCGTATCTATAAAATTAGAAATAATCTTAGTGTACGCCTCACCTACACCTATATTACCCTTATCACTGAGCACTATGAGAAAAATCTCACGTTTTTCTTCTATATATTCGAATAGACGGGTAAGAAAAATATTAGCCTTGTAGCCTTCACTCATTACCTGCACGTAAATTCCACCGATGTCAGCCACGAGATCCTGCACTATATCATCATAAAGCTCATACTGCGAGTTATAATGACGGTAAAAGGTGCTTCTGTTTACATCTGCGCCGTCACAAATATCCTTTATGCTTACGGAATGAATAGACTTTTCCTTCATCAGAGCTATAAGGCTTTCTTTGAGAAGCATTTTAGTGATTTTTACTCTGCGGCTTTCTTTGATTTCTGACATAATTCAGCTCTCCCGGATAATAGTTTTGCTATATTATAACATATAACAGCATCAAATGCAACACTGTGTAGAAAAATATTCACAATGTTATTATTAGGTCATACTACACAGTTTGAGCTTAGTATGCATATTTTCGTTATTTTTATATATCTTTTTTAAAGTAAGTATGGTATAATCAATAAAGAATAAATAAAAAGGAGTTTTGTTTTGAAAGACAGATTGATAAAAAAAATCAAAAGCCTTCGCTGGTATAATTTCATATTCTTACTTTTTGCCGGCATAATCAATGCCTTCGGTGTAACGGTTTTCCTCGCACCCGTAAAGCTCTACGACAGCGGTATTTCGGGTACATCTATGCTTCTGTCACAGATAACACCTGAATTTCTTACTCTTTCGGTATTTCTCATGGTGCTTAATATACCTCTGTTTATTTTCGGTCTGAAAAAACAGGGCTTTGCTTTTACCGTTTACTCGGTCTTTGCCGTAATCGTGTATTCAGTGACAGCCTGGCTGATTACAGATGTACTGCCCATAGATGTATCCTTCGCCTCACCCTTAGCCGGTGACGACCTGCTTTTATGCGCACTTTTCGGCGGACTCATTTCAGGTGTAGGAAGCGGTCTTACCATACGCTTCGGAGGTGCCATAGACGGAATAGAGGTTATGGCGGTAGTTTTCGCTAAGAAAATAGGAATTACCGTAGGTACCTTCGTTATGATTTACAATGTAATTCTTTATGTAATTTGCGGCTTCGTTATGAACAGCTGGATTTTACCTCTTTATTCCGTAGTCACCTACGGTGCAGCACTTAAAACCGTGGACTTCATAGTAGAAGGTATCGACCGTTCTAAGGGCGTAATGATAATCACGGGAAAAGAAAAAGAAGTAAATCAGGCTATTTTAGAAGCCTTCGAGCAAGGCACTACTAAAATAGCTGCCACAGGCGGTTACTCAAACGCTGACAAGACAGTTATTTACTTCGTAGTAAACAGATTTCAGATCTCAAAGCTTCGTAACATCGTTCACAGCATAGACCCTAAGGCTTATCTTACCATTCACGATGTAGCAGATATTTTTAAAGGCGACTGATAAAAGGCAGGAAAAAGTATGTTAGAAGTAAAAAATGTAACAAAAAAATACGGCAAATTAAAAGCCAATGACAATGTATCTCTTAGGGTGGAAAAAGGAGAAATAGCAGTGCTTCTCGGTCCGAACGGTGCAGGTAAATCTACCCTGATAAAATGTATAACAGGTCTTCTGCGCTTCGAAGGAGAAATCACCATAGACACTCACAGCAACAAAAGTCTTCACGCAAAAAGCGTTTTAGGCTATGTACCCGAAATGCCCGCAGTTTACGATATGCTTACCGTGGGAGAGCACATCGAGTTTATACTCAGAGCCTACAGAAAAGAGGATGACGGCTACGGTGACGAGCTTCTGGAGCTTTTCGAGCTTAAGGATAAAAAAAATAAGCTCTGCAAAGAGCTTTCCAAGGGTATGCAGCAGAAGCTTTCTATCTGCTGTGCTCTCGTTCACAGACCAAAGGCTGTAATTTTCGATGAGCCTATGGTAGGTCTTGACCCTCATGCCATAAAAAACCTGAAGGAAATATTTAAGAAGCTGAGAAATGACGGTGCTGCCGTTCTCATCAGCACCCACATGATTGACAGCGTAGAGAATTACTGGGATAAGGCCTACATTATGGTCGGCGGTCAGCTTAAGGAAAAGGTTCTCAACGGTCAGGAGGGTGAACCTTTAAGTGAGATTTTCTTCAGAGTAACGGAAGGTGAAAACAAATGACGCCTTTCTTTTATCTCGTATCGAGAAGAACTAAAAACAGCATCAAGGAATTTTTAAGAAAGCCTTCACGCATTATATTTACCGTGTTTTTTCTTGCCATACTTATTTTCAGCTTTTACACAAGTGCAGTAAGTGTCCCGCAAGAAGGCTTTTTCAGAGACAAAACTGAATTTTATGCCATAGTATTCGCTGTTTATACTTATGCGTTCTTTATGACAGCGAAAAACGGCTTTATAAACGGTGCATCCATGTTTTCCATGGCTGACGTAAACCTTATGTTTACCGCACCTCTGAAGGAAAAAAGCGTGCTTACCTTCGGTCTTTTCCAGCAGCTCGGGAAATCGCTCACACTCGGTCTTTTCATCCTTTATCAGTCTTCTCTCGTAAACAACGTCTACGGTCTGCCCGTCTCTTCGCTTTTTCCGATTCTTATCGGCTACGGTGTCACGGTTTTTATCGGACAGATGTGTGCCACTCTGATTTACATTCTGACCTGCTCGGATGAAGAAAGAACGAAAAAGGGTAAGGCTGTATTCTACGGAGCTTTTATTCTGTTTATCGGAATTCTTCTTTGCCGTGCTTACAGCTACGGGCTTACCCTCGAGGGACTCGTTTACGCCTCGAGAGAAAAAATAATGTATTTCTGTCCCGTCAGCGGCTTCGTCTCCTTCGCCGTTCAGGGAATAATAGAAGGAGAGCTTTCTTATCTTGCTTCAGGTGCAGTGATATTCACACTTCTGTGTGTGGCTTATTATCTGACTCTCTCTAAAATCAAGGGCGATTTTTATGAGGATGTCCTCAAGGCTACTCAGATAAGCCACTCAGCCATAACAGCCAGAAAAGAGGGCAAGGCAGCCGAAAACGCTCCGAGAAACGTCCGTACAGGTAAAACAGGAATCAATAAAGGCTTCGGTGCTTCCGTAATCACATATAAGCATAAAAAAGAAAACAGAAGAAGCAACCCTCTGTTTTTAAGTCCCGTATCCTTCGTTATGGCGGGATTTTCTCTGATTTACTGTCTTATATTTTCGGGAGAAAATATTGCACTTTTCGCCATAAACGTATATACTATGTCTATGACAGTGTGTATCGGCAGATGGGCAAAGGAGTTTACTTACCCTTATATCTATCTCATCCCCGAAAATAATTTCAGAAAGCTTCTTTATCTTTTAAAGGCAGACCTTCCTCTTCTCGCCCTCGAAAGCGTCATATGCTTCATTCCTCTCGTTCTGCTTCGTTCGTGCAGTGTGGCTGAAGGCATCGCTATGACCGCGGCAAGATTTACCTTCGGTCTGCTGTTTATCGGAACAAATCTAATTTTACAGAGGTTCACGGGAGATTCCGAAAAAAAGTTCTTTTCCGTGATGATATACTTTTTCATTTCACTGCTATTCTCCCTGCCTGCTGTGGCAGTGGGTATCCTGACGGGAACGGTATTCCCCTTCACTTCTGTAATACCGTATATTTCTATGGCAATAATCAATACGTTCATTTCTCTCACGGTGATTTTCCTGTGCAGGAACGTACTCGAATACGCAGAATACAATAACAGATAAGAAAGGACAAAAATATGAAAGGTATCATTTTAGCCGGAGGCTCCGGCACGAGACTTTATCCCCTTACTATGGTTATGTCTAAGCAGCTTCTCCCCGTTTATGACAAGCCTATGATTTACTATCCCCTTTCTGTTCTTATGCTCGCAGGAATAAAGGACATTCTCATCATCTCTACGCCCACCGATCTGCCTAATTTCGAGAGGCTTTTAGGTGACGGCAGTGATTTCGGTGTAAATCTTTCCTATGCCGAACAGCCTTCTCCCGACGGTCTCGCTCAGGCTTTTATTATCGGTGAAGAATTCATCGGAGACGACTGCTGTGCCATGGTGCTCGGTGATAACATTTTCTACGGAAACGGCTTTACGAAGATTCTGACCGAAGCCAAAGAAAATGCCGAAAAAGGCATCGCTACGGTTTTCGGCTATTATGTGGATGACCCAGAACGCTTCGGAGTGGTTGAATTTGACGATAATAAAAACGTCATCTCCATAGAGGAAAAACCGAAAAATCCCAAATCCAACTACTGTGTAACCGGTCTTTATTTCTACGATAACCGTGTCAGCGAATATGCAAAATCAATTAAGAAATCCAACAGAGGGGAATATGAGATAACCGACCTTAATGTACGTTATCTCAAAGAAAACGCTTTAGCCGTAAAGCTTTTGGGCCGTGGCTTTGCATGGCTCGACACAGGTACTGTCGAAAGTCTCCACGAGGCGGCTGAGTTCGTAAGAATCACGGAAACGAGACAGTCCGTTATGATTTCCGCACCCGAAGAAATCGCATATATCAAGGGCTGGATAAGCGATGAACAGCTTAAAAAGGCCGCTGAAAAATACGGTAAATCTCTTTACGGACAGCATCTTAAGAAGGTGGCAGAGGGAAGATATAAGTATTGATAAAGAACCGAGATATATATAGAAAACAGGCACTCATAAAAGATGCCTGTTTTCTGTCTTAACAATCTTTTTTTCAAAAGCTAACCTCTCGTCCCCGTCCTCCAGATGTATTATTCCGCAGTAGGTGTAGCCGAGCTTAGAAAGCATATTCTGCATTACCTTATTATCTCTGTGGGTATCTATTCTGATGTGAGGGAACTGATTTTCTGCCCATTTCATCATAAAGGTTCCCGTACCCTTAACCTCGCCCGAGGATGCGATACGGTGAACTACGGCATAAGGCTCATCATTCAGCCATTTTCCGTCATAAATCACATTATAGGTAGGGTCATCACCGGGGATAAAAGCAAGCACGCCTACTACCCTTTCACCTTCGGTACAGACGTAGCTCTGACCGGTTTCTATATCCTTTTCGATAAGCTCTCTCTGCGGCTTATGCGTTTTCCACTGGTTGGGATTTCCTGTTTTTACCATAAACTCACGGGCGAGAGCATAAATCTCCATAACTCTTTCGAGGTCAGCTGATGTAGTTTTTCTTATCTCCATTTTCACCTCATCAGATGTACTTTTCATCGGGAATATAGCCGGGAATAGTCTTTAATTTAAAAGCATTGATTTTATTGAGCCAATCTATTCTTTCCTTTGTCTTTTCGTCCTCGCAAACACCTGTTCTGATGTACTTATCGAGAACAGCATAGGTAAAGCCGAGCTTATCCTCGTCGGTGTAGCCGCAGAGTCCGTCAGAGGGCACCTTTTCGATAAGGTTTTCGGGAAGGCCGAGACATCTGCCTACCTCCTTTACCTCCTGTACCGTGAGATGGGCAAGAGGGCTGAAATCGCCTGCGCTGTCGCCGTAGCGTGTGGAATAGCCTACCCAGTCCTCGGAAAGATTGCAGGTATTGGCGACTCTGCCGTTAAGAGACTGAGAGAAGGCGTAAACAGTGGTCATTCTCACTCTCGGAGCAAGATTAATCTTCGTCTGCTCACCTATTTCGATACCGCAGTCATTCATACCCTTGATTACTCCGTCATAGGCATCCTTGATGTTGCAGATATAATATTTTATTCCGAGGAAGCTTACGAGCTGTAAAGCGTCGTTTATATCCTTCTGTTCACCGTTAGGCATAAGTATACCGTAAACTCTTTCCTTGCCTAAGGCTTCGACACATAAGGCCGCCACTACCGTAGAATCCTTGCCGCCGGAAATACCGATAACCGCATTGCATCCCTTGCCGTTTTCCTCGAACCATTCTCTTATCCACTGCACTGCACCGTCGGTTACCCTCTTTACATCAAACATATTCAGCACCTCTGTTCATTCATAATAATTAAGATTATACACTATTTTTCACCAAAGTAAATAATAATTCACCATAATTATTGAATTTATGTTAAAAGTGATATATAATGACAGGGTAAATTTTTTCAGAAAAGAGGCAGAAATTATGAAGAAATCAACCAAGGCTGTTCTCGGTGCTCTCGGCGCAGCTGCTGTAGGTAATGCAGTCCACGCCGCCGTTTACCGTCCGAAAAAAGCAGACATAGCTCCCCTTCCTCAGGAAACGGTCGATGTCGATTCCTATCGAAGACATCTTTCCGAGGCTATTCAGTTCAGAACTGTTTCCTACAGAGATTACGAAAGAGTAGACTGGAACGAGTTCGAAAAATTCCACAAATTTTTAGACGAGGCATACCCTCTTATCAAAGAAAATCTCGAAAAAGAAATCGTACCGCCCGCTAATCTTCTTTATCGCTGGAAGGGTACGAGAGACGACCTCGAGCCTATAGCTCTTCTGGCGCATCAGGATGTAGTACCCGTTTCGGAGGGAACGGAAAAGGATTGGAAGTATGATGCTTTCAGCGGCTACGATGACGGCGAATTCGTATGGGGCCGCGGCTCTATCGATATGAAGAACCATCTTATCGCAGTTATGGAATCCGTAGAAGCTCTTCTTAAGGACGGCTTCAGACCTGAACGAGATGTTTATCTTCTCTTCGGTGACAATGAAGAGGTAGTAGCAAACGATAAAAACGGTGCCCACGACCTTATGGAAACACTCAAGGAAAGAGGAATCCGACTCGAAAGTGTTATCGACGAGGGCGGTGCTATCATTCCGCTTAATGTTCCCGGTGTACTCAACGACAAATATCTCGTAGGTGTAGGCGTAGCGGAAAAAGGATACTCAGACATCGAAATCGTAGTAAACGCTAAGGGCGGTCACTCCTCACAGCCTCCCGTACACAGCGCTTTAGGTATTCTCGCTAACGCTATCTCCGACCTGGAAAAGAATCAGTTCAAGGCGCATTTCAACTATAATATGAAGCTTCTTCTCGATTCTATCGCCAGAGAATGTACATATCCTGTCCGTCTAATCACCTGTAATCTGCCCTTACTTATGCCTGCTCTTCTCGAGGTGTTCAAGGTTATCCCCTTCGGTGCCTGTCTCGTAAGAACCACCACAGCCGTTACTATGGCCCAGGGCAGTCCTGCCGCTAATGTTCTTCCTCAGAGAGCATCTGCTACGGTTAATTTCCGTGCTATGCCCGGCACAACCAAGCAGGATATTGTAGACCACATCAGAAAATCCGTAAAATACAAGGATATCGAAATCAACGTTCTCAACTCGAAGGAAGCCTCAAAGTTCTCCCCCACCGATTCGAGAGCCTATAAGATTATTGCCGAGCTGAATAAAGCTCTTGAGCCGAGAAGCTTCGTAGCTCCCTATCTCGTTATGGGCGGCACCGATGCTTATAACTACGAGCCTATCTGCGATAACATTTACCGCTATGCCCCCTTCAGACTTGATGTACCCATTCTTCGCTGTACCCACGGCACCAATGAGAGATTACCCGTAGGCTGTATGGAAAACGCTCTCGTATTCTTTAAGAATTACATCAGAAGAGCGAGTGCGGAAAAATAAGATATTATTTAATACATAAAAAATATGCCGACAGAGAAGACTCCGTCGGCATAATCTTTTATATTTTATTTCTCCCAGGGGAAGGTGTACTGTGTGAGACCGAGATCATCACGAACCTTGTTCATTTCTGCCTGAACTGATTCATTAATGGGTACACCGCTGTCTTTTCTCTGCATCCAGATTTCGTATTCCTTCTCACCTGCAGTATAAATTCTGTCTTCGCCGGGAGCCTTCTTTGATGCTCTCATTGAACGAAGAATATCACCGGCCTTTTTACGGGCGATTTCCTCACCCATAAAGTGCTCTGTATCGATAGCTACGAAGAAATGACCGAGCTGATAGGGACGGATGTTACCGTTTTCATCCTTACCGTCGAGATCCTTACCGTATGCACCGTCCTGAAGAATAGAAGAAAGGAATTCTACGAAGAGAGCGAAGCCGTAGCCCTTGTAGCCGCCGAGTGCTTCACCGATACCGCCGAGAGTGGTAAGAGCAGCAGTACCCTGACGGATTTTCTTAAGAGCGACACCTGCATCGCCTTCTACGGGGTTACCTTCGAGGTCGATAACAGTACCGGGATGGATTTCTTCACCGATTCTCTCGTAATATTCTACCTTACCGTTCTGTGTGATAGATGTGGCACAGTCAAAGTTAAAGTCGAATTCTTCATCAGTGGGAACACCGAGAGTGAAGGGGTTAGTACCGAACATACCCTCTACACCGAGTGTGGGAGCAACGGAAGGACGTGCGTTTGTACCTGTCATACCGATGCAGCCTGCCTTGGTAGCCATGGTGGTGTAATAGCCTGCGATACCGTAGTGGCAGGAGTTACGTACTGCAACCATACCCATACCGTATTTCTTAGCCTTTTCGATAGCCATACTCATAGCCTTGTAGCCGATAACCTGGCCCATACCGTGATGACCGTCAACTACTGCTGTGGTGGGAGTTTCCTTAAGAATTTCGAAGTTAGTTACGGGCTGCTGAATACCTGCATTGATACGGTCAATGTAAACAGGCTTAAAGCGGTTACAGCCGTGAGATTCGATACCTCTTCTGTCAGATTCGAGAAGAACATCGGTAACGATTTCAGCATCGTCAGCAGGTACGCCGACACCGATGAAGGCATCCTTGATAAAGTCATGTGTGGTTTTCCAGTCGAGAATTACTTTTGGCATTTTAATCCACTCCTAATTATTAAAAAATATTTTATTTTATATATTCAAGCATTAACGCTTAAACTTCCTGTTATTCCTTTTCTTCCCAGTTCATAGCTCTGGTAACAGCCTTCTTCCAGCCGTCATAGTATTTATTTCTTACCTCTACGCTCATTTCGGGAGTAAAGACACGGTCAACCTCACGGTTAGCCTCGATGTCATCAAGACTGTCCCATACGCCTACTGCGAGACCTGCGAGATAAGCGGCACCGAGAGCTGTGGTTTCTACTGTCTTCGGACGGTCAACCTTAGTCTGTGCCATATCAGCCTGAATCTGCATCATAATGTTACTTACACTGGCACCGCCGTCTACACGAAGCTCGGAAATATCTATACCTGAGTCATCCTTCATAGCCTCGAGAAGGTCGGTCATCTGATAAGTAATGGATTCGAGAACGGCACGGGCGATATGCTTTCTGTTTACGCCTCTGGTGAGACCTACGATACAGCCTCTGGCGTACATATCCCAGTAAGGAGCACCGAGACCCGTAAAGGCGGGTACAAGATAACAGCCGTTAGCATCGGGAACACTTTCAGCGAGCTCGTCGCATCTCTTGGGACTGTCGATAAGCTGAAGCTCGTCACGGAGCCATTTGATAACAGAGCCGGCATTAAAGGCACTGCCTTCGATGGAATAGGTGGTTTCACCGTTATAGCTCCAGGCTACACCTGTGAGAAGATTATTCTTTGAAACGACACGCTTATTACCTGTGTTCATAAGAAGGAAGCAGCCTGTTCCGTAGGTGTTCTTCGACATACCGGGCTTAAAGCATGCCTGACCGAAAAGTGCAGAGGGCTGGTCGCCGATAGCACCGCAGATGGGCACTCCCTCGAGCTCCTCGATACCGATGATATTACTTGCGACAGCACCGTAAATTTCACTTGAGGGAACGGGCTTGGGAAGGATGTTCATGGGAACACCTAATCTTTCACAGAGATATTCGTCCCAGCAAAGCTTATCAACGTCAAAGAGCATGGTTCTGGATGCGTTCGAATAGTCGGTAACGTGAGTTCTGCCGCCGGAAAGGTTCCATATAAGCCAGGTTTCCACAGTACCGAAAAGAAGCTGTCCTGCCTCAGCAAGAGCCTTCACACCGGGAACATTGTCGATTATCCATTTGATCTTTGTAGCGGAGAAGTAAGCATCCACTATAAGGCCTGTATGCTCCGTAATATAGTCACAGAGCTCCTTGTCCTCTTTGATTTTTTCGCACATATCAGCAGTTCTTCTGCACTGCCATACGATAGCGTTATAGACAGGCTTACCTGTGCTTCTGTCCCAGAGAATGGTGGTTTCACGCTGATTTGTGATACCGATACCTGCGATGTCGGAAGCAGAGAACTTTCCCGAACGGAGAACTGTAGTAATAGAATTGAACTGACTGTAAAGAATATTAAGAGGGTCGTGCTCAACCCATCCTGCCTTAGGATAAATCTGTTCAAATTCATTCTGTGCCTTCGCGATGATGTTACCCTTCTTATCGAAGACGATCGCTCTGGAGCTCGTGGTGCCCTGGTCAAGAGCAAGTATTAATTTTTCACTCATATTTTCTTTTCCTCCTTTACCGCGGACATAAAAAGAAAAATGAAAAAACAGACGCACCTACCCACGGATGGGATACTTTATCTATTCTCTCATCTCCATAGAATTATATCTCACAGCAATTAATATTCCGAAAACACAAATACTATTCTCCGATTATCCGTGCTTTCATTTTTATTGCTTCTATTGTACTTTAAAAGTGTATTTTTGTCAATAATAAGCGAGTGTTTTTTACAAGTCAGGACAAATATTTTACATTAAACAAAACTTTTCTCGTACATAGCGGAATTATTGTCATTTTTCGCACTTGACCAAAAGGAAAATTTAATGTATTATATATCGTGGATTATGATGGTTCGGTTTATAACACTGTGCCCTGCAAAGAAAGGAAATTTAAAATGGAAATAGTATTTTCAGGCGAAATTTTAAATATAACCCCCTTTAAAAACGGATTCGTTTTCGCTACAAAGAGTCTGACCGATGACGGCAAGCTCAAAGCGAACTTTTACGGCTACGATGCCATCAACGATAAATTTACACACATCAAAAAATCCGTCTTTCTTAAGGTGAAATTCGGCTATGAATACGAGGAAATCGCACAGCAGCTCGGTGACTATGTTTCCTGTGACGTAGGTGTTCTCGGTGATGGCAGAATTATGGCTATATTCCCTAACGGCGAATATAACATCTTTAATACAGACGGCTCTCTCAATGTATCCTCTCTCCTCACCTATCACGGCTCTCCCGTATGTGACATAGCTGTGGACGGTGCCTATGTATGGTGTGCCGTTCCTTCAGAAAATGCCATCATAAAATATTCTCCACGTGAGGGCAGAATACTTCTGCGTGTCGGCGGAGGAGATGCCACGGCCTTCGAAAGCCCCTGTGCAGTATCACTTCAAGGTAACACCCTTTACATCTGTAACCAGGCCTCTAAGAAAATCCGTACCCTTAACATTCAGACCAACTCCGTCAGAGACTACAGAGTTTTCAACGAAAAGGTCTACAAATACATCAATGTTATGGGAAGAGAATTCGTATGGCTCAAGTCAGGTCTTTACATTCTCGATTAAAAGCAGGATAAAATATTACAACCACTGTAAGAGAAAATTCCCTTTACAGTGGTTGTTTTTCTTTTATATCAGTCGGTAAGCTCCATATCCTGATTAAAGGCTACCATATCGAACTCCACTACAGTATAATAGGTCATATTGTCGATAACCGCGAGACAGCTGTCAAGCTTCGCCTTTACCTCTTTTTTCTTAGGCATAAGCTCTGCGGGAAGCGCTATGTCAAAGATAAGATTAGTCTGCTTTTCACCCTTGACCATACGGAAATCGTGAATGGAAATCCTGCTGTCCTGCGCCTTAAGAAGCTCAGTAACTATGTGGCGGAGTCTGTCGAGCTCCTCATCGCCCGTTACCACGGGATCGTAATGAATAACGAGATGAATATTATGCTCCTCCAGACAGCTTCTTTCGAGATTGTCAATAAGCTCATGGCAGTAAAGAGGATCAGCCTTGTGGTCCATTTCCACGTGAATACTGGCAAATCGCTGACCGGGACCGTAATCATGTACCATAAGGTCGTGATAACCGAGCACCTCGGGACAGCTTCGCATAACATTTATTATCAGCTCCTTAAGCTCAGGAGAAGCGTTTTCACCTAAAAGCGGGCTGATAGTTTCTTTGGCAAGATTTATACCGCTGTAGAGAATAAAAAGTGCCACCAGAAGTCCCATTATACCGTCTATCTGAATATCGAAGATAAGCTCGGTTATACCTGCGACAAAAACTACGGAAGTAGCTATGGCATCGTTACGGCTGTCTGCAGAGGTGGCAAGAAGAGCAGATGAGTTAATCTTTTTACCGAGACTTCCGTTAAAAAGGCAAAGCCATATTTTCATTAATACGGAGCCGATAAGAACTATACCTGCAGGCACTGTAAGCTCGACAGGCGTAGGAGCGATTATCTTCTCTACGGATGTTTTGGCGAGCTCGAAGCCGATTACTACTATCATAGCCGCCACGGCAAGACCTGACAGATACTCATATCTGGCGTGACCGTAGGGATGATCCTCGTCGGCGGGCATCTTGGCCAAACGGAAGCCGATAAGGGTAACTATGGAGCTGGAGGCATCGGTAAGGTTATTCATAGCATCGGCAGTTATGGAAACGGAGCCGACAGCCGTACCGACGAAAATCTTCAGTGCAAACAGCAGTACATTACATATAATACCCACGACACCGGACAGCATACCTACAGAAGCTCTTTTCGAAGAAGATCTAAGATCACCGCTGTCCTTTATAAAGGCTTTTAAAAGCAAATCAGTCACAGTAATCACCTATCACAAATTAATCTTTCTGTCTCTGAAATAATATTCCTTATCCCTTTCACCGATGGGACGGAGCACTCTGCAGGGATTACCCACGGCAACCACGTTCGCGGGAATATCCTTAGTTACTACACTGCCCGCACCGATAACGGTATTATCACCTATGGTCACACCGGGCATTACGATAACACCGGCACCGAGCCAGCAGTTTCTTCCGATATGTATGGGCATATTGAACTGATATGCCTTTTCTCTGAGCTCGGGAAGAATGGGATGACCTGCCGTAGCGAGAACGACATTAGGCGCAAACATAGTGCAGTCGCCTACATAAATATGTGTATCGTCCACACAGGTAAGGTTAAAATTAGCGTAGATGCTGTTTCCGAAATGAATGTGCTTACCTGCCCAGTTGGCACGGAAGGGCGGCTCGATGTAGCAGTCCTCACCTATTTCGGCAAACATCTCCTTAAGAAGAGCCTGTCTCTTCTCATGCTCAGAAGGACGTGTAGCATTAAAATCGTAAAGCTTTTCCAGGCACTTTGCCTGTTCACTCATAATATTACTGTCATTGGGATCGTAAATATCACCGGAGTGCATTTTTTCTTTATTACTCATATTTTTAATCCGTCCGTATTCTTAATTTATATGACAAAAAATGGGACTGCTCTCTCAAGCAGTCCCATTTCGACTGGTCCGAGT
>JAZUOC010000009.1:0-10751 GCA_045604465.1 Acutalibacteraceae bacterium
GAAGAGGTAGTTTGGTTCCCTAAGCTTAACCCCGACCCGGAATATCACTATCAGGGTATTCTTACAGCTATGAAAGCCGCCGCTTCTAAAATGCCGAGAGTAGATGCTATCGGTGTTTCGTCAGCCGGTATTTATGTAAATAACCGTATTATGGCTGCCTCTCTTTTCATCAAGGTAAGCGATGAGGACTGCGAAAAAAGAGTAAAGAATATGTATCTTGATATCGCAAAAGAAATCGGTGAGAATATTCCTATCGAGGTCGCAAATGACGGCGATGTTACGGCACTGGCAGGCGCTATGGATCTGAATGATGATTCGGTTCTCGGTATAGCTATGGGTACGAGTGAGGCCGGCGGATACATTGATCCTAACGGAAATATCACAGGCTGGCTCAATGAGCTTGCATTCGTTCCCGTGGACTACTGTAAGGATTCTATGGTCGATGAGTGGTCAGGCGACTACGGTTGCGGTGTTAAGTATTTTTCACAGGACAGCGTAATCAAGCTCGCTCCCGCTGCAGGCATTGAGCTCGACGAAAGCCTCTCCCCTGCTGAAAAGCTTAAGGTAGTTCAGAAGCTTATGGCTGAAGGAGACAGTCGTGCTGCAGATATTTATGACACAATCGGCGTTTATTTCGGCTACGCCATCGCATACTACGCTGAATTTTATGATATAAAGCATGTAATAATTATGGGACGTGTTACCTCAGGTGACGGCGGCGTAATTCTCCTCGAAAGAACTCAGGAGGTTCTTGATAAGGAATTCCCCGAGCTTGCAGCTAAAATCAAACTGCATATCCCCGATGAAAACTCCCGTCGAGTCGGCCAGTCTGTCGCAGCAGCAAGCTTACCCGAAATAAAATAAAAGTCAGCGATACATAAGATGTCCCGTTATCAAAAAAAGGGGTAATAATAATGATAATCGATAATTTAAATAATTCGCATCAGTACCGCGAAACTCACGAAGGCTTTACCGAAAGCTTTGATTTTCTGAAAAAAGCTGTCGAGGAAAATCTTCCCGTCGGCAGATATGAAATCGATTCGGACAGAGTTTTCGCTTTTATCCAGGAATACACCTCAAAAACCGATTCCACCTATGAGGCTCATAAAAACTACATTGATATTCAATTCATATCAGAGGGCACAGAGGTTATTTATGCGGCAGATGTCTCTTCACTTACAGTAAAGGAAGAATACAGCACCGAAAAGGATATTATGTTCCTCGAGGACTGCGAAAAAGAAAGCATGGCAGTTCTGCAAAAGGGAGAATACGGCATATTCTTTCCCTGGGATGCTCATAAGCCCGGACTCTGTTACGACGGAAAGCCCGGTAATGTTAAAAAGATAGTAGTAAAAGTCAGAGCAATATAAATACTTTGTTAAAGGAAAAAATGTCTATGATAAAATTTGAAACTCTTTTTGGCCCGGGCACAGGCGGACCGTCCGATTTTTACAGAATCCCATCTATTATAACGACAAAAACAGGCGTAGTGGTTGCTTGTGCAGATGCCAGATACTACACCGGAAGGGACAACCCTAACAGGATAGACAAGGTAGTCAGAAGAAGCTTCGATTCCGGCGAAACATGGAGCGACTATATTATGGCTGTTAAGGAGTTCGGTCAGGAGCAAATGAAGGCCTCGGCCGCCATCGACCCGATACTTACTTACGTTCCCGAAACAGGAAGAATATATATGCATTACTGTCACACTCCGGCAGAAATAGGCATACTCAACTGTAAAAGAGGTATCGGTGAAACTCCCCAGGGCAATAAAATCGTCGAAGGTAAATGCGGTAAAAAATACATACTTAAAGGTGACAGTCTTTACACAAAAAGCGGAAAGAAAACCGATTTCAGAGTTGCCGATGACGGCAGTGTAACCAAAGACTCAAGGCCTGTAGGAAATCTTTTCACATCAACGGATTACCGAGAGTTCGGTACATCGACTCTTATGATGTGCTACAGTGACGATGACGGACTTACCTGGTCAAAGCCTGTGTCGCTGAACACCCAGATAAAGAAAAAATATATGAGCTTTATCGGACCGGGTCCCGGCAGCGGAATAGTAATTAAAAACGGCAAATACAAAGGAAGAATAGTGGTTCCTGTCTACTACGGCACACGCAAATGGCCCCTTTGCCTTTCCTGCTGCGTGATTTACAGTGATGATAACGGACTCAGCTGGTCTCTCGGTGAAACTCCGAACAACACGAGAAAAATCAACGGATTCAAAGCTAATCATTTTCTTATCACCCAAAGCAAAATGCTTACTGAATCACAAGTCATTGAGCAGAGCGACGGTACTCTTAAGTATTTTATGAGAAACCACGAGAAAAGAAGAAGTGTCGCCGTAGCTTACAGTAAAAACGGCGGCGAAAGCTGGGAGAATTTCAGATTTGACGATAATCTTCCCCAGCCTGTATGTCAGTCTTCTGTAATCAAAATCGAAAATGCCGACAAGCCGTATGTCGTCTTTCTGAACCCTGCAAGCAGAAAAGGCAGGATGTGCGGAACTGTCAGATTATCCGAGGATGACGGTGAGACCTTTAAGTACAGCCGTGTACTCAAAGAGGATGATTTCGTTTACAGCTCTATGACTTTATTGCCTGACGGCAACATCGGTGCTTTGTTTGAACCGAACCAGGAGTGTAAGGATATTATTTTCACAAAATTTTCCCTTGACTGGATCAAGGGCATTTAATAGAAAACGGGAGGAATGAATTAAAATGAACAAAATCAAAAGTATTCTTTCGGATGTCCGATTATATTGGAACATCCCCATGCAAGGCAAGTACATTACCTTTAAGGAAATAGCCGCTTATTGCGGTGGCGGTATCGGTGCCTATGCTCTTACTATGATAGGTAATGCTTGTATTCTTTCTACAAACAACACCCTTCTTTCGAGCACTTTGGGTATCAACCCTACAGATATGTATATTATGTATGTTATCGCGGTGCTTGCAAATATCCCTCTTACGGGAATCAGAGCTAACATAATCGATAACACCAGAAACAAAGCAGGTAAATACAGACCCTACATCGTAACAATGGCTATACCGACTGCAATAATATGTCTTGCAACGGTGTGGTTCCCCTACGATAAGCTTCCCCTCATCGTAGGCGAAGGTATGCTTTTCGGTGAAACAAGAGCTTATGTGGCAAAATGTGCTCTCATAATGCTTTTCAACTTATTGCTTCACTTCTGTTTCTATTTCTTCTACGATTCATACGAGAATCTTATCCACGTTCTTTCCCCCAACTCTCAGGAGCGTGCTGAGGTTTCTTCTATCAAGAGTGTTGTTTACTCCTTTGCTCCTACAGTAGTTAATCTCTTTACTCCTATTATTGCAAAGAATATTTTCCACACAAACACTACGGATATCCGTGTTTACAGACTTCTTTATCCCATTCTTACAGTTCTCGGTATTCTTCTTTGCATCGTTGTTTATAAGCACACAGAAGAAAAAATCGTTCAGGCTAAAACTCACGTTGTTCACATCAAATTTTCCGACGCTTTACGCGCAGTGGCAAAGAATAAGTATTTCTGGATTATCTCTCTTGCTTCCTGGATAGGCTTCCTTGAATCCGCTTATTCAAACATTCTCGCATGGCTTTATAACTACGGCGGTGCCTGTAACGGCAATGAATACGGCCTCATAATTACAGTTTACGGTAATGCCTCTCTCTGGGGTATGATTCTTGCCCCCTTCTGCATTAAGCGTTGGGGTAAAAAGGCAGTTCTTATTGTTACTAATCTGTTTAATATATTGTTTATTCTTATGATGTACCCCTTCCTGTCCGAGATCAAGAACGGTACAATCTGGCTCGTTATGGGATGCCTTTATATGAATGCTCTTGTAGGCTCCTTCGCCCGTATACTCAACCCCTCAATCCAGGCTGACATCCGTGATTATCAGCAGTATAAGACAGGCGAAAGAATCGACGGTATGTTCTCAGCAGTTACCACCATCGGTACGGTTATTGCTCTGGCAACATCATCAGTTCTCCCCTACATCTACGAAAAAGGCGGCATTACTAAAGCCAACGCCGAACTCGTAACATCTAATCCCAATATTCTTTCAAGAGTTCTCGGTGACGGAAATACCGTAGGACAGATTCTTGCCGATCAGCTTGCAAACGGTCAGGATAACTACACAAACGCTTATTCCGCCCTCTATGACCCCGATATTCTTCTCAGCCTTCTCAAGGTACTGGTTCTTGTTGCTGCTTTCGGTGCATTTATGAATGTAATTCCCTTCTTCGCTTATGACTTTAATGAAATTAAGCAGAAGTCTGTTGTTCGTGTTCTTAAGGTCAGAGCTTTATTTGAAGACTACGGAAACGGCATCACAAATGACAGCGCTCTTGTTGAGGGTATTGACATTATCCGTAATGCAAGAGAAATGGCTGTAGCAGAGCCTAAGAATGTTGATAAAAAGGCCTTCAAGGCTTCGTTGAAAAATGCCGAAGATAAAAAAGCCGCAAAGAAGGCATACAAGGCCGATGTAGAATTTAACGACGAAATCACCATTTCAAAATTCGTTTGCGACGAGCTTGATAAGTTCTCTTCACTTTTAGTTCAGCGTCAGGTCAGAGACTGTGAGGCAATCGTTGCTGTCGGCATCAAGGGCATTATCTCTGCAGAAATGTCCGAGCTGAAGGCAGAGCTCAAGGCTGCCCGTACATTAAGCAAAAACAATGCCGCTGAGAAGGAATATCGCTCCTTCGCTATCGATATGGCAAAAAATAAGATAGCAGCTTATAAAACCATAAAGAAGTTCTATAAGGATGCAGAGGAAATTGTTAAGCCTGATTTCAAGGTACTTGAAGACTACTACGAAAGAGAAAATCAGATCGACAAAGCCTTAAAAGCTCTCTATATTGAGGAAAAGAAGGCAAGCAAAGAACTCAAGGCTGAAAAGAAGGCTCAGATTAAGTCTTTGACTAAGGAAAAATCAGAGCTTAAGAAAACTATCAGCACTGAAATGGAAAATCACGCAAACTTCAACCGTATTGCAAAGCCTCTTATCGTTGCTGAAAGACTTGTAAAGCAGGCAGAAAACTACACTCATCTGGATGACATCGCTGAAAAATACGAGGAGTCCAAAAAGAGAAGTGAAGAGGAGCGTGCCGCTAAGTTAGCAGAGCAGAAGCGTCTCGAAGCTGAAAAGCAGGCAAACAAGGAAAAAAGGCTCGCTGAAAAATCAGCTTCAAAGAAATAATCTGTACTTAGCTGAATCAGAAATGGCAGATGAAATTTTTTTCGTAAATAAACCGTAAGGAGAACGCCTATGAATCTTTTAGAAGAAAGAAAATGGATACAAAAAGAGCTCGAGTCTGTGGCAGATTTTTGGCTCAATAACGGAATGGATAAGGTCAACGGCGGAATTTATACCTGCCTTGATAAGGACGGCAAGGTCTTTTCCACAGACAAGAGCGTGTGGATGCAGGGCCGTTGCGGATGGATTTTCTCTTACCTGTGCCATGTTTACGGAGTAAAAAAACAGTGGCTTGAAGCAAGCAAAAGCTGCATAGATTTCTTAGAGAAATACTGTATAAACCGCAATGCAGGCGACAGACTTTACTTCACCGTAACCGAAGACGGAAAGCCTCTCAGGCAGAGAAGGTACTGCTACTCCGAAGCCTTCTACTGCATCGCTAATGCAGAGTATTACGGCATTACAGGTGACATAGAGCATCTCGAAAGAGCGAGAAAAGCCTATGATATGTACTGGAACCTTAATCACGGAATGGCTGATCCCACAGGCCTCGGTGCTAAAACCGAGCCGGAAACGAGACAAGGCAGAGCATTGGGTATACCTATGATCCTGCTTAATGTCACTTCCGTACTTCTCCGTGTGGACCCTGAAAATTCAGAGCTTTATAACTGCAGAGCTGATGAATGTGTACAGGATATTCTGAAATATCATGTAAAGCCCGAGCTCGGTTGCACACTTGAAAGTGTAGGTCTTGACGGTACTCCCCGCCTTGATGTCACCGAGGGCAGAGTAGTTAATCCGGGGCATGATATTGAATGCAGCTGGTTTCTTATGGAAAGATCCAAAGCTACAAATAATGAGGCTCTTTTCTCAAAAGCTGTAGAAATCTTCGATATGGCTTTTGAGAAAGGCTGGGACAAGGAATATGAGGGTATTCTCTATTTCTTTGATTGTCTCGGTAATCCTCCCGAGGCCTACGAACACGATATGAAGCTTTGGTGGCCCCACAATGAAGCTCTTATCGCTTCACTTATGATTTACAAAGAAACCAAAAACGAAAAATATCTCGATATTTTTGAGCAGATACTCAATTACTGTAAAAAGACCTTCGCTTCTGCTCCCTGCGGTGAATGGTACGGCTATTTAAGAAGAGACGGAAAGCCGACTCTTCCCGCCTGCATCGGTTCCACATTCAAAGGACCCTTCCATGTACCCAGATGTCTTATTATGGTCGATAAAATGATAGAAGAAATAGAAAAGAGAGGTTAATAAAAATGAGTCTTGAAAAGTATAAGGGTATAATTCCCGCATTCTATGCCTGCTATGATGATGAGGGCAATATTTCTAAGGAAAGAACAATCGCTCTTACAGAGTTTCTTATCGAAAAAGGGGTAAAGGGACTTTATGTAGGCGGCTCCTCAGGTGAATGTATTTATCACAGTGTGCAGGACAGAAAGGAAACTCTCGAGGCAGTTATGGAAGCCGCAAAGGGTAAAATCACAATTATTGCACATGTCGCATGTAACAACACAAAGGATAGCTGTGAGCTTGCACGTCATGCTGAAAGCCTCGGTGTTGACGCTATCGCAACAATTCCTCCTATCTATTTCCGTCTCCCCGAAAAAGCAATAGCTAAATATTGGAATGATATTTCAGCAGCAGCTCCCAACACAGACTATATTATCTATAACATTCCTCAGCTTGCAGGTGTTGCACTTACTCCCTCACTCTTTGATGAAATGCTCAAGAATCCCAGAGTTGTGGGTGTTAAAAACTCCTCAATGCCCATTCAGGATATTCAGATGTTCGTCCGTCAGGCAAAAATGAGAGGCAGAGACATAGTTGTCTTCAACGGTCCCGATGAACAGTTTGTCGGAGGCAGACTTATCGGTGCAGAGGGCGGTATCGGCGGCACTTACGGTGTAATGCCCGAGGTTTACATCAAGCTTGATGAGCTTATCAAAAAGGGTGAGTTCGAAAAAGCAAGAGAGCTTCAGGATGCAGCAAATGAGGTTACATACACAATGTGTTCTGCTCAGGGTAATATGTATGCCGTCGCTAAGGCAGTGCTTAAAATGCGTACCGGCATAGATTTCGGCTCTGTAAGAGCTCCCCTTTTACCGCTCGAGCAGGGCGATGAAAAGGTCGTCGAGAAGGCATTCGAGCTCGTAAAAAAGGCTCTCAGCTTATAAAAAATACAATGGAAAAAATACTGATAAGCAAAGACAGCAAAATTCTTTTTATCGGAGACAGCATTACCGATGTAAAGTTCAACAGGCGTAAAAGGTTTACAATCAAAGGAAAAAACGTTTATGCCTTACAGCTGAAAAAGAGATTCAAAAAATACAGCAAGAATATCAAGGTCGAAATTAAAGGTGTTGCAAGTAATCGTACATATCATGTGTACGACAGTCTTACATCAGACTGCATAAATCTGAAGCCTGATGTTATCATTATGCTGATCGGTGTAAATGATGCCTGGGAGAATTATGTTCCCGAGAAGTACCCTCCTCTTCTTCGTCCTATGGAACCGCATATACGTGAGATCTACAGAAGAATAAGGACGGAATTACCTAACACTCAGATTTTATATCTGATGCCCTTTTTAATCGATGCTGTAGAAGAGAAATTCCCCTACCACAAAACACTTGACGAATTCCGTGAAGTGCTTAAAAGAATTGCACTTGAAAACGGTGCGACGGTGCTTGATTTACAAGAGGTTTTTTATCAGGCTCAAAAAAGTATTGAACCTGAAAAGCTTGCCGTTGACGGTATTCATCCCACAAATCTTGGTCACAAGGTAATGGCAGATGCGATAGAAAAAGTGCTTGAATTCAAATAAAAGCAAAGAACAGGTTACTCACTCTAGTAAGTAGCCTGTTCTTTTTTGAAGTAAACTACTCACCGCTTACGTAACTTCAAAAAAATACTTTATAAACCGTATCCAAACGCTTTACACTTTCTTTAAGAAACAAGCGAACGTAAAACGATTAAAAACTCAGGCATAAAAAAGGTCCGCAGGCCCTGTAAAATCAAGGTTTTTCGGACTTTGCTTTGGCAGAAGCAGAAGTGCTCGAACCACTCTGTGGCCCTCTTGCGGTGCCAAAAATCACTTTTCTGCTTGGAGCGCAGAGCGATTTTGACCGCTACGCCATCCTCACCTTGCTTCATCGCCCACAGGGCGCGCTTCGGTGACGATGCCCGACACGCGGTTTTGGAGGATAGTATTCTTTCCTTATTTGATGCGGTTTCAGAGGCTTCGGGGGACATATCGAGGGACACAACTCTTCACTACTGATTCGGATAATAAATATAATAATCTTTAAGCGCAAGACTGTTGTTTTTATTGCACTCAATATGGTATAATGATTCTAATACATTATCCATAAGGAGCAGTTTATTATTAAAAGAACAATTATTCTTTTAATAGCCGCTATATTAACTATTGCATTGCTTACAGGCTGTGATGCAGAAAAGAACAAAACTGATAACTCACAGACAGATGCTTCTGCCATCAATACAGTTTATCCCGTTGACTGTACGGTAAGTCTGCTTAATGAAAAACAGGCTAAATATCTTAAAAAGGATGCCGACAGATTACCCATTGGTGTTAACGGAAAAAAGAATTAAGCCGTCCCGAGGCGGTCGAATTCAGTTGGACACATTCCGGAAACGATATTAATAAATTTGTTTTATCTATAAGCAAAAATGAGGATATGAGTAATGCCGTAACATACACCTCTGATGAAAACTCACTGTCTGTTTATAATCTGGAAATTGATACGGAGTATTATTGGACAGTTAGTGCAAAAGAAGAAACCAGCACTGTAAGCAAATTTGAAACCTCATCCGATGCCCCCCGAATGCTTTATGTTGACGGTATTACCAATGTAAGAGATATAGGCGGATGGATTACCGAGAACGGAACACGCACAAAGCAAGGACTTATATACAGATGCGGCAGATTAAATGAAAGTGCTGATAACGGCTGTTCGGTTATAATTACTGAAAGCGGAAAAAAAGCAATGCTTGATGACCTGAATGTGAAAACTGAACTTGATTTAAGGCAGCCTCACACAGGAGAAACCGGTGGAATTACCTCAAGCCCCTTAGGAGAAGGTGTTACATACATAAATTGCCCTATAGATTGGAGCGGAGATTTGCACGGTGACAACAATGGGCAAATATTAAAAATATTCAGTATCTTATCCGATAAAACAAATTATCCGATTATAGTTCACTGCAGCATCGGAACAGACAGAACAGGTATGCTTTCTTTCTTGCTAAATGCACTTTTGGGCATTCCCGAAAAAGAACTGTATCGTGATTATATGTTTTCAAATTTTGCTGAAATCGGCGGAAAACGAAAGCTGACTAATCTTACGGAAAGCCAATACTATAATGATGTGAAAAATTCATCGGGTGACACCTTGAGCGAAAAAGCATATAACTTCCTTCACGGAATCGGCGTTCCGAAAGAACAGCTTAATGCAATCATTTCCAGCTTTACCGAGTAATTATTATGTCTTATTTTCAGGAGGATAAAAGAAATGTTGAAAATCAGCTTCAATGAGCAAAAAGATTCATACGAAATTTCCTATAACGGATTTTCATGGGTAAACGACGGAAGAAAATCCTTCGTTACCGTTAGTAAACCGGACGGTAAAAAGAATAAAGATTTACTTTTCAAATCTGCCAAAAGCAAAAAAACAGAATATTCAGATAATAAAATAATAACAAGGTATTCCGACTTTTATCTTGACGGCAAAAAAATGCCTTTTACACTTGTTTGTACAGCTGAAGTTGTCGGTAACAATGAGGTTGTCTTTTCTCTGGATTCAGAGAATGAAACGGGTTATGATATTCAGGGTGTCTTTTTTCCTGCTCCTTTTAATTCAAAAGCAAAGGGCAAGGCTTCATACCACATTGACCCGATGCGACAAGGGTTTATACTCCCGGATTTTTATTTGAAAAACTACTTTTCCGCAAGGTATTATACCACGGTAAAAAGACCGATAAACGCAGCAGACTGTTATATGCCGGTATGGGGCAGAGTGTGTGACTCAAACGCTTTTACTGCAATTGTTGAAACTCCTTATGATGCTTCTTTTTACTCCGGATACGGAAAACGACTGGCTTTTGTCAATTCGATTTTTTGGCAGACGTCTCTCGGTAAAATCTCTTACGAAAGAAAAATACGCTTTGTTTTTCACGAAAACGGCGATTATAACACTGTTGCAAAAGCTTACCGTAAGTATCTCTTTGACAGAAACGAGTTGGTTACTCTTGATGAGAAAATTTCTAAAAATCCTAACATAAAGAATATCATTGGGGCTCCTGTTCTTCATCATAAAATCTTTTCTAAAATCAACGAGAAATCACAGTTTTACGACAAAAACGGTTCTAACGAGCTTCTCTGTGCAACCTTTTATGAGCGTTCAGAAGAAATGAAAAGACTGAAGGCACTTGGTTTGGATAAGCTTTACATTCATACTGACGGTTGGGGAAAAGAAGGATACGATAATAACCATC
>JAZUOC010000010.1:0-19360 GCA_045604465.1 Acutalibacteraceae bacterium
CAAAAGAAATACGCCTGTTAGTAGCCTTAATATAGTCTCTGCACGCTGAGAGAAGAGTATCTATGTTCCATTTATTGTTTACAGGCATCGTTCTGCTTCTGATTTCGTCGTTAGGTGCATGCAGGGAAACAGAGAGTGTAAGCTGAAGCTTTTCTTCCATAAGCTTCCTTATACCTGTAACCACACCGCAGGTAGAAAGTGAAATATTCCTCATACCGATGTTCTGTCCGTTTTCATCGGAAATCATCTTAAGAAAACGAATGACATTATCGAAATTATCTAACGGCTCACCTACCCCCATCATAACTATGTGAGATATTCTTACTGACAGGTCCTTCTGAGCCACATAAATCTGCGAAAGAATTTCAGAGGGTGTAAGGTTTCTTATGAAGCCGGCAATTCCGGATGCACAGAAATTACATCCCATTCTGCAGCCGACCTGACTCGAAACACAGATAGTGTAGCCGTACTTATATTTCATAACCACGGATTCTATTAATTCTCCGTCGTTAAGTCTGAATAAATACTTAACTGTATTATCATACACTGAAACTAACTTTTTTTCAATAGTACAGCTGTAAATGTCATAATTTTTTTCTAATTTATTACGTAAATCCTTCGAAATATTCGTCATTTCATCGAAAGAATAAACACAGTGTTTATGTAGCCACGAATAAATCTGCCCCGCCTTGAAAGGCTTTTCGCCCATATCTGCCAGCTCAGACTTAAGCTCATCGACTGTCATCGACTTAATATCTTTTTTCACCTAATCACTCTTTCTTTCAAAACCTGCAATAAAGAAGCCGTCACTCGAATTAGTGTGAGGCATAAGTGTAACAAAAGGCTTATCCGAAAACTCCGCCAAAGGAGTAATAGCTTTAAAATCGGCAAAATTTCTCAGAAACCTTTCGCATACGTGTTCATTCTCATCCTTTGACAGAGCGCAGGTCGAATAAATCAGTCTGCCACCCTTTTTAACATATTTTGAGCCGTTTACAAGTATATTGTACTGAATTTCCGGTAAACCGGACAGCTCTTCTTCTGATTTATATTTAATTTCGGGCTTTCTTCTGATAATACCCGTACCGGAGCATGGTACATCACATAAAACCCTGTCAGCAGTTCCGAGCTCATCTCTGTAAATCAGTGCATCGGACACTGCACCGTTTATTATGTCAAGACCAAGTCTTTCAGCACCTTTATTTATTAGGTTGACTCTGCCTTCATATTTATCGAAGCAAAGAACATCACCTTTATTATTCATATATTCGGCAGCAGTGTAGGCCTTTCCTCCGGGAGCCGAGCACAGGTCGAATATCCTTTCACCTTCTTTGGCATCAAGAGCCTTTATGCATATCTGCGATGCCAAATCCTGAACGTGAAACAGACCTTTTTTAAAGCAGCTTAATTTCTCCGTATCGTTTCCGTTCAGACGAATTTTCAGTGCATTGTCAATATAGGTTTTTTCGCTGTAGACGCCTTCTTTTTTCAGCTCATCTATGAGAATGTCATCTGAGACTTTCGTAGTATTTACACGGACAAAGGTTTCGGGTGAGCCTGCGGAAGCTGCGAGAACACCTTCGGCATTTTCATATCCGTACTCCTTGATCCACTTTTCGCAGAGCCATTTTTCACAGGAATATTTTACCGAAAGGAAATATGCACTTTTATCATCCTCGGGTAAAATCAAACCGCTTTTGTCTGTTTTTCTCAGAACCGCATTAATCAGTCCGGAAGCATAGGAGCAGTATTTTTTCGAAAGCTTGACACTTTCATTTATTGCGGCAGATGAGGGAATTTTATCCATAAACAGTAACTGATAAGCTCCGAGTCTGAGTATCATCGCAGCTTCGGGCTTAAGCTTACTGAGTGGCTTCTGTAAATACAGAGACAGATTATATTCGAGAGTAAGCTTCCTTTCGATAACACCGTAGAACAGAGCCGAAACGAAGGATTTATCTCTTGGCTCCATTTCATATTTATTCAGAAATCCGTCTAAGGTGAGATTAGAAAAGGCCGAATCTCTTTCGAGCTTCATAAGTGCCTCGAAAGCAACCTTACGTGCATTAACCATTATATTTTCCTCGCTTTATCTTCTTCTGTTTGTGCGGAGGATAAGTCTGATAAGAGACATAAGAGATACGAGCAGAGAAGCTACGTAAGTCATCGCAGCAGCAGACAAAACCTTTTTAGCGCCGTTTCTTTCTTCGTCATAAAGCATACCTGTTTCGTCGATAACCCTGAGTGCTCTTGAGCTCGCATTGAACTCGATAGGAAGAGTCACAAGCTGAAATACCACAACAGCGGCAAAGAGAATTATACCGATGTCAATGAGAACACCGAATCCGAGGAAGTAACCCATAATGGCAATCAGAACACCGGCAGATGAACCGAAATTGGCTACAGGCAAAATGAGGTTTCTGATCTTGATAGGAACATAATTCTGAGCATGCTGTGCGGCGTGTCCAGCCTCATGACATGCTATACCTATGCTAGCTACAGATGCTCCCGAATAAACCTCGGGAGAAAGTCTGATAACATTCACACGGGGATCGTAATGGTCACTGAGCTTTCCGTGACCGCATTCTATTCTTACATCGCGTATACCGTAATGATTCAGCACGTTCTGAGCAGCCTGAGCACCTGTTATGTGCTTAGAATTTGAAATACGTGCATACTTACTGTAAGTGCTTTTTACCTTGGCCTGTGCTATAAAAGAAAGTATTATAGCAGGAAGCACGAGAACGATATAATAATAATCATACCATAACATACAATCACATCCTTAAAATAACTTAGCCTAAAACAGTTCCTTTTTCTACAGAGTAACCGTTCAGAAAAACATTTACATCCATTCTCTTCTTTCCCTCGAGCTGAACTGTTTTAAGCTCTACACAGCTATTGTCTCCGCAGCATACGATAAGTCTTCCGTTACTGTCGATGACTTCACCGGGATTATTATTCCCTTTTTTCTCACATAAAACCGATGAATGAATTTTTAAAGTTTTACCGTTGAGCTTAGTAGATGCACCGGGCCAGGAATAAAGACCGCGGATTTTATTGTGAATATTAAAAGCTGTATCAGACCAGTCAATGTTACTCATATCCTTAGTGAGTAAGCCTACATGAGTGGCTTCTTCCTCGTTCTGTTTAACAGGGTTAAGCTTACCTTTTTCGATGAGTCCGACAGTTTCCATCAGTGCTTCAGCACCTAACGGCGCTAAAACCTCATACATATACTCTGTAGTATCGTTGATGCCGATTTCACATTCCTTCACAGCGAGAATATCGCCGGTATCGATGCCTGAATCCATCTGCTGTACGGTGACACCTGTTATCCTGTCGCCGTTAAGAACTGCATAGTGAATCGGTGATGCGCCTCGGTATTTAGGCAAGATAGATGCATGTACATTTATACATCCGTATTTCGGATAAGAAAGGAAATCGTCGGGCAGAATCTTACCGTAAGCGACTACTACAACGAGCTCAGGATCGATTTTTTTGAGAATTTCCACACCTTGACCGTTTCGGAGCGAAACAGGCTGATAAACATCAAGCCCGTGCTTTAAAGCCTCGACCTTTACATCGGGAGGCGTGAGCTCCTGTTTTCTTCCGACAGGCTTATCCGGCTGGCAGAAAACGCCGACTATTTCATGCTTTGATGCTACAAGTGATTTCAGACATTCAACGGAAAAATCCGGTGTGCCCATAAAAGCTATTCGCATATTTTCAGTCCTTTCAGTCTTCTTCTCTCATTTTTCTGATTTCCTCGGCTGTAAGCTCTCTTTCCTGTTTGTCCGTGTACAGAATACCGTCAAGATGATCGATTTCATGGCAGAAGCATCTCGCTTTAAGACCTTCACCCTCGTAGAAGCGCCACACACCTTTTCGGTTCTGTGCTCTTATTTTACAGTATTCGGGTCTTTTTACCATACCGTTCTGACCCGGAACCGAGAGACAGCCTTCTATATCCTCATATTCACCGGAGGTTTCGACTATCTCGGGATTTATAAGCTCGAGAAATCCGTCGCCTACATCGACTACTACGACTCTTCTCAGGATACCGACCTGCACTGCGGCAAGACCGACACCCTCAGCCTTATACATAGTGTCCTTCATATCATCAAGCAGCTCCCAGAGTCTTTCATTAAAGCGTTCAACAGGTCTGCTCGTTTTTCTTAATACGGGATCTCCTACCGTAACTATTTTTCTTATGGCCATTTTCATTACCTCACTTAATAGAGATTTTCCGGATTTATATCAACCGCCACCGAAACGGAGCTGTATTTTGAATCTTTTCCGAATTTTATCATAAGTTCTTTAATTAAACTTCTGAAATTACCGTTGTTTTTGCATTTTATTATCAGTCTGTATCTGAATTTATTGCTTATTTTCGAAATTCTCGGCGGAATGGGACCGAGAACTATTATTTTTAAATCGTTATACTTTTCTTTGGTGAGATTTCTCAGCTCATCAAGAAAGCTCTTTGAACAGCTCAGTGCTTTAACCTCATCAGAGCTTACAAACAGTACCGAGCATATGTCGCAGTAGGGCGGATAAACCATAGCCTTTCTTATGCTGATTTCAGTGCTGAAAAACTCCGGATAATCCTGCTTCTGTGCGAGTTTTATAACAGGGTTTTGCGGCACCGATGTCTGTATAAGAGCAGTACCCTTATTTTTTCCGCGCCCCGATCTGCCTACGACCTGTGTGAGAAGATCAAAGGTTCTCTCCTGGCTTCTGAAATCATCATTGTTCAGCTGTTGGTCAGCGTTAATAACACCTACAAGTGTCACATTTTCAAAATTGAGACCCTTGGCAACCATCTGTGTACCGAGCATAATGTCATATTTTCCTTCAGAGAAATCGATTAGACCCTGCTCGAAGGAATTCCTCGTTCCTGCAGAATCCGTGTCCATTCGCAGAACTCTCGCCTCGGGAAGAAGCTCTGATATTTCTTCCTCTATGCGCTGTGTGCCGTAGCCGGCGTAACGTATGCCTTCCTTGCCGCATTCGGGACAAGCTCTCGTAAAAGGCATCGAAAAGCCGCAATAATGGCACATAAGACGGCCGTTTGCACTGTGATAAGTCATCGATATACTGCACGAAGGACAGGTTACAACATTAGAACAGCTGTCACAGGCAGCGAAGGTGTTATAGCCTCTTCGATTAATTAGCAGAATAGTTTGTTTGTTGTTTTTTAAATTATTCTCTGTCAGCTCAAGAAGCCTGGAGCTTATGCTGTATCTGTTCCCCTTCTGCCGCTCAGCTTTCATATCGACTATTTCGACCTCAGGCAGTACGGCAACACCGTATCTTTCATCGAGTGTGTGTAGCGTGTACACTCCCCTTACTGCATTAGAGTAGGATTCTACAGAAGGTGTCGCAGATGAAAGCAGTAAAAGTGCATTATGTCTTTTTGCACGGAATTTAGCCACATCTACTGTGTGATAACGGGGTGAAGCTTCGGATTTATACGTGTGCTCCTGCTCCTCGTCGATTACTATAAGACCGAGATTATCGAAGGGAGCGAAAACAGCAGATCTTGTTCCGATAGCTATTTTGACAAGACCTTCTTTTACTCTCTTATATTCATCACGGCGTTCACCTACGGAAAGAGCACTGTGAAATACTGCCACATCATCACCGTATCTTCCCTTGAACTGAGCCATCATCTGAGGCGTAAGGGAAATTTCTGGAACCATAACGATTACCTGTTTTCCGTCTGCAGTTACTTTGTCGATAAGAGAAAGAAAAACCGATGTCTTGCCGCTGCCTGTTATTCCGTAGAGGAGACTCACACCGCCTCCGGAAGCATACTGTGAGCATAAACCGGCAAAGGCTTTTTTCTGCTTATCGGTAAGGATGATATCTTCCTTCGCCTTTGCGTAGGTGAGGTTAGATTCCGGAATACGGTAAACTGTAATATTACTGATTTCCACGATTCCTTTTTTTTCGAGATTAGTTACAACGGCAGGTGTTACGCCTGTAAAATAACAAACCTCTTTAACGCTTGCAGTGCCAACATCGGATAGGACTTTTATAACACTTTTCTGCT
Organism: Acutalibacteraceae bacterium; assembly: GCA_045604465.1. Taxonomy (GTDB): domain Bacteria; phylum Bacillota; class Clostridia; order Oscillospirales; family Acutalibacteraceae; genus UBA6857. Next base: position 6,059 of record JAZUOC010000010.1, read on the forward strand.
TCGATGTGAGCTTTTTATGCTTTTCGTATATCTCATCCTCACTACAAGTAAGACAAACTTTCTTAACAGTAGCATCGTTAGCATTACGTACAGCATTATAGTCCTTGGTCAGAAGCTTTTTAGCATAAAGTCTTTCGATAACATCACATTCTAAAGAAAAACCCAGCGCATTGTACACCTCTCTTTTCTCTAGAAAGCCGTCGACAGAAAGCATATATTCATACACCTGTTTTTCATCCTCGGACAAGGAAGCCTCGTTACCGCGCTGTACAGCAAAATATCTGACAGCTGTTCTGTAATTGAGTCCTGAGGGTATCTGAACCTTTACTCCTTCAAAATAGGTGCAGAAGGTTATTTCTTTAAGAAAAGCAGCGATTTCGAGCATTTCCGCTGAAACTGTATCAGAAGCATCGAGTACAGAAATAATACTTTTGTACTTTTTATCTTCTTCGGATTCTGCGAAGTCAAAGACAATGCCCTGTCTCTTTACGTTTTTTCCCATACCGAACGGAACGAGTACCCGCGAACCTTTTCGGAGACTGTTTTTAAGCTCCTCCGGTACGGTATAACCGTAAAGAATGTCAAAATGATATGCAACATTTTCTACGGCAACGCACGCAAGAAACTGTTTCATATCATTTCACTTCCTTTAAATTTTATATATTTCTGATTTCTTCGGGCTCGCAGATTTCGAGCTTGCCGCTGAGAAATTCATCGAGAGCAACTGAAACAGGCTTCTCTGTTCCGCATTTTTCGTTAAGCTCGGGAGTTTCTGAAATCTCTCTGGCTCTCTTAGCTACTGCTGTAACCACGGAATAACGGCTGGTATTGTCTTTGAGTAAATTTCTTAAATCGGGATTAAGCATTGTTTATTACCTCTCTTAATTTATTTTGCATATTATTAATTTTAAGCTGTTCAGCTCTTATTATTGACATAACATCGTTAACAGCATCCTCGAGATCATCATTTTCTACTATATAGTCATATTCATAAGCTCTCTGAAGCTCTGTTTCTGCGATTCTGAGTCTGGCTCTGATTGCTTCGTCGCTGTCAGTATTACGGCCTCTGAGACGTGCTTCAAGCACTTCAAGTGAAGGAGGTATAATAAATATTTTTTTGGCATCCGGGAAGATTTTCTTTACATTCTCTCCGCCTTTTACCTCTATGATCAGAAATACCGTTTTGCCTTCTTCAAGGTTCTTTCTGACAGGAGTCAAGGGTGTGCCGTAGAGATTCTCACCGTACTGTGCATATTCGAGCATTTCGCCCTTCTGAATGTTACGGTTAAATTCTTCATCGGAAATAAAATGATAATTTACTCCGTCGGTTTCGCCTGCTCTTATCTTTCTCGTCGTCATGGAAACAGAAAGAAAAGCGTCATCCTTCATTATTTCGAGAATCTTTGCCACTACCGTATCCTTTCCGCATCCTGACGGCGCAGAAACTACGACAAGTAAACCTTTATTCATAATTAACGTCCTCCTCACAGTCTTCACCCTGTTCCGAATCAAGTCGGTTGGCTACAGTCTCACACTGAAGATAAGTAAGTATCACGTGGTCACTGTCCATTATTATTACGGCTCTCGTTCTTCTGCCCTGTGTGGCATCGATAAGAGTACCTCTTTCCTTACATTCCTGAATGATTCTTTTTATTGGAGCGGAATCCGGGCTTACGATAGCGACAAGCCGCTGAGCGTTTATCATATTACCGAAACCGATATTAATTAACTTCATAATATTTCACCGATTATTCTATATTCTGTACCTGTTCGCGTATTTTTTCGATTTCTGCCTTAATGTCGATAACCTTACGTGCAATCTCCACATCCTGAGCCTTAGAACCGATAGTGTTTGCTTCACGGTTAAATTCCTGGATAAGGAAATCGGTTTTTCTTCCGATAGCGATTTCACTGTCCATAAACTCGTGCATCTGTTCGATGTGGCTTCTGAGTCTTACAGTCTCCTCCGCTACTGCTATCTTGTCAGCATAAATGGCAGCTTCAGTAAGAAGTCTCTGTTCATCTACCTGTACATCCTCTAAAACGTTTTTCATTCTGTCGAGCAGCTTACCGTTATACTCGATAACAGTCTGAGGTGAACGCTCCTCTATAAATTTTACGTTTTCGAGAATGGTATCACAGCGTGAAAGAATATCTGCTTTGAGCTTTTCGCCCTCACGCTCTCTCATCGATATGAACGAAGCGAGCGCCTTATCCGTGACGGCTCTAACCGCATTCCAGATTCTTTCTTCATCAGCTTCCGTTTTATGTACGGAGAATATATCATGATATTTGGCTACTGAGCTGACGGTAATGTCATCAGTGAGCTCATATTTTTCTGCCAGTTCTCTGAGTGCATCGATGTATCCTGCAGCGAGAGAGTGATTTACAGATACTACACAATCTTCGATTTCAAGTGCTTCTATCTGTACGTAACATTCTAATTTGCCTCTGGAAACATAGGACTGTATGTAGGATTTAAGCTTTTCCTCCAAAAAGCCGTATACTCTCGGCACTCTCGAAGAAAAATCAAAATATCTGTGATTTACACTTTTCATCTCGACGGTTATACTCATGCCGTCGATGGTCTCCTGAGCTCTTCCGAAGCCTGTCATACTTTTAATCATTACGGTCGCCTCCGTTTTACTGAAAGATACTATTATATCCTTTTAATTATATATTGTTTTATAGCTTTTGTCAAATAAATTCGACCTTTTTTCTCATTTGCAGCACGAACCCGTCAGAATAGAAGGAATGTCATTGATAAAACCTTCGTCTGTCTCATTGAAATTCATTTTTTTAAGGAAATTGACGATGTTTTTACAGGTACATTTACCCATATAAATGTTTTTCAGTGAAGCATAATTATATGCCGAGCGAAGAAGTCCTTCTACAAGATAGGGCTTGTCCGCATCGTATTCTATTTCGTACACCTCTGCAAAAAGGCTATCCTTTTTTAAAAGGCAGTGACCGCATCTGACATCATCCTCATATGCGATAAATTCTGTTACCTCATCTGTTAAAGCGTTTGGTCTGAAAAATAACATAATCATTTCTTCTTTCTTTCCATGCCTGCGGCTAACATAAGCTTTCGTACTTCATCCTCGGTAAGATTTCGCCAGTCGCCCTGCTTAAGCATGCCTAATTTTACTGAACCGACCTGTGTTCTTTTAAGTCTCGCCACCTCAAGTCCGACAGCCTCACACATTTTTCTTATCTGTCTGTTTCTGCCTTCGTAGAGAATAATTTCGAGAACTACACGAGCCTCTTCTCTAGTAACTACACGGATTTCGGCAGGTGAAGTCATTCTGTCATCGATTACGATACCTGTGGTAAGCTCAGTTATCTGCTCTTGTGTTATGCCGGGCCTTACGGTAACACGGTAGGTTTTAGGGATATGCTTTCTCGGATGTGTCATAGCGTTAGCAAATTCACCGTCATTTGTGCACAGAAGCATACCCTCACTGTCTCTGTCGAGTCTGCCTACGGGGTACACTCTGCCCGGAACATCCTTAATAAGCTCAGCCACACATTTTCTGTCACGCTCATCACTCATAGTAGTAATAAACCCTCTGGGCTTATGAAGCATAATATATGTATGTGTTTTCTGCTTTACGATTTTTTTACCCTTTACGGTAACTGCATCACTTTTAGGGTTAATCTTGTCGCCGATGGAAGCTACCTGTCCGTTTACACGTACCGCTCCCTGCTCGATAAGCTCTTCACTTTTTCTTCTGGAGGCAACACCGCATTCGGATAAATATTTCTGGAGCCTGACTTTATCGTCTGTCATTTTAATCATCCTTCCTGAATAATATGTCCTTAATCCGTTCGATAAATGTTTTTTTATTCTTATATGATTCACTTGATGAAGGCACATTATGCCTTGAATATATATATGAAGTGTGAATCAGTTCGCCCGAAAGATAATAATTTATTTTACCTAAAATCTCGTTTTTATCTATGGGTGCATAAATGATTTCGGGTAATATAATCTGTTCTGTAAGTTCACTGTCATTTTTATAGTAAAAATCGAAATCATCACAGTAAATCTCTAACTCCTTCGTATCTGCACCATAAACAGGAATGTTCCTTTCAAAAGCAGGCTTTACAGTCGATTTATTCAGCTCAGTAAACGTTAAATCGTAAAGCTTCCTGTGGTCATTCCAGTCGTCTGCCGCGTTAAGAGTTACACAGACAAGAGTGGCACCCTCTCTTTCGCACGCCGAGACGAGACATCTTCCGCTCTTTTTGGTAAAGCCCGTCTTAATTCCGAAAACACCTTCGCATGAGTTTAACAGCCTGTTATGATTAGAGAAATTAACAGTGATATCCGGCTTTATAAAATCTATCTTCTGACTTTTATCAGAGCATATTTCACGGAAAACAGGATTCTTTATGCAGTAAGCACCGAGAAGAGCCATATCATAAGCCGTAGAATAGTGCTCTTCATCATCGAGTCCCGACGGAGTAACGAAGTTAGTCCGAGTCATACCAATTTCTTTTCCCTTTGTGTTCATCATAACCGCAAAGTTTTCTGTAGTGCCGCCAAGATAAATCGCACAGACGTTAGCCGCATCATTACCCGATTCGAGCATCATACCGTACGTAAGAGACTCAAGAGTCAGAATGTAGCCTTCCTTAAGACCAATTGACGTACCTTCAGCCAAAGCATCCGAGGTAACAGTAACGATGTCATTCATTTTTCCCGACTCTACAGCGAGAATACTCGTCATTATCTTGGTAGTACTGGCCATAGAGCGTTTCTCATATGCATTTTTCTCGTACATTATCTCCTTGGTTTCGGCATTAATTAAGACACAGCTTTCAGCACTGATGTCTGCACTGAAAGAGTAAAATGCAAAATTCGAAAATAAAACAACTATAATTGGTAAAATAATAATCTTTTTAATTAACAAAGCAACCACCTGCCGATAAAATTATATGCAGGCGGTTGTATTAAAATTAATATAATCGGAAGTATCCGAATTATTCGGTAACTTCGGGTGTATCTTTTTTGGTTTTGTTCATAAGACCTGTAACCTTGTCAAACATTTCGGGAACAAGATTAACAACTCTTTCAGCAGCATTATCGTAAGCTGTGATGTGTTTAAGAGTAACCTCACCGCCTGCTATTACGAGAAAAGCAACAGGAGTAATGGTAACACCTGCACCGCCTCCGCCGCCGAAGAGCTCCTTAGAACCCTTTGAGGGGAAGTCAGCACCGCCCGAAGCGAAGCCGTATGTAACCTTGGAAACGGGAATAATTGTAGTGCCGCCTTCTGCGTAAATTGCTTCACCGATGATTGTGCTTGTGTCTACGAGATCACGGATTTTTTCAATTGTTGAGGAGAGGATAGCACCTGCTGATTTTTCTGCCATTGTATATCATCCTTTCATTGTTTGAACTTTGGTTTCTTCATTATTTTTATTATTTTTCTTGGCACCCGAAAGAAACTTCAGAACTACCTTGAAAATTAATCTTACTACCATACCTACTGTGGAGTTAATGATCTTTCTTATACAGATTTTCATTTCACAGTAGAATTTACCTTCGGTCTTATTCGCCAAAAAGTCAGGCTCCACATTAATATCGTACTTCCGAACGAGATTATTAGAGCATACAAAGCCCATAACGGGAAAAACCTTCTGACATACCTGTCCGTATTTAATAGCTGTAGCGGCAGAATCGCCTGTACCTACACTTATATCGAGGTCAAGTCTGTCGAAAACTATGCTTCTGAAAAGCTTACCGCCGTATGTAGAAAGAACGCTGCCGAGATTCGTAATGACCGTAATCATTCCATCGTGGCCGTTAGCCTTGATCATTTCGATAATAGGGTTCGGCTTTTTTTCTTTGGGAGCTTCTTTTTCATCTTTCGGTTCTTTAGGCGGTTTGGGTTCCTTAGGCGCTTTCGGCTTTTTTTCTTTTTTCGGTCCTGCGGGTAAAATGTCAAGCCTAACAAACAGATACCTGACAGAAAGCCGGATTTTATCGTCATAAGCCAGGGTTACTCTGACAGGCACCGACAAAACTGAGACAAAGAATAAAACTATTCCAAGCAGAATCAACAAAAAAATCTGAAATCCTGTCACATTCTCACCCTTTCATAATTCTTTTTATATATGTTACCTCAAAAATAAGATTTCGTCAACTGTTAATTTGAAATCTGTTCATCAGTTTCGTCATTTTTTACCGTTTCTTCATCATTTTTAGGCAAGGGAGGCAGCTCGTCGAGAGAAGATATGCAGAAACACCTGAGAAATTCCGGTGTGGTTCCGTAAATCAGCGGTCTTCCCGGTAAATCAAGTCTGCCCCTTTCTTCGATGAGACACTTCTGACACAGATTAGAAATTACGGCCGAGCAGTCAACTCCTCTTATCTGTTCTATGAAAGATTTGGTTACAGGCTGGTTATATGCAATAATAGCAAGAACCTCAAAGGCAGCCTGTGACAAAGGAGTATTTTTTTTAACCTCGATAATCTTTCTTATACTGTCAGCGAACTCTGTTTTAGAGCAAAGCTGATATTTATCCTCAAGCTTCAATAAACAAATACCCGAGTCCTCTTTTGAATATCTTGCCCTTAATACTGCAATAGCTTCCTCGAGAACTATCTCGTCAACCTCAAGTGCCTGTGAAATTTTTGAAATCTCAGTAGGCTCTCCCGTAGCGAAAAGCACAGCCTCAAGAGTAGCGATTAATTTTTTATCCATCGTTTTCACCGTCCGATTCCGTGAGTTTTTCATTTACTTCCTCAAAGTCGCTGACAAATTCGGTGTCATTCATATCCGTATCTGCTGACACGGTTACATTGATATGACCGTCATCCTCGTCGATTTTGATTTTGTTTGCTTTAATAAGCTCGAGCATGGCAAGAAAGGTAGCAACCATTTCAGAACGGGATGTAGCATCGGCAAAGAAGTCGGAAAATCTTCTCTTACCTCTGTTTCCGAATTTATGATATATACCGCCTATTCTCGAAGCAACCGAAACTATTTTTTTAGAAACAATAGCCGTAAACGCCTCCATAGGAGGAGGTAATTTTCGCTTACCCTTGCCTACTGCTGAGAGATAGAATCTGAACAGATCATCACTTTCGTGCAGTCTTTCATATTTCTTATCGGATTCTATCTTCATCTGTTCGCGGCAGAAGTGATCAAAGCCGTTAGCAGTTTCAGCAATTTTTCCTGCCATAATTTTACAGTCTCTGTACTCTATAAGCTCACCCGAGAGCTCTCTTTTAAGCTCCTCAGCTTCCTCATAAACAGGTAAAAGAGAAACAGATTTAATATATACCAATCTTGCCGCCATTTCGAGGAATTCACTGGCTATTTCCATATCAGCTTCCTTCATCTGACGAACATAATCCGTATACTGCTCCACAAGCTCAAAGATGGGTATGTCATTGATATTCAGTTTGTGTTTATTGATAAGATGCAGCAGAAGATCCATAGGCCCTTCAAAAACATCTAATTTATACTGTATTTTTTCCATTTTTCACCTGTAATCATATACCTAAAGGTATAGAAGCGACATTAAAAATCAAATCAAACAGCAGTCCCGAGAGGAAAGTTATCGGTCCGTCAAGCACGCCGAAGAAGACGAGGGCAAGAACACCGTAAACGATGTATCTTTCATACTGCATAATGGTGTAGTAATACTTATCGGGAATAATAAGGCTGAATATTCTCGACCCGTCAAGAGGCGGTATGGGAAGAAGATTGAACACTGCCAAAGAAATATTTATTTGTGCGGCGGTGAGCATAAACACTACGATATAGTAAGTAAAGCTTCCCTCTGCGACTCCGATTTTTACCTGTACAAGCAGTCCGATAAATACGAATATAAACGCCATAATAACATTCGAAGCAGGTCCTGCGAGTGCAGTAAGAGCCATATAAGGCTTTCTCTTTTTAAAGTTTCTGATATTTACAGGCACTGCCTTAGCGTAACCGAAGCCTGCGAGTATAATCATAAGCGCACCTATAGGATCGATATGAGCCAGCGGATTCGTGGTCATTCTGCCCGAAAGTCTGGCTGTATCATCACCGAGCTTATGAGCTATGAAAGCGTGAGCGAATTCGTGAATAGGTAAAACACAGAAAATTACAAATACTCTGACCATAAGATTTATAATCAGATCAAAGGATAATCCGTCACTAATTAAATCGAAAATCATATTTTTCGCCTCTTTCCTATAACAAATCTGTCAACGTTACTGTAGTCCTTTACAAAGCTGACATCAAAATTTTTATTTTCAAGAATAAGTTTAATACATTCCGCCTGCTCTTCACCGCATTCGAAGGCGAAAAGACCGTCATCTTTAAGATAACAGGTCCACTTTTCTACCATAAAGCGGTAAAAATCCAGACCGTCCTCTCCCCCGTCAAGAGCCATCTCAGGCTCAAGAAGAACCTCTGACTGCAAAGACGGTATATCGGATGTTTTTATGTAAGGCGGATTAGAAATTATAACATCGAAAAGCGGCAATTCGCCTAATTCATCGATACGGAAGATATCACCGTTAATCAGCGTAGCACCGTTTTCTCCGAGAATTTCCGAAATGTTTTCACGGCATATCTCTGCTGCTCCCGGAGATTTTTCCACCATAATTATCTCGGCATTATCTGTTTTACTTTTCACCGTAATGCCGATGCATCCGCTTCCGGCACATAAATCTGCCACGACAGGAGCGTTTTTATCCTTAAGATACTCGATAACATATTCGCAGAGAATCTCTGTTTCGGGACGCGGTATCAGCACATTTTCATTTAACTTAAAGGTAGTACCGTAAAAGTCCCACTCACCGATTATGTACTGAACAGGAACACCCGCCAGTCTCTTTTCTACCATATAACCGATGACAGACACGTCCTCTTCCTTAAGCTGAAGGCTCTTATTAAGCAGAAAATCCGTTTCACTGAACGACAAGACATTCTTAATAATTATCCGTACATCCGTAGAGGCATTTTCTATCCCTTTAAGCTTTCCGACAGAACTTATGTAAAGCTCATTAAGTGTCATATTTCATTATCCTCATCATCAGTAACTGCTTTGAATGCCGCTAACGCAACCTCAATCATAGCTTCATCAGGCTCTTTGGTAGTGAGTCTCTGCATCCATAAGCCGGGTGCAGCTAAAATTCTTACGAGTAAATTATCGTGTTTACCGGCATATCTGATAAACTCATAGCTGATACCTGTTATGAAGGGAAGTATAAGTAATTTTATCGCCATCCACACTACGGTCTGATTACGAAGCTCAGGAAAAGCAACGGATATAGCAGATGAGATTACCACACTTATAATGATGATAACGAAAATAAAGCTTGTGCCGCATCTGGGGTGAAATCTGGACATCTTTTTAACGTTTTCTACCGTAAGGTCGAGTCCTTTTTCGTAGCAGAATATGGTTTTATGCTCAGCACCGTGATACATAAAGGTACGCTTTATATCCTTCATAAGAGAAACAAGGGCTATATAGGCCACGAAAATAGCCATACGGATAATTCCTTCGAACAGTGCTCTGAAATTCGTGAGCGTCTCCCCTGCCAGCTTATTGACGAAATCGACAGTAACGGTGGGAAGATAGAAGAAAAGAAGAAATGCAAGTCCGACACCGAGAACCGAAGCGATAGCTGTGATAACGCCCATTACCTTTTTGTTAATGTGGTCATTGAGCCATTTATCCAGCTTAGATGAGCTTTCTGTATCCTCTATATCCTCGAGACCGGATTTTTCAGCTGAAATCATCAGACATTTGTAACCGAAGGTCATTGATTCGATATAATTTACTATACCTCTGATAAGCGGCCACCCTAAAAATTTAATTTTGTCCTTTATGTGCTTTACATCGAGCATTTCCGTGTCTATTTCACCGTCGGGTGTACGCACCGAAACAGCAGCCTTTCCCTTCGGATGCATCATCATAATACCTTCGATAAGAGCCTGTCCGCCTACTGCGGTTTTTCTTATAACCTGCCCATTTTCAGTTTTCATAAAATACCTCCTTTATTTACATAATATTTTCTATAACAGATAAATCGAGTCCGTCGTAATCTTTAATGAATTCATAAAATCTTTCGATTATGAGCTTGTTTCCTCCGATAACATCGCTTTCTACGTTAAGAGGCATTATAGGATCATGCACGCTGAGACGGAGAAGAAGCCAGCCTTTGGCAGCCTCACTGTCGAAGTATACTCGTATACCTTCATAGTTATCGTCAGCGACACGCCAGCCTTCTGCCTTATCAGCGTAAGCCTTAAGCTCATCGATTACCGTTAATCCGTATTTTCTGAAGTCTTTTTCCTTGATTCTGAAGCGTATTTCGAGTGCCTCGGCGGGATCCTTCAGCTCGGAAATAAGCGAGTCAAGCTTCTTGCCTTCTTTTCCGAGCTGTGCCATTTTTATGACGATTTTCGTAATCAGATATGCACCGTCATCGAGATAGTAGTTCTCTTTAAATGCGGCATGACCTGATGTTTCCATAGCGAGAGGACACGAAACACCTTCGTTCTCTAATTCTATCTGCTTATTGATTACGTTTCTGTAGCCGCGCTTGAATCTGAGATGTACTCCGCCGAGATTTTCATTGATGAACGTAGTCAGACCTGTGGATGTTACGCTGTCGGTAACTATTGTACCGCCCTTGCAGTTTTCGAGTGCGATAAGGGAAGCAAGAGCTACGAGACGGTTACGGTTGATTTCTTTTCCGTTTTCATCCACACAGCCTGCTCTGTCTACATCAGTATCAAAGATAATACCGAGGTCAGCACCGTTTCTCACGGTAGCTTCACAGACAGATTTCATAGCTTCTTTATTTTCGGGGTTAGGTGTATGATTCGGGAACATGCCATCCTTTTCAAGAAACTGACTGCCTGTAATGTCTGCGCCTAAGGGTGCGAGAACATCTGTAGCATAAAAGCCGCCTACACCGTTTCCGGCATCGACTACGATTTTAAAGCCCTTAAGAGGTTTATCGTAATCGTCGGCATTTACCTCTGATTTTATCATATCTCTGAGGCGTTCGGAATAGACAGACATAAAATCTGCTTTCCTGACATCGGGAGCGAAATCTTTTTTCTCATAATTCTCTTCGGCGAGAACGAGTATTCTCTCGATATCCTCAGGATTGAGACCTCCGTCAGTCGTAAAGAATTTAAGTCCGTTTTTATCGTAAGGATGATGACTTGCGGTAATCTGAACCGAAGCTGTGCAGCCGGCATCTACAGTGGCCATAAACATAGCAGGAGTAGAAGCATAGGAGCAGTCGTATATTTCCTTTCCGAACTGTGCAAGACCATTAATAACCTGTTTCTTAATTCTTTCGGCAGAAATTCTGGAGTCATGTCCTACGGCGATACGGTTACCCTTATAACCTTTTTCATCGAGCCATCTGCAGAATGCGACAGTTATCCTGTAAACGGCTTCATCGGTTAGTTCAACCTCACTGTTTTTTGTTCCGACGGCAGTACCTCTTATATCGGAACCGCTTTTAAGATAAAGATAAGAATTCATACTTATTCTCCTTTTTCGTATATTTCATCAGTTATCTTGAGTAAAAATTTATACATCGGTGTAAATGCTCTTATAGCGTATATTAACTCCTCTTCCACAGAACCGTCAAAGAGCTTCTGCATATCGGTTCCCGTATACGAAAACAGGAAATAGCGGGAGTTATAATACGGCTTAATATCATCCTCTATCTTATCCGACCCCGGCTTATCCTTTTTAAAGGAATCTATAAAGGGTAAAGCACCGACAATATACATCTGTCTCAAGGCGTATCTGAATTCGTCACGGTTTTCGGAAAGATAGCTTCTGAAAACCTCTAGATCAGACGGCTGAGCGTGAAACAGACCGACACCGTAGGAATAATGATCGGGGAAAGCCTCAAACCACATGCACGGCATAAATCTCCATTCATGCTTATTACGCATAAACATACACCATACATTTGAGCGGTACATTTCCTTATTCTTTGAGTAACGTGTGTCCCTTCTTATTCTTGACACCATTTTAGTAGGAATAAGCACCATTTTTTCATCGACATTCAGTAATTCATCGCTCAGATCCAGCGCAAGCTGTCGCATAGGTGTAATGATCTTAGCTTTTATATCCTCTTTTACCGTTTCGTAAAAGTCTTTGCTGTCATTGAATTTATTGAGTTCTAAAAGCATAAATCCGTCCGGATCGAAGCCTTTAAAGTTTCTGTTCATTTTATCATTCCTCTGCACCGTTAGCTTTCAGTACCTCCTGAGCAGCATACATAACCGCTACCTTGGCACTGTGAAAATTAAGTCCACCCTGTAACCATACGGCGTAAGGCTCGCGTAAAGGAGCATCAGCCGAAAGCTCAATGGATGAGCCTAATGTGAAAGCACCTGCCGACATAATGACTTTACTGTCGTAACCGGGCATTTCCCAGGGCTCCGGTGTTACAAATGAGTCAACGGGAGCACCCTTCTGAAGTCCCTGGCAGAAAGCGATCAGATTTTTCTCCTCACGCAGTCTGACAGCCTGGATAATGTCGTGTCTTGTCTCACCGACACAAGGAGTCGGATCAAATCCCATAAGTGTAAAAAGTGCAGATGTGAAAGCAGCAGTTTTAAGTGCCTCCCCTACTACATGAGGGCCGTTAAATATTCCCATAAACAGTTCTCTGCTCTGGCCGAGTGTGGCACCTACCTCCTTACCGAGTCCCGGCGTGGTAAGTCTGTAAGAGCAAAGCTCGATACATTCCTTTTTTCCTGCTATATAGCCGCCGGTTTTGGCGATACCGCCACCGGGGTTTTTAATAAGAGAGCCTGCGATTATATCTGCACCTACATCTGTAGGCTCTGTTTTTTCCGTCCATTCACCGTAGCAGTTATCTACCATAACTACCGCATCGCAGTGCTTTCTGGTAATATCAATTACTTTTTTTATTTCAGCGACCGAAAGTGAGTGGCGAAGCTTATATCCTCTCGAGCGCTGAATGTAAACCATCCTGACATTTCCTTCGGAAAGACGCTCTTCGATAGCATCATAATCGAGCTCGTCACCCTTAAGGTCGATTTCCTCATATTTTACACCGTAATCGGCAAGAGATCCCATATTCTTCCCATTTTTTGTAATGCCGATAACAGGAAGAATGGTGTCATAAGGTCTGCCTGAGACACAGAGCATAGTGTCACCCGGGCGAAGAATGCCGAAGAGAGCGACAGTAAGAGTGTGCGTTCCACAGGTAAAATTATGTCTTACGATGGCATCCTCTGCACCTACGGCCTGTGCGAAAACACGGTCGATAATTTCTCTGCC
>JAZUOC010000011.1:0-7971 GCA_045604465.1 Acutalibacteraceae bacterium
AAAGCACTTTAGAGCAATATGACAATATCGGAAATATAAACTTTAAGTTTGAGGTTGGAAAAGAAAAAATTGTGGATGCTGTCAGAATAATTGTCAGCCTTTTGAATCATGTAAAAAACGGACAGTTCAATTTTGATGCAATCTTAAAGTATGAAATGAGCAATTCACTAATGGAATTGGATAAGCCTGACGATTTGAATTGGAGTATGGCATATTATAATCATATCTTAAAAACAGATTCCATTGATTATTCCGATGAATTTTATGGGAGATTTAATAATATTACAAAAGAACAGATAATTCAGGCGGCAAAAGAAATTTTTCAAGTGAAGAATATGACTGTTGCAATTAAAGGAAATAAGAAAAAAATCAATGTAAAGCACTTGGAAGACATTTTGAAAAATCTTGATAATTAAAAAATTTATGGGGTGTCATTCCGTCCTGTAAACACAAAAAGAGAAAAGTCATCCGATAGGGTGACTTTTTTCTTTTTGCTCTTTCAGATAGGTTCCGGTTTGTGATAGCGTACTTAAACGGATGCGTTGATAGCACATCGGTTTATGCTTCGTAAAAAATTTTTTATTTAGTATTGACTCTTACCCTAACTTAAGGTTTATACTATGCATATAAGGTACCTTGGATTATGTAAAGGAGAAATATTTTATGAAGATTGGAGAATTTGCAAAAATGTGCGGGACGAAGATTTCTGTTCTACGGCATTATGATAGGAAAAAGCTTTTGGAACCTTTATACACAGATAAGTTTTCAGGCTACAGATACTATAGTTCCGAGCAAATACTGACTTTTCATAGAATAAATGCTTTGAAAAAAGCAGGTTTCTCCTTACAGGAAATCAAAGAAATCATTTCCGAGAGAAAATCGAACAAAGAAATAGATGTAATTTTCTCTCGAAAGGAAAAATTCTTTCTTGATGCTCTTATAAATCTTAAGGAGGCTAAGCTTATGATGAGAAAGTTAGATATTGCTTTCAACGCTGATATGGTTATTATCAAGCGTTGTACTGATGATAATGCTGTTGATTTATGTACTGTTGCTGAAGCTGAAATCAAAGCAGCGGATTATCAAAGAATATCTCAATATGAAATTACAGATGATGTAATAGTCTGTAAGGTTGTAAAATTGTGCGATGAAATTGTGCAACCTAAAAAAGAGATGTCGTTTGTTAATGATGAAAAGGTTATCGGCAAGTGGGAAGTTAAAGGTGTTTATGCAGTCAAAGAGGATTACATTCAAGACATTTTCTGCGACAATACAGGCTTTTATGGTGGTGATGTAAAATATCTGTATTTTCTCCCCAAGGGTGAGGAATATTGGGGCTACAGCTGGACGAAAGGATATTTTATCAGCAATACATATCTGTCGGGTAATACATATAATGAGTATGAAATTGAAGAAAAACCGGACGGAACATATATGCTCATAACGCTGAGAGAAACTGAGGTTTGCAGAGGCGGTAAACCAGTGTATCTGTTATTAAAGAAGGCTGACAGTATTAAATATTCAGCTGAAGGCATTGCGAGAAAAGATGATATAAATAAGATGTTTATAAATGACGAACATGTCATAGGCAGATGGAAGGCACATTCTTTCTTATGCAATAAGGATGAATTTCTTCAAGAAGAAGAGCCTATTGACGATTTGTATTTCAAGGAGCTTGAATTCTTCCATGATGGCAATTGCAGATGCGTTTATGCTGATGCAATCTTTGAGGGTGAGGAAACAGTCACGTGGACAAAAAATTATCTGCTACGCAAATGGAATTGGTCTGCCTGTGAGTATGAAATCAGAACTGTTAACGGAAAAGATTATATGATAATTGAATGGAAAAGTGGCGATTACCGTTACGGTGGGTATGACACAAATTATTATGTATTCATAAGAAGTTGAGTTTATTATAATAATGGGTGTCATTTTATCCTGTAAATTGAGAAGCTACCCTTCAGGGTGGCTTTCCAATTTTTGTGCTTGAATATGAAATGTATCTCCGACATCGTGTGCACCAATGGTCGCAACTTGATAAATTATTGTTTGTTTGATATAATGCTAATAGAGGTGGTTATATGGAATTTCTTTTCGATATACTTGCTGAAATAATTATGGAGCCTATTATAGAAGGCTACATCTACGCGATGATGTGTTTTACCGGAGAGAGGGATAAAATCGATAAAACCAAAATACAGATTATTGTTGGCTTTGAATGTGTTGCATTGATCATTATGTTTCTTGTGGGTGGAGCGATTCTGCTTGAAACTAAGGGTGAAAGCATATGGGGCAAGGCTTTGCTTTTCTCGTCTGCAGGAGTTTCTGTCCTTCAGATAATCATAGGTTGTGTTCTCAGAAGAATCAACAAAGGCGGACAGGAATTATGATAGAGACTATTTCAGTATTGTCCGCACAAAACCAAGGGTAAAAATTCCTTGACTTTTCAAAGATTTATAGTATAATAAATTTAATTTTCAAACGGAGGAATCGGTATGTTCTTTATCTCTATTCGACGCAGACGAAGATAGCTTGTATCTTTTAAGGATACAGGCTTATCTTGCTATGTGTCCTTAATGAGTGATAAAGAAAAGGTTACCTTTTATATTACTGTTAATGGCATATAGCTGTTAACAGTATTTTTTTATTCTAATTTTGGAGGTTATTAAAAATGAACAATTTTAAATATAAGACATTATTCAAAGCAATTTCAGAACAAACAGACTTACCGGATAATGCAGTAATTGCAGATTTAGGCTGCAAGGATGCAAGCTTTCTTTTGGCTTTTCTGAAAGCCTTTCCCGGTAAAATCAAATCAGCGGTCGGTGTGGATATAACCGACAAACGGTTTAAGGATGTTAAATATAAAAAGCCTATTGAGCTTAAGGTTATGGATTGCTCGAAGAAGCTTAGGTTTAATGATAATACGTTTGATTTTGTTTTCACTAAAGATATGTTTGAATGTGTATCTGATAAGGATTTTTTGGTCAGTGAGATTCACAGAATCTTAAAGCCGGGCGGAGCTGTAATATCCGTAAACTGTGATTGGGACAGTGTTACTTATAACGGCGAAAATAAAGAGCTTATTTCAAAAGCAATTCATGCATACGCAGTGACTAAGCAGCCCTGGATGGATGATCTTGACAGCTGGATAGGCAGGAGAATGTACGGATTCTTTAATAGAAGTAAATTTTTTGAAAGCGCAGTAAGCGTTTATAATATCGTTGAAACCGAGTACGCAGAGGGTTTATTCGGTTATGATTTAAGCTTAGATATTGCGTGGCTTTATAAAGAAAAAACGGGAGCATTAAACGAAAAAGAATACAATGAGTTTATTGATAATCTGAAATCGGCTCAAAATAAAGGGTTTTATATTTTTTCAAAGCCTTACTATATTTATAAAGGAGTCAAAAAATAATTCGAGGTCAAAATCGTGAGAAAAATAAATACCCCTATGGCAGAAAAATTCTTCCATAGGGGCTTGCTTATTATTGGTGATTATTCAATGCCGAGCTTTGCGTTCCATGCTTTGTAGTCGAAATTCTCGTATTCCTTTTCGAGAGTACGGAAGTCATTCTTGCCGGAGCCTGTAAGAGGAATCTTGTCAATGGAAACGACAGCTACAGGTCTTCCACGTTCTTCAAGAAGGGTATTACATTCATTGAAGAGGTTCTTACAGAAGTTTTCTTTATCGTCTACACCTTCACCGAATTCGACGAAAACTACGGGGTAGTGACCCTGTGTGCGGTCCATATCAGCTACGCCTACTGCAGAGCAGTTGTTTACTTCCTTGTGACGTGCTACGAGGCTTTCGATGTTTACAGGGAATACCTTATGACCGTCGAAACGGGTGATCATTCTCTTGATTCTGCCGATAATGAAGAGGAAACCGTCTTCATCAAGATAGCCAAGGTCACCGGTGTGAAGCCAGGTAAGGCCGTCATCGTCGTGCTTACGCATAACATTGGCTGTTTCTTCGGGACGCTTGTAGTAGCCCTTCATAAGAGAGGGACCTGTTACGCAAACCTCACCGATTTCGTTGCAGCCAAGCTCGTTGCCTGTTTCTTCATCGAAAATACCGACAGTAACGTTGATAGAAGGAATACCTACGCTGCCTGACTTATAAATGTCGTTAACGCAGAAGGAAACGGCAGCAGAGAATTCGGAAAGACCGTAGCCCTGTGAAATGCGGTACTTCATACCGTGTGATTTAGTGAATTCGCCGAGCTTCTTTTCGAGACCCTTATTCATAGTGTCACCGCCTGAGCCGAGACACTTAAGGAATGAAAGGTCCATGTTCTGAAGCTCCTTACTGTGCATAAGAGTTTCATAGAAAGCGGGTGTGCTTACTGAGTGATTTGCCTTGAAGGTTTTGTAAAGCTTGCCGTACTGGCTGAGATCAAATTTAGGGATGGGTATAAGCACAAGACCGACGGAAAGGGGCATATGCATACCGCAGCACATACCGTATGATGTGAATATGGGAATAATGTCGAGGAAGGTTTCGCCTTTTTCATAATCAAGACCTGAGTATTTGAAGTTGTGAGCTGTGGAGTTAGCACCGTCATTTGTAATCATAACGCCCTTGGGGAAGCCTGTGGTACCGCCGGTGTAGGGGATAGAGAATATAGCATCGCCTACATAGGGAGCTTCGACAGCTGTCGTACCCTTGCCTTTGGCAAGAAAATCTTCATACTTTACAATCTTATCGCTGTAGGGGATGTTTGTTTTTACTTTAAGATTCATAGCTACCTTTTTTATAAAGGGGAGAGATGTAGCAGCTGAAACTGTAATGATAAGATCCTGCTTAATATCATCGATGATAGGAATAATTTTCTCGTAAGAAACGCTGATAACAACGAAAATCTTTGATTCGGATTCAACTACAGCACGGCGTATGCTTTCCGGGTCCATACGGGGATCAATTGTGTTAGCTGTAGCACCGAGCTTGTTAAGAGCGTATACGCAGTAGATAGTCTCAGGAGTAGCGACAGAGAGGAAAGAAACTATGTCGCCCTGCTTTACACCGGCAGCTGCGAAGGCATCTGCTGTGGCATCGATATTCTTTTTAAGCTCTGCATGTGTGATTTTTTTGCCATAGTAGTTGATAGCAACCTCGTTCTGACGGTTAGCATTAGATTCTGTCATATAACGGTATGCTGTCGTTCTTGGGGTAGGAATCTTTTTTACTTCTTCTGAATAGTGCTTCATCCAGGGTTTTTCCACTGAAATTCTTTTGGCTGTAACTGTTTCGCTCATTTTTTAGCTCCTTTTTTTAATTTATAATCAACATATATTCCGGTATAAGAAAATTCCGAAAATTAACCTTGTAAATAATAGCATAAATATGTTTTTGTTTTGTTAAAAATAATTTAACAATAAAGCATTTTTTGTTATTTTGGAATTACGTTTAAAAAAGTCAACAATATTCTATTACTTTTTTGATTAGAAGAAAACAAATGTGTGATTGTTTTCTTTTCAGGTTGAAACTCGCATTTGAAAGTGTTATAATTTCTTTGCAGAACGAATCGGTAAAAAACTGAGATTATAACGGTGCTTGACCGTTGTAGCAGAAAAATCGGACAAATGCGGGGTATGAAAATGACAGCAAATGAATATTTAGAGCTTATCGATGAAGTAAATGAAAGGGGAAGATATAAACCTGACTGGTCTTCTCTTTCACATCATAAGGTGCCTGATTGGTACACACACGATAAGGTGGGAGTTTTTATTCACTGGGGTATTTACTCTGTTCCTGCCTTCGGAAGCGAATGGTACTCGAGAAGCATGTACGATAAAAGAGTAAGAGAGTTCGAGCATCACAGAAAAACCTACGGTGAGCATAAGGATTTCGGATACAAGGATTTTATCCCTATGTTCAAGGCTGAAAGATTTTCTGCTGCTGAATGGGTATCGCTTTTTAAGAAATCCGGAATAAAGTATGTTATGCCGGTGGCAGAGCATCATGACGGCTTCGCTATGTATGAGACTGAGTTTAACCGATGGAATTCTAAGGAAATGGGACCGGAGAGAGACGTCGTGGGAGAGCTTAAGGCTGAATGTGAAAAGCAGGGGCTTACTCTATGTGCCTCCACTCACAGAGCAGAGCATTATTTCTTTATGAACCTCGGCAGAACCTTCGACAGCGATGTAAACGATGAAGAATACAGAGATTTTTACGGCCCTGCTTTTTACTGTGAGGAGCTTAATTCAGAAAATCTCGGACGTACTACCGAGGACACTTATTCTGTGGGTGCGAGTAAGGAGTGGCTCGAGGACTGGCTCGTCAGAACCTGTGAGCTTATCGATAAATATCAGCCTTCGGTGCTTTATTTCGATTGGTGGATACATAATCATTCCTTCAAGCCGTATCTTAAAAAGCTCGCCGCATATTATTATAATCGTGCAGACGAGTGGGGCAAGGAAGTAACCATCAATCATAAGCACGAGGCATTTCCGCCCACTGTCGCCACCTTTGACGTGGAACGAGGTGCACTTTCAGGCATTTCTCCTCTCTACTGGCAGACGGACACAGCCATTGGAAAAGGCTCCTGGGGCTACAGAAAGGATAACGAGTATAAAAGTGCCAGACAGGTTATCTGTGACTTGGTGGACATCGTTTCTAAAAACGGTAACCTTCTCATCAATGTAGGTCCTAAGCCTGACGGAACAATTACTGAGGAAGAAACTGAGGTACTTCTTACCATGGGTGAATGGCTGAAGGTAAACGGTGACGGCATTTACGGAACTACCTTCTGGAAGCAGTTCGGCGAGGGCAAGATAAACGCCGAAGACGGATTCTTCAAAGACGGTGACGAAAAGGCTTTCACCAATGAGGATTTTCGCTTCACCTATAAGAACGGATATCTCTATGTTTTCCAGATGAGACCTTCAAAGAACATAAAAATCAAAACTCTGAGAAAGCATAATCCTCACGATTATCTTATTGAAAGCATCGAGCTTTTAGGCAGTGACGAAAAGATAGAATACGTGAGAACTGACGAATATCTTGAAATCAATCTTAAGGGAGAATTTAAAAACGATTTACCCATATGCTTTAAAATGGAGATAGGTTAAGATGAACAGAAAAATAGACGGAACATTTTTTGAATTCAGACATCATAACACAGCTGAGGGAAAATATTGGAATCCCTCCTTAGAAAAATTTAACGGAGCAGAGTGGCGTGAGAAGGTAAGAGAGATTTCGGCTCTCGGTATGGAATATATCGTGGTGATGGCTACGGCTCTTTATGAAAGATGCTACTTTAGGTCCTCGGTATTTCCTTTCGCTGATATGCCCTGTGAGAACCCTATAGAGGAAATTCTTTCCGAAGCAGATGAGTGCGGAGTGAAGGTCTTTCTCGGTAACGGCTTTTACGGAGATTGGAGAAAGGCAGGAGAAAACATAAAGAGTCAGGCTGTAATCGACCGCTCCTTCAGAGCGATGGATGAGCTGGCAGAGCTTTACGGACATCATAAAAGCTTTTACGGCTGGTATTTCCCTGACGAAACCTGTATCATTCTGCGTTTTTCAAAGGATTTTACGAGCTATGTTAATCTATGCTCTGCCTACTGTGCTGAGATTACACCCGACAAAAAGACTCTTATTGCCCCCTACGGAACAAATCTTGCCCTTACAAATGAGAAATATATAAGAAACCTCACTGAGCTTGATGTTGACTTTATTGCCTATCAGGATGAAATCGGCGTAAAGAAAACGCCCGTCGGAAGAAGTGAGAAAATCTTTGAAAGACTCAGAAAGGCACACGACAAAGCAGGCCGCTCTGAATTGTGGGCAGATATTGAGCTTTTTACATTTGAAGGCACTGTTTACAAAAGCGCTCTCCTGCCTGCATCAATTGAACGCATTACAAGACAAATCAAAAATGTTGCTCCTTATGCCGACAAGATTATCAGCTATCAGTATTTAGGCATAATGAATCCTGCAGATTCTCCCTCTTTTGCCGGTCA
>JAZUOC010000012.1:0-16838 GCA_045604465.1 Acutalibacteraceae bacterium
AATAGCTCTTTTTGTTCCATTTTATTCATTTCCTTCCATGGCATAATGTTCACCTCTTTCGTGTTCATTATACCTGAAGGCTTACCTATGCGCTGAACCTGGGCTTACCGATGCGCTGACTTTACCCCTTACTACTTTCTACTTCCTACTTTCTACTTCCTACTTTACTATTTCAGCCCTCTTATAAACCTTTCAATCTCGTCTTTTTCGCCAACTATACTTCCCTGTATAATTGAGCCTCTGCCTCCACCCTTGCCGTTAAAAGCAGAATTAAGCTTTTTCGCAAGCTCAGAGAGATTTTCCGTGTCGCTGAGAATACAGTAGCGAACTGTGTCGCCCGACGGAGCAAAGCAGGCAGTGAGCCTTCTGCCCTTATCCTTTATCTGTAAAGCGAAGTCGGAAAGCAGCTTACCCTGTAGCCTTTCGTCAAAAACAAAAACAATTTCGTCCGGCTCTGTCTCGTTTGCCTTGTGTGAAAGAAGTTCTCTTACAAGCCCTGTGTTTTCATATCTGAGCAGCTCTGTTTCTTTTTTGAGTCTTTCAACAGCCTTAGCAGTTTCGTCCTGCTTTGCCGAGGTAAGATTTGAAACAATTCGGTTTTGCTTACATTTGTGACGAATATCAAGAAGCGCTCTTTCGCCGCAAAGAATACTTACCCTTGTTCCACCCTTGTAACGCTCAAAAGCGACAACTCTTACAATGCCTATTTCGCCCGTATTTTTAACGTGAGGGGCGCAGCAGGCGCATAAATCAACACCCGGGATTTCAACGAGTCTTACCTGACCTTCAATTTCAATCTTACTGCGATAGCTATAGGCTGAAAGCTCCTGCTTCGTCGGCAAAATAACATTTACAGGAAGATTAGCCCATATTGCTTTGTTGACAAGGTCTTCTACTTTACAGATATCGTTTTCCTCAAGTACACCGTCGAAATCAAGAGTAACAATTTCCTTGCCGAGATGAAAGCCGACATTGTTATAGCCGTAAAGCGAATTAACAATTCCCGAGAAAATATGCTCGCCCGAATGCTGCTGCATATCGGAAAAACGCTTTTTCATATCAATTTTTCCTTCTAAAACCGAGCCGACAGCTATGTTTTTAACATTTTCATCACAGTTTTTAACAAAATGCAAGATTTCGCCGTTTATAATTTGTACGTTTTCCACATAAGCGTTGCCGAGATAACCGATGTCGCTCGTCTGCCCTCCACCCTCGGGGAAGAAAGCAGTTTTGTCGGTTTTTATGTAAGTAAATTCGCTGTCGCTGTAAAGCGAAACAACTTTACAGCTGAATTCCGTAAGATAACTGTCGGTGTCATATAGCCTTTGTGTCATAAGTTATTTCTCCTGATATTTCAGCTTAATTTATGTATGAAAAGTCCGCTGAGAAGCTTCGGCTCAAACCAGGTTGATTTAGGTGGCATAACCTTGCCTGCGTCAGCGATTGCCATAAGCTCTGAAAGCGAGGTAGGGAACATTGAAAAGGCTATTTTCATATCGAGCTCACATCTTCTTTCGAGTTCAGAAAGACCTCTTATACCACCGATAAAGTCTATTCGTTTGTCTGTTCTCGGGTCGTCTATACCGAAGATTTCGGAAATACAGTTGTTTTGTAAAATAGAAACATCGAGCCCGGCAACAACATCTGTTTCGTCAAAGGTTCCCTCTTTGGCTGTGATTTTATACCACATTTTATCGAGATACATACCGAAGGTGTGCTTTTCTGTCGGCTTGTAGGGGCCTTCTCCCTCAAAAGCTTCAACAGTAAATTTCTCACAAAGCTTAGCGAGGAATTCCTCTTTTGTGTAGCCGTTCAAATCTTTGATAACACGGTTATAGTCCATAATCTCGAGCTCGTTCTCGGGGAAGACAACGGAAAGGAAGAAGTTGAACTCCTCTGTGCCGTCGTAGTCCGGGTTTTCCTCTCTTCTCTTCAGACCTACCTTAACAGCCGAAGCGCATCTGTGGTGACCGTCGGCGATATAAAGAGAGTCAACGCCTGAGAAAAGCTCTTGTAATTCTTTGTTTGTTTCCTCGCAGTCGATTACCCAAACCGTGTTACCGATGCCGTCGTCCGTTAAAAAGTCGTAACAGGGGGAATGGTTTTCCTGCCAGGAGGAAATGATTTTTGCAATTTTATCATTCTGACGGTAGGCAAGGAAAATAGGCCCCGTGTTAGCGTTGCAATAATCGACGTGTCTTATACGGTCGGCTTCCTTGTCGGCTCTTGTAAATTCGTGTTTTTTGATATTACCTGAGATGTAATCGTCGATACTTGCCGAGCCTACAAGACCTGTTTGTGCTCTGCCGTTCATAACCTGACGGTAGATGTAAAAGCAAGGGTTGCTGTCCATAGCGCAAATGCCGTTGTTTTCGAGCGCAAAAAGATTTTCTCTTGCCTTGAGATAAACCTCCTCGCTGTAAATATCAACACCTTTTGGAAGGTCAACCTCTGCTTTGTCAACGTGTAAGAATGAATGCGGGTTGCCCCTTACCATCTCTCTTGCTTCCTCGCTGTTCATAACGTCGTAGGGCGGCGCAGCAACGAGATGTGCATATTCGTTCTTCGGTCTTAATGCCTTGAATGGTTTGAAAATTGCCATAAGAAAACTCCTTTTTTAAAATGCAAAATGCAGAATGTAAAATGCAAAATTGTAGTTGAGGGAAAGTTTTATTTTGATTTAGGTGAGATAAAGAAACTACAGACCCCTCTGTCGCTTATCAGCGACATCTCCCCTGTTAGGGGCGACAAGCGCTTTATCTTTCCTATAGTTATATCTATACTAAGGACGGCGAGATTAGTGCCTCACTTTTAGCTTTATCTATCTCAACTCTTATCTCTTAACTCTATACAAAATTGTCTTATCGGGCAGAAAGATATTTTTAGAAGAAGCTTACCCGAAAATTCCGAATTCCGAATTCCGAATTTCCCCCTACTTTCTACTCAATTTAAAATCATTTTAACCAATTTAACTTTTTTTGTCAACAAACTGCTTTCATAAAACACAATGAATAATAAAAAATTATCTGCAAAAAATTATAAAGAAAACGACAGACGAAAGAAGGAAGAAAATATGTCTATGACAAAGGGAGAATATGCAAAAGCTGTAAAAAAGGCCTCGCCTGGTTCACCTGCGCTTTTGGACTCAATAAGAGCGTTTTTATTCGGAGGGTCAATTTGCGCCTTTGCTGAGGGTGTTTCGGTTGCCCTTTCCAAAACGAGTCTTACCGTAAAGGAGAACAAGGCTCTTGTTCTTGTGATACTGATTGGTATAACTGCCGTTCTTACGGCGCTCGGAGTTTTCGATAAAATTGCAAAGAACGCAGGTGCAGGGACAGCTGTACCGATTACAGGCTTTGCTAACTCAATAGTTTCTGTTGCTATGGAGTTTCAGACTGAGGGCAGAATTTTAGGCACGGCGGCGAATATGTTTTCTATAGCCGGGCCCGTTATAGTTTTCGGTTGTACCTCGGCAACGGTTTACGGATTGATAATATATCTGCTTTCTCTTTTTTAAGGTGACGCTATGGCAAACAGAACAGGTAAAACAATAACTTTAAAAAGCAAGCCCAAGATAATTTCGGGTGCGGCCGTTGTAGGCAAAAAAGAGGGTCAGGGTCCGTTAGGAAAAGATTTTGACGAGGTTTTCTGCGACTCTTCCTTAGGTCAGGAAAGCTGGGAAAAGGCAGAAAGCCTTCTGCTTAAAAACGCCGTAAAAAAGGCTATGGAAAAAGCGAGCTTAACAGAAAGCGACATTCAGCTTATCTGCTCGGGCGATTTATTAAATCAGTGTATCGGCTCGACCTTTGCGCTGCGCTCTTTCGGTGTGCCTTTTTGTGGCCTTTACGGGGCTTGTTCAACAATGGCTCTTTCGCTTTCTACACTCTCGCTCGCCATTGAAAGTGGAGCAGTAAGCTGTGGTGTTGCTGCAACGAGCTCACATTTTTGCTCGGCAGAAAAGCAGTTCCGTTACCCTCTTGAATACGGGGGTCAGCGCCCGCCGACAGCGCAGTGGACGGTTACGGGCTCGGGTGCAATTGTTCTAAAAAACACAAAAGAAGCTACGCACCCGTATATCGACAAAATTCTGATAGGCACAATTGAGGATATGGGCATTACGGATAAGAATAATATGGGCGCAGCTATGGCACCTGTAGATGTTAAAATAGAACCATAAATTAAGCGAAAAGCAACACAAATTCTTACAGAAATTTCAACAAGAAAGGTGGTGAAAAAGCCCTATTTTACTGGGGTTACGGGCATTTTAGGACTTTCAATTTTAGCGATAGCGAAACTGTTCAAAAACGCTCGTTTACAATTTATTTACAATTACTTTTTGAACCAAAAATCAGCACTATTATTACAATTAAGAAAAAATGGAAGGATGAATCAAATGAAAATTACATACCGAGAAGTAAATGGTTATCTTATCCCGAATCTCAAACTGCCACCTGAAGAGGCAAATATAAGGCTTGGAAAGTGGGGAATGTTGTATAAATCTTATCTTGAAAAACATAAGTCCGCGGTTTTTAACTCGTTGCTTATTAAAGGCAAACTTTATCAGCATTGTGCTGAAATTGAAAAGCAGGCAAATGAAATGTTTGAGCTTTTGGTTGATCAGATGAAGGAGCATGAAGGCGTAACAGAGAAATTGAAAGAGCAGGACCAAATGGAGTGGGTTCAGAGAATGAGCAACATTCGGCAAAGAGCAGAAGAAATGGTAAACCATGAAATTATATTCAAATAGGGAAATTGGCGACAAATTTTTGAAATCTATGTAGCAAATCATTTTTGCTACCAGGAACTAAAAAAATTAATATATAAATTAAATCGGAAGCAACAAAAATATATATTATCATTATTTTTTATCGAAGTTTTACATACCCCTTAAAATACCTGTTCTGCATTTTTGCGTGTTTTTAATACATTTTTGTAGTTATTATTGATTAATTCGACAGATATAGATTATAATTCAACACAACGCTGTCAAAGCGATGTTGCTTTTGGCAGGTAATATGAAACTTAACCTCCCTGCCTATTTTAGCGGGGAGGTTTTATGCTTTATATGTTTTTTCTGGAGGGATAGTCATTGAACAGAATTGTAAATACCGGTGTAAAAATAGACTTGCATATACATTCCTGTGCATCGTCAAAAAAAGACGGTAAAAAAGTAAAAAATAACACGTTAGAAAGAATACCGCTTTTAATTGAAAAATTGAATGAAAATGAAGTGAATATTTGCGCTATAACAGATCACGATACTTTTTCTTATGAAATGTACTCAACATTGAAAAAAGCAGAGAAAGATGATTCTTCAATTCAAAAGGTACTCCCCGGAGTCGAGTTTACAGTTAGTTTTTTAGATGATAATCAACAAAACAAGTCTGTACATGTTGTATCGATTTTTTCTGATAAAGATGAATCCAAGATTAAAATTATTGAAAAAATATTAATCGATAATCCTCCTTCAACAGGTGGATTCTACATGGAAGAAGATTTTCTGAAGATTTTACGTTTAATTGATATCGATACTATTTTAATTGCACACCAAAAAAACACATTGTCCACTAAAAAAGTGCGTGATAATGATGTAAATGCATTAGGCGAAAATAAATTTTTAGAGCTTGTTGAATCTGATTTTTTTGAATCGTATGAATTTAAAAATAAACGCCATGAAATATTGAATAAGAATCATTTGGCTATTAATAATATGCAGGATAAAGTACGATTTGTAACCGGTACTGATTGTCATGATTGGTCTGTTTATCCCAAAGAAGATGCTTCGGACGAATTAGATGTTTTTCCTTATACATATGCTAAATGTTTACCAACTTTTAAAGGCTTAGTGATGGCGGTGACAAATAATAGACGATTAAAAAGAGTGGATAGCTTTTTCAATGTAGATAAATTCACGTTGGATTCTATCAATATTGAAAAAAACGGAAAAAAATTGCAAATACCTCTTTCAAAAGGAATCAATGTGATAATCGGAGATAACTCCATAGGAAAATCAATGTTATTACATTCTCTTACAGGTTTTGAAAAGGATGGCGAAAAATTAGAGCCTAAAATCAAAAGTGGATATCAGAAATATGCAAAAGATAATAGCTTGAAAATAAAAAAACAATTGTCTAAAGATAATGTTTTTCATTTTGATATGCAGGGAGAAGTTAGAAAGAAATTTGAATCAAATCAGCTTGTTGCTACAGAATTTTCTAAATATTTTCCTAAAAATATAGATCCCAAACCATATCAGTCAATAATTGAAAATGAAATTAACAATTTGATTAATTTTTTAGATAAAAAATTTTCAATAGAGAAAGAAGAGTTGCGTCTTACAAAATTTGATATACATGAATCAAAAGAATTTGCTGAAAGTATTTCTTTTGTAGGAAATGTTCGTTCTATAAAAAAGGATAGTGATGTTTTTAAAAATATTCAATCTAAAATTAAGCAAGTTGATATTGATATCGATGAGGTGCTTAAATTAAATTTAGACGAATTGGATGCTGATGAATTCAGGAAAATAAAAGCGCAAATTAGTGGAATTAAGACGAAATACATTGAAAAAGAAGAAACTGTAAAAAAGGAAAATTCAAGAATTGAATCTGTTGCAAAAAATATTGATAAAGCAAAAAAACGTCATGATAAGATTATTACAGATGAACAAAAATTAGACACAACTTTTATAGAAAAAACCAATAGTTTAAAAGAATCAATCATTAAGATAATTAAACAAAGTCAAAGTCTTCCCGAATATAAAGTATCCATTGAGAGCACAGCGGTTAAACCTGCCACAAATCCCATACAGGAATATAACTTTATTTCTAAACTCAATGTTGACGTTATTGATTCTGATTATTTTTCAAAACAGTTAAAGAAAGTGTTTAGAGCTAACAAAAAAATCGATTTCAATAGTATAAGTGAAAAGGCTTTATGTGATTCATTATTGCATTATGATAGGTCTATTCCTGTGTTGCAATTTTTTAAAGATGCTTTACTGCGTGAATTCGAAAAGGATTTTGAACCCAAAAATACAATAACACTTAACGATATGGATGCAACTCGAGAACTTTCAGCAGGATTAAATGCTAAAATATACTTTGATTTATTATCTTATGAAAGCAATATGGAAGGCATTTATATTATAGACCAACCGGAAGACAATGTTTCTCAACCTTCTATCAAAGAATATCTGTTGGATTGTTTTTCAGCAATGAGCGATAATAGGCAAATCATAATGGTTTCCCATAATCCACAATTTATTGTTAATTTAGATATTGATAATTTAATATATCTATCAAAAACCGAATCGGGAGAATTAATCGTAAAATATGGTGCTTTAGAATATGAAAATGATGATTATAGTATTCTTGATATCGTAGCAAATAACATAGATGGTGGTTTAGATACCATTCAGAAAAGGTGGAAAAGATATGAAAAGATTAATAAGATTTAAATTAGTTGATAATAATTATGTTTTAGAAGAAAACAGTGAGACAATATTCACAATAAATTCTATGGACTTAAAATTTATTTCAATTGACTTTTATAAGGGCTTATATGAAAACAAGTATCCTATAATTTCTTTAGAATATGATATTGAAGACGATATACATAAAAAAGGCAAATATATATTTAGTTGGTTGACAGATATTATCGATTCAATAAACGAGGAGTTTCCTGATGAATTAGCTAAATGTAACGCTGATGATGAGGAGATTCATACGGAAATTAAAACTATCAAATTATTTGATTATGCTGCTTGTGCAGGAGATGGGTTTTATTTAGATGAAGACTCTTCTTATACATTAATAGAAACTAATATTCTTGAAGCTGAGTATGCAGTTAAAATATCTGGTCAAAGTATGGAGCCAACTATTGAGGATGGTGCTGTGATTTTTGTTAAGCCTACTGAAGAACTTGAAAATAAGAGTATAGGATTATTTGTTGTTAATGGCAATGTTATGTGCAAAAGATTAATAAAAAGAGGGAAAGGTACATTTTTAGTTCCTGACAACACTTCGGGTGAATATGAAGAAATTAACCTTAAAAAGGTTGATTCATATAAATTGTTAGGTAAAGTACTTGTTCAATGAAAACTATTTAGCAATGTATACCTTTCGTAAGAAATATTAAAGTGTATGAAACAACAAATGAAAGGAATGATATTATGCCACGTCCAAAAATGACAAGCTATACATTCATTTGTTTAATATATGTTTTTGTCAAAAATTAAGGGTGATACAAATGAAAAAACTGTCCAATGAAATATATACCTTGGTAGATGAAGAGTATCTATCAAAATTTTCATATAATCATCGCAAATTTATGGAAGATTATTATTATAAATTTTATCATAAATTTTGCGAACTATATAAAAGAAAACCACTAACATCAGAAGAGTTTTTTACAAATATGCGCCGAAGACGTATTCGACTTTATCAACTTTGTTGCCCTTATTGTGGCACAATTTATGTAATACCTCGTGATAAAAAACTACATAAAACTGATAGTTTAAATTATTGTACACATTGTGGTAGGGGTTCAACTACCGACAATATTATAACACAGATATCAAGGTTTATCAGGATAAATAGTATAAATAGGTTGGGATTAAAGACAGCTAAAGAAACGCATCCTGATACTGTAGATTGGTTATTAGCGTACGACTGCTATCAAATGGAAATTATTGAACTAGCATCTATTGTTGAGGTGTTTTTTAGAGATTATTTTGAAGCTATGATATTTATAAACAATTTAAACAGTAATTCTCATACTAACAACTATATTGTAAAAACAATAAAGAAAGACACTTCTAATGATTTTATGAACATCGAAAAAGCAAATAACATATATAAAAAAGCATTCGGTATTAACATAAGAGAAGAACTTGATAAAGATATATGGAATGATTTAATAGATATAGTATCCCTAAGAAATATGATAGTACACAATAACGGTCGAGTTGATGAAAAATTTAAAAGTTCATCAACATTTAATAGATATTCAGACCGAGTAACAGGTTCACTTATTCGGATCGAGGATTCCGATATCGCAAAATTGCTTAAATCTGTAATAACGGCTATTACAAATATTTCGAATGTGTTTTTAGACAAATATTTTGTAGAAAGAAATTCAACAGTAGCTAATTTTTATTTCAATAATACAGATATAAATTTTAAAGAATTAGAAATTTAACGCTGAAATATGTTTCATTATTATTTAAAGTTCTCGTTATGATTGCAATAAATCTGCTTTCTCAACGGGATTTTTTTGTGTTAAATATCACTGTTCTACTCGTTTCTCATCTACTCACACCCTTTCTTAACATACTCCTCACAATTTTCAATTCAGACATCTCATTGCAAGTTGCCAATTCTTTATATGCCTTTTGCGGCGAATTTTAACAAGTTAGCCGTTTGCATCTTTTTGTATCTCAAATATGCCGTCCCACAACATTCTTACAGAGTAACAGTTGAAAAAAATCATATTTTTATGCTAAAATTGTTAAGAATACCCCAACCTTTTCAAATCTTATGTGTCTATATAAGTGAAAGCAGCTTTCAAGGAGGTCAAAATGAACAGAACAGATGCTGAAAAATGGACAACAGAATATTTAAAGCCTGTCTTTGGTTTTGCTTTGAAAAAGTGCAGAAGCATAGAAGATGCAGAAGATTTATCTCAGGAAATCATGGCTAAGGTTTATGTAGCTTTGATAAAGCGTGATGATATTGAAGATGTTTCAAAATTCATTTGGACTATTGCTCATAACAGTCTGAGTAATTATTATCGTGATAATAACCACAGCTTTACTGGTGTACCTATTGATAAAGTTGAGAATTGTCTGTATGATGAAACACCAACTGCCGAATCTGCACTCGCCCAGCGAGAAGAAATTTCAAAGCTGTATTCTGAAATTGCCTACCTTTCAAAGTTGCAACGCCGGATAGTAATTATGTATTACTATGAAAACAAAAAGCAGGAACAGATAGCAAAAGCGTTAAATATTCCTGTCGGCACAGTAAAATGGCATCTGTTTGAAGCTAAAAAAGAACTGAAAAGAGGTATGGAATTTATGCGAGAACCTAGCGAATTAAAGTTTAATCCCAAAAGATTTGATATGTGCAGTTTCAGCGGCAAAATCGGAACAAAGGGAGATATATCAAATTTCTTCCGCAGTGCTATTTCACAGAATATTGTTTACACCGTGAGAAATGAAGCAAAATCAATAAATGAAATTGCTGATGAATTAGGTGTGTCACCTGTGTACATTGAAAGTGAAGCTGAATATCTTGAAGAATATGGATTTTTGATGAAGCAAAAAGATAAATATCTTTGTAATATTCTTATATCAGAACCAACAGAGGAGCTTAACCGTTTGCACGATGAAATGTATCATAAAGCGGCAAAACTTTTTGCAAATGAGTTATACGATGAGCTTGCAAAATCGGGTTTGTTGGATGAATGTGCATTAGGAGGTTACAACGATACAAGAGATAAAAACTTTCTCATGTGGGCACTTATACCGTTTGTTACTGCTTTCAGCGGTGAAAACACATTGGATAAAAGTATAACATTTTCAGATGTTTACACCATAAGACCTGATGGCGGTAAGAATATTTGTTATGCAACAGTTTCTGCTCCCGGTGTAAATCCACCAATGTATAACGAAGAAATGAAAAAGATCAAAGGTCCGTTTTGGAATGGTCTTAATAATAAAATCACACTTTGGACTGTTGACTCTGAATGGTCGGATAGCCGTATTGAAGAAAATTATCAGTTGTCGGTTATCCGTGATTTAACACTTCTCAACAATTATCTTAATGATGTAATTCTGAGTGAAGATGACTATGCTTATCTTGCTGAAAAAGGATATATCTCAATCAACGGAAAGCCCGATGAAATATTCCGTACTGCGTTAAGAATTGTGTATCTCAAAGATGAACAGTCACGTAAAAAACTTTTATCTGTCGGTGATAAGATAAAAGAAAAGTATAAGGATGAATTTGAAAAACTCAAAGCACCTTATATCAATGCTGTGTTGCAGAATACACCTAAACATTTACAAAAAATGAGAATATACGGCTTACAGCATATCTTTTACAGTGATGCATGGTTTATCTTGCATTGTCTTAAAGAGCTTGTTAATAACGGTAAATTAACTTTGCCGACAGAAAAACAAAAGCAGTCACTAATGACAATCCTGTTTAATCAATAACAAAAGTTCCAATTACGCTTAATTTCAATTAGAAGCATTTATCCCCGTTGTCGCAGTAACCTGCACCAACGGGGATTTTCCTTTCTATGCATTTAAAACACACTGTATCCTTCAAACACTCACGCCTTTTTGCATAGGTTGGTTAATAGCTGGATGTTCGGTGTTAGGTAGAGTAGTTTTCGCAAGGTAGTGATAAATCTTAAACGCTACAATAATATAGTTTTTTAGTGATGTATGAAAGCATATCTTCTTTACTCATTTTTCCAAAGATACTATCATTAAAGATTTTTAGTGTACTTTCATCCGGTAATAATTTGATAAATGTTTCTAACTGTTCCGTTATAGAACTACAGTCTTTAATCGCACTCAGAGTTATCTTGATTTCTGATGCTTCGTTCATCTGTAATATTATTAATAGTAACTGTACACGTAATACTGAAAAATACAAAGTATCTTCAGCTTCTTTTTTTGTATTATTTAGATTGTGAATTCCTTCAGACAAATCACTTTTTATGCATTCCAATAATAGTAGAAAGTTCAGAGCATTGGAAATAGCACCTATTGCTTCGTTTGGGTTTGCATAATGTTCCATTAACAATTTAAACCCCATAAAGTCACAATAGCATTCTTCTGCAAAGTGGATAAACCTATCACTTTTAATAATTAGATTCATATATTCGTCCATATTTTGAACGTCTTCTTTTAAGAAGTAACCTGAAATTTTGGTTAGTACATCTATCTCTGTCATTCCACTTTTGATGAATCTTTCAGTTAATATCCGAGTTGCAACTTGAATAAGTCTTAAGAATTTATCTGGAAGAATCCAACCATCTTTATTGTTGAAAGCTAAATGTGTTAATTCATGACCAATAAGAAAATATATTTGATATGTTAATTGATGACGAAGAAAATCAATATTATCTGATTCTGTGGTCTCAAAGGAAAAAGAATGTTGATTATACTTACCTGCAAAATATAAACTATAAACTAAATCTCCCTTAAGTGCCAATTCCTCAGCAAATAGCTTATAAAATAGTTTATCTATGTCATTAGAGGTGCAATCGGTTGCAGTTATTGAATTGAAAATATGCAAAGCTTCGATTAAGCCGTTATCGTAAATGATGTATGGTTCTTCTCTTAAGGTAAATGCACTTAAAGATTTAGTGAGAGAATCACAACAAAACAAAGTAGGAATAGATGTTTCTAAATCAGAACAGCATTCCTTCAAAATATCTTGAATTGTATCAGAATTAGCTGTATTTTTTCTCCTGCAAATTCGTGCATTGATTTTATTGTCTATAATTTTTTCAATTGGTATCATTGTTATTGTTACTGTCCGTTAATTGTAATTTTGCATTTAGAATTTTTTCAATTAAATCTTGAGATACATTTTTGATTTCAATCGTTTCTCCATTGACTTTAATCGAAGAAACTTTCTTTTTCTGTATTAAAGTATTAATAACAGAAACAATGATGGTGAGAACATTAACTCCTAAACTAATATATAACTCCAGAGTAGTAATATCTCCACTGAAATTCTTTTCCTGGATAGTATCAATTCCCTCGTTTTCTTTAGCTATACTAATAAGTTCCGAGGCATCGTTAGGATCCCAAAAATCAATTTTTATAACATTCATACTATTGTATCCTCCTATTAGTTGTGCTTATATTTATTGATGAACTTTATGGTTATTAGAATTGTCGTCTGCGTCGAACTGCATTCATCCAATCCTTATCAAGACGCAATGTCAAACTGCGTGAAATGCCATTCAATCTAATATTAACACTCAATGTACGAAACAGTCTTTCTTTTTCATTAAGTACAATCTCATTTCCAAAAACTGATGCATAATCCAAGGATTCAGGCGGCGTAAAATAAAACCTTCTTCTTTGATTATCACCACTGATTTCTAACCAAAAATATCTGTTTCTGAAATTGTCATAATCATAATATACACGGCATCTTCCTTCATCATTTTCTTGAAATAATTCATATGGAAAATCAGAACTGCCGACAAAGTGAATAAAAACGCCGGTAGCAGTAGTTGCAATAAAACTGGACCTTATATCACCAAGAGATCGTCTAATTCTTTCAATTATCTCATTATATCCATCGGCAAAATACGGACGATATCGAATATAGTGGTTAGGATAACCAAAACGTATAGCCTCTATAAAATTACGCCTAAAGGTATTCCATGTATTATCTTTCATACACTTAATTGATAAATAATTTCTTTCCAGTTCTTCAACTAGCAGCTTTAGTTCATTAATCAAATAATTGTTTTCATAAGAAACCGTTTTGATTCCATGAGCATATGCCAATTTTTCCGCTTCTGCTTGGAACCCATTAGCGGAAAAATAAACACCTATTTCCATTTTCCTTGGATAAAAATTGCCTGGGTTTACTCCGTCAGCAACAAAATAATTTTCTTGAATATCTTTAATTACACCGATATATTCTCGAATATGCTTTTTATCCAAAGGTGTTTTATAAAATTTAACCTCTCCCAAGAGACGAAGTGGATATGAAAAAGGAATATGATTGGAATAATCACATGGGCAATCGATTTGATGCCAACAACCACGTCCTTTAAATTCTATAAAACCGGAGCGAATTTCTCGCACTCTGTCATCGGGTTCAGCTAAAACATTAATTTCAGAAAATTGATTTTTTAATAGAAGTTCCATAATAATGATTTCAAAAAGATAGCCTCTTAATTTGCTTCTAGCAAGAGTATATTCGCCTTTCACATATATTGCCTCCTCGATAAAATGTTTGTAATATGTAATTTACTTCTCAATTATGTATGATAGATCATAATTTATAATAGAATAACAGTACAGTTTCGGACAATAAAAATGCAATATGAAGTACAAAAATGTGTCAATTTTCTGCAAAAAAGCTTTGTTTTTACTGTTTATAGATATACTAAATAGCAACAAACACCCCATCGAACCTGTTTTGTTCAGGTAAGGTGGGGTGTTCGGTTATTATAATATATTTACAAATAATATGGCACATAATTATGCATTTCGACAAACTTCGATAAATCGTGAGAAATTAGTGTTACTTTTCCTGATTAACAGCACTTTATAAGTATAAGACAAAATTTATTTTAGCAAGGAAAAGCAATTATGGAGTTAAAAGAAATCGGACAAACAAAAACAAGTGAAGAGATAAAAGAAATTCTGAACAAAAACGAATTGTCGCATATTCCGATAACATATTACAATTATGAAGGATTTTTTATTCCTATTGGCGATACAAATGAAAAACAAGTCTGTCCGGGAATAAGTGTAACTAAGTGCAATAAAGATTGCTGTAGGGTATATCCGCATGAAATACTATACATTGCTATTGAAGACCGAAAATCTGTTCTGTATTTAACTAACGGAAGAGTTGAAACAAATTATCATCTTGATTATTGGGAGAACATTCTTGATGCAAACAACTTCGCCAAACCCCACGCCAGTTATATTGTTAATTTGAATTATGTTGTTGAGGTAACAAAGAATTCTGTTAAAGTAAAACACAAGGATGTAGAGCACTCTGTTTATACTTCATCAAGAAAAATCGGCGCATTTAAGAAAACTTTCATGAATTTCAAAGGATAACTATCATATTAAATTTTATTTTTGAAACCTTTCACAAACGGCACAACCGCCAATAAAGAACTTACCGCAGGTAAAACGCTGAATAGGAAGAACAGCATTGTAAACAGAGCTGTATATTCAGAACTTTCTCTTGCGATAAATCCGTTAGCAATATACTCATTCAATTTTGCTGTTTCGGCACTTGTGAAGCCTATCACCATATATCCCGCACTTGCAATTAATGAAGATACACCGCTTTGGATTTTGATGGTTGCTGTTTGGAAAGAGAAGAACAATGCGGTCGGCTTTGTACCTGATAACTTGTATTCTAACTCTACCGCATCATCAATAAGCAGAGTACGGATATTTGAGGCAATACTCAGGAAACCGCCCGACATAAGTGAAAGTATGAACATAATCGCAAAGTTTATAAAGGTGTTCATTGTTGTTTTGTTGCCGAGATACAATACAAAAATCATAATATTCGGCAGTATAGATGCAAGGTTGCATAATATATATGCTTTTACATTGCCGAGTTTCCTTGAAAGTATAGGCACAAGGAATGTTGAAAGCATCAAACCAACAAAGCTACCGGTACCGAGCAAGAAAGTATAAAGAAAAGTAAGTCCCGAATTTTTGCTTGAGAAATAAAAGGCAACCAATGCAGATAGTACCACACCCTGCAAAGCACTCATTGAGGAGAGTAATCCTGACATAATGATTTTCTTTAAAAGCGGATTAGTGAATATATATTTGTACTGTTGCTTTGTGTTTGTACTTCTCTTTTCGTTATGGTGTAATCGTTCTTTTGATACGGTCAACTGATAAAGAATATATCCAACAACGGAGAAAACGAGAGTAATAATAAAAAAGGCATTTCGTCCATCGGTCTGTGTACCTCCAAGTGCTCCCGAAACCGCAAAGGCAAGCGGCTGAACAATCAGGCAACAAATACTGCAGACCATTGCACCGATAGGGCGTAAAGAAAGAAGATTAGTGCGTTCTCTTTCATCTGCACATAGTACATTTGGATAACTTATCATAGGTATGTCACCAAATGAAAACATAATCTCCCATAGAATAAATATTGCAAAGCCATAAATAATAATTGTTAAGTTTACAAGTGTGCTGTTACTGTCAGAATAAATTTTCATCACAAAGCACAGAACCGTTATTATAGCAGTTGGTAAAGGTAAATATCGCAGATATTTTGCTAACGGCCATTTGCTTTTATTGATGAACGCTCCTATAAATGGGTCTTTTATGGAATCAAATATTTTAGCTGTACTGAGTATAATTCCGAGCCAAAAGGCAGGGATAAGAATTGTGAATTGAAGATAGTAGGCAAAGCAAGATGATACGAGAGCATATAGTATGTTCTGCCCTGACAGCCCTAAAAGATAGCGTGTTTTTTCATTTTGCAGTTTTAATTTCATTGTAAAACTCCTTTCGCTACATACTCTTGGTATGTAAATCGGTAAAATATATTGCCGCAGTTGCGGCTTAATTTTTGCTTGTATTCATACTTTTGGTATGTATGTTATCTTAATAAATTGCCACCGAGGTGGCAATTTATCATTTCCTATTATCCATTTCATTAATTTGCTTGTTCATATTATAAACCGCCGGGTACATATCAGTAACATCAACACCAAGCATAGCCATCATACCCAAGATTACCTGACACTTTTTCTCAATATCTTCATCACTCATTGAGAATACAAGAGGATTGAGCCAAACATTGGCGAGTAAAGAGATAACCTCTGCAAGCTCTTTTGCAAACGGAATTTTGATTGAGCCATCTTTAATACCTTCTTCAAGTACCGGCTTGATTGCATTAGGTGCAATATCATTCACAGACCTTAATAGCAAGTCACTTAACATATGCGGCATATTCTGCAGATGAATACCCATACTTCTGAACTTCTGTTCCTGTTCGTCAACAAGGGACTCATAAAGCATAGCTTTAAGTTTCTCTGCACCGTTGAGAGATGTGTCTTCTGCTATCTTTTTCCACTTA
>JAZUOC010000013.1:0-3234 GCA_045604465.1 Acutalibacteraceae bacterium
CATTCAGGATTAAGCCACTCATTAAAGGTATCCCACTGGTCATAGAAATCAACGATGTTAACCTTTTCAGTACCACCTGAAAACTTACCTCTCATACCTCTTCCTATCATCTGCATAAGAAGACCTTCACTCTGAGTTGGACGGGTAAGAAAGACGGTCTGTATATCCGGAACATCGGAGCCCTCTGTCATAATGTTGACATTCACAAGAACGTCAAGTTTGTTGTTTTTAAATGCTTCAATAACCGCACTATTATCATCTTTACCCGAATAAATATTACCGCACTTTATACCTTTACTTTCAAGTTCTTCACAGAGCAGACGGCAATGCACAACATTCATTGCAAAGATAAGTGTCTTACCGTACTTTTCTCTGTTTTCAAGAAATTCTTTAACGATAATTTGATTTCTTGCGTGAGATGACGCAATCTTGCTGACAAGGGATTCAGGGAGATCATGCTTTTTACAGATGTGAATCTTTTCTTCTTCGCTGATTTCCGGCTCAAAGTTTTCACCAGTACTGATTCTTGCACAATGAGGATCTGCAAGAATGCCTTTAGCTATAAGATCACTCATTGAAACATCAAACACCATATTATTATCATATAATTGACGAAGCTTTACACTGTCCTTTTCGTTTGCACGGACAGGAGTAGCAGTAAGACCGAGAAGCTTTGTATTTTTTCTACATTTTCTTATAAACTTAATTGTTTCCTGATATGTAGGGGCAAAAGTATGATGAGCCTCATCAACTACTACCATAACCTTTTTACCAAGAATTCTTCTGAGATGCTCTTTATTTCTGCAGATTGAGCTTATACTTGCTACAATTACCTCGCTGTCCCCTACTTGTTTTATGCTTAGGTGTTCACCTGAAATACAATTGATTCTGTAATTGCGAATTTTAGGGCTTTCTTCTTTTGCAAGACCTGCAAATTTATAAAAGCACTCGGCCGCCTGGTCAATAAGCATATATCTGTGAGCTATCCACAAAATCTGGTAACCCCTGCTTATCATTTCTCTTATGAGAAAATATGTGGCTGTTCTGCTTTTGCCGCTACCTGTTGGCATAACGAGCATACCTGACGAATTATCATAATCAATGTAGTGTTTTTTTAGTGCACTGACAGCATCTTTCTGAAAATCATACAAGGGTACTTCTTCAATATGTGTTTCAGACATATTGAGAGATACTGTATATCTGAATCTGCTGTATTCATTGAGAGGTATATCCTTACCGCTTATATCAAGAAGAGCCGTAATGTACGCACCAATAAGAGATGCAGAAAGCGGTTTCTTAGTCATAGCAGCCTGCTTAACGTTAAATGATGCACCTGTTATACCCAGTGCTTTGCAGATTTTTCTAACTTCTTCCGGATAATACTTAAACAAATCCTGTTCTATTATATTTCTGTATTTCAATATAAACTTTTTATCAGGATAATCACAAATTATATTCATCATCGCAACAAGACCGATTATATCGTCTTCCTGCTTGATTTCTTCCTGCTCATCTTTGAATTCATCGCTTGCAAGTAAAACCGTTTTAAGAAATGCTGGATCAAAATTCTCCCATGAAAATCTCATTTCAGATTACCTCCTTATCCATAAGGTTTTCGCCATTATAATTTTCTATGCTTTTAATCATTCTTTCTACGAATGACTGTTCATCAGAATTTTTATCCTTACTGTTTGCGAACCATATATGAGAACGTCCGAATCCGAAATCATACCCATGCTTTCCGCTTAACGGAATATACCATTCTTTTTTGGTGTATCTGTCGTGACGTGGTATAAGTACACAATCCTCTTTCTTGGCGATGAAATTATACTGCTGGTCATAAACTGTACCATCATCATTATTAAACTCAGCATGTTGCGGATAGCGGTAAACCGTAGCGTTTTTATAAAAGCCAACAAC
Organism: Acutalibacteraceae bacterium; assembly: GCA_045604465.1. GTDB lineage: Bacteria > Bacillota > Clostridia > Oscillospirales > Acutalibacteraceae > UBA6857. The sequence goes on from JAZUOC010000013.1 coordinate 1,921, forward strand.
TCTGGTGTTTTTGCTGTTTTCAGGAGTTGCACACCAGACAACAGTAACACCTTCAAGCATCTCATCCTTTTTACAGGTCGAGCAACCGATTATATTCTCAAGTCTTATCTGTCTGTCACCTGAAGAATTCCCCATCAGCATTACAAAACCAAGGCAATAATCGCCATTTTCATCAATTACATAATCAAAGTTATAACACTCATGAGCTCCGCCAGTTTCCTTAACGTAGGCTCCTCCGTTATGAGGTTTATCCTTGTCGGTTATGCCTCTGTAATACTCCATGTCAGCGATACGAGCAAAAATAATTGGTTTCATATAAATCTTCCTTTCTGTGTGACGCTGTTTCTCACGTCCGTGTTGGGTTGATTATAACAAGTCGGAGGAAGATTTTCGAGGGAGATATTCTCCCCTTTTTCAGTATTTCAATTTTTTTAATTTGTCTCCTTCTTGTAAATGATCATACTCTTTTACAAACTCATTGAATTGATCAATAAAATGATTAATATCATCCTTATCTATCAAAGCTTTTATACAAATATAATCTTCAGGCGAGTGTTCATTCAACGGACCACCACAGAGGGCAAATAATTCATTAGCTTCATCTAAATCAATTTGTAAGCCAACAGTCAATTTATATAAAAAGAGTCTAGTTATTCTTATTGTACCTGCACAACTTTTCTTTAAAGCAGAAGCACTGAGCTGACATCTATCTTCTATGCCTTCATATTTAGGCTTGATATTATGCTTTTTTGTATATTCAGTGATTATATTATAAACTCTATTATTTAATTCTGCATTCACTGCAAACCGTCTCATTTCCTCAGCAGTCACATGAAATGATGACCTAGGCTCTTTGCTGACATTTGTAGTTCCAAATTTTTTCATTTCCTCTTTCGTAACCATATTATTTCTCCTCTGTGTTTCAGTATTATCTATTCAAAATCTCAACAGCCTTCTCTACATGCTCTTCCTCAAGTCCATCCTTAGGCTGAACAAAGTGTCCCACAAGGAATTTCGCAAATAAGGCTCCGTCATCGATAGCCACATAGTTTTTAATACCCGAATTCTCACATATCCAATCACGGATATCATCTTCACGCATACCACTTTCAGAAACAGGTGTCTTATCGTAGATTTCAAGTCCATGCTCAGCAAAGGTATCATTGATAACCTTACCGAAATAATCACACTTGTCGGGATCCTTGTCCCAATATTCTCTCAATGAGGTTATAATAACAATCTTGGCATCGGTGCTGTCAACCAGCCTTTTCAGCAGCGGCATTTTTGATTTATCTATGCCTACTCCCATACTAC
>JAZUOC010000014.1:0-19963 GCA_045604465.1 Acutalibacteraceae bacterium
TTCCTTTTCCTGTTTTATATTCTTTTATCGCTAATAGCTTTTCTTCGTGGCTTAATTTTGCTTTTGACATAAAAATCCCCCTAAAGTAGTCTTGAAAACTTTTTGTTTTTTCAAGTGTCTACTTTAAGGGGATTATATCACTTGAGCCTTAACAACGGGTTTAATTATATCTTGCTTTTACATCTCACCCTCATGCTTATGAGCATGCTTCTTTTCGGGAGTGAGTGCCGTTTCACCGTTCAGATACATAGCGACCAGTCCGAGCAGTACCATGGCTACTGAAAGATAAATGATAACGGGAATGATCTTTTTGTATATGAAGGCACAGATGGCGGCGGCCACATCACCGCCGATGATGAAGGCGGCTAAATAGCCGAAGAAGGTAAGTCCGCCTGCGAAAAGGGCGATCATTATGCCGTAGCCGAAAACGGTTTTCAGTACGGCAGAAAGCTTTTTACAGAATTCTTTCATAACGTTTCCTCCTTTACACACCGAGAACGGGGAGCCAGCCCATCAGAACAGCGATCTGAAGAATAAGCTGTGCCGCAACCCACCACATATTATTTTTAAAGGTTTTGCTGAAGTCTGATTCTGCGATGGTCATACCTGCGTACATACCGAGGCCGAGAGGAGGAGTGATACCGCACATAACACCGCAGATACAGGGAAGCATAGCGGCGGCAAGAAGAGGATTTACACCTACGCTTGCCAGAAGAGTGATGAACACAGGTCCGAAGATAACTACCTGAGAGGAGCCGGGAACCACCATACCCATAACACAGGTAATGGCACAGATAGCCAGAACCATACCGAATTTACCAAAGCTCCATGAGGACATAACCTCACCGAGGGCTTCGGCTACACCCAGGTCATCAAAGAGAGCGCCTATCATATAACCGAATACGCATACACCGATAGCAGGAGAGATTGACTTTACTCCGCCGGCGAACATCTTTGCGATTTTAGCGGGAGTAACCGTGGACTTGTCCTTAATGATAAGGCAGGAATAAATAGAAGAGATACCTGCGACGAACAGAAGCACGGATTTCGAAAGATATTTCGCTCCGTCAGCACCAAGACGCTCGGTAAAGAGATTATCGGTGAAGGCGGCATCAAGAATAAAGGGAAGAAGGATAATAACGGGAAGGAACATAGCCTGCCAGCCTACTCTGAGTGTTTCTCTCAGATCGGGAAGGTCTTCCTTCTTTATCTTTTCTACCTTGTAGTGCTTACAGAAGGCCCAAACCATAATAAGGCGCTGTGCGATAAACCATCCTGAAACACCCCAGAGAACGATCCAGAACTTACCCTGTGAAACATCCTCGATACCGTTTGCTGCTGCATAGGCTGTAAAGGCTGCCATAGCGGCTACGATGTTCGACGACGGTGGGATCATATTACCCATATAGCTGGCATTGGATTCGATGTTTGCGGCAAGCTCTGCAGGGAAGCCTGTCTTTTTCATAGCGGGAATGGTAAGAGAGCCGGTAGCCATAACGTTACCCGGGCCCGAGCCTGAAAGTGCACCCATAAATGCACTTGCGATAACGGCTGTGTAGCCTGCACCGCCTCTGATACGGCCGATAAGTGAGAGAATAACGGCGATACAGCTGTCGACGATTTTCGTTTTCGTCAGAATGATGGACATGGCGACGAAGGCAACCATCGAATAAAGCAGTGAGGTTGACAGACCTTTATCGATGTAGACCAGAACGTTGCTCCAGGTGCCTGTAACCGTAAGCAGTACCACGAAAGCCAGAAGAACGGCTTCGTAAACGGGACGCTTGAAGGCAAGGAACCAGATGCAGATTACTGCCAACATAATGCCGAGATACAGTAAAGATTCCACGTTAAAAACTCCTTCCGATAATTGATTCGTTATAGTTTTGATTACTTTTATGTTATCAAAGTCATTACTAACAAGTTATATTATATATAATTTTACGGTTATGTCAATAGTAAAGTGAAAATTTATTATTTTTAATAGACTGTGACAGAATACTGTTGATTTTTTCCTTCTAAAGTGTTATCCTTATAAGTAATAGCTTATAGTATATATAACATTAATTATATAGGTCGGTGAATAAAATGAATCCAAGACAGCTGCAGTATGCGGTTCTTCTCTCGGAAATCGGAAATTTCTCTCAGGTGGCCGAAAGACTCAATATAACACAGCCTGCTCTGAGCAAGCAGATACTGTCTCTGGAAAAGGAGCTGGGAACACAGCTTTTTGACCGTGAGCGTAATCCCGTTACACTTACGGCGGCAGGAGAATATTTCATCCGCGAGGCAAGAGAGCTTCTCTACAGACAGACTCAGCTGACCAGATCTATGGAGCAGTTCAGAAACGGAGACAAGGGACAGCTTACAATCGGAATAACACCCTTCAGAAGTGCCTATCTTATACCTGAGGTAGTAAAAAAAGTAAGAGATAAATTTCCAGGTGTTAAGGTTAAGCTCGTCGAAGAGGGCAGTGAAGCTCTGAGAAAGGATGCGGCAGAGGGAAGATTCGATTTCGCAGTTATTAATCTGCCTGTAGATGAGGGCAGACTGGACGTGACACTGATAGAGCCGGATAAGCTGGCTCTGGTTATACCCGAGGGTATGGTGTCCCCCTCAGCTGAAGCAAAGGAGGCGGAATTTTCCGCTTTCAGTGATATTCCCTTCGTTGTTCCCGGAGAGAGCCGTGAGATGAGACAGCTTTTCGAAAAGCTCTGTGCCTCATCGGCAGTAACGCCTCAGATAGCTGCGGAGGTGGTCAATCTTACCAGTGCATGGGAAATGGCATGTGCGGGTGTAGGAGCCACTCTGTTACCCTTACAGTTCGTAAAGAGTAAGGAAAAAAGCAGTAAGGTGTCGGTAGTAAAGCTAAAAAACAGCTTTTCCCTCAGACAACCTGCGGTGGTTATCAAAAAAGGACAGTACCTTTCACCTTATGCACGTTATGCCGTAAAGCTTCTGACAGAACAATAATAGGGAGTTTCTATTGCTTTTTAAGTTAATATTATGTATAATACTATATTATATAAAAAACGAACAAAGAAAAGGAGTTGCTGACAAATGGATCCTATAAAGGTAGATTTCACAGGCGGCAAGGGTGAAAGCAAGGGAAGCGGTAAGGCTGCTTATCTTGTACCCAAAAAGGCGGGTTTAAAATTAATCATCAGTATTATCGGTACGGTTATCGGTGCAGTGGTGGCATATTACTTTATGCTTCCCCCCATGAACTTCAAAAGCACGGACACCTATATGTACTTCGGTGTGGTTGCTGCTATTTTCGTGGCTCTTCTGAATGTTACCTCAGGTGCCGTAATGAAGCCCGAATACACGGAGTATGTAAAGAGAAAGTCTATTATTCCCGGTATTTTTATCGGTATTCTCGTAGCTGTGGTAGCAGTGGGTATGGCTTTTTCTAACGTATTTTTCAGAGCCAAAACATACAGTAAGATTATCGATGTAAACGAGAACACAAACTTCGCCGAGGAAATCCAGGAAGCAGATTTCTCATCTGTACCCGTTCTCGACACGGCGGCTGCAAGCGTTCTCGCAAACAGAACCCTCGGTGACCTTTCTAAAATCGATAAGGTTTCACAGTTCGAAATTTCTACAGCCTTCACACAGATTAACTACAAAAACTCTCCCGTAAAGGTAACCACTCTTTCCTACGGTGATGTTTTCAAATGGCTTAAGAACACAAAAGAAGGTCTTCCCGGCTATGTTGTGGTAAATATGGTTACCCAGAAGAGCGAGCTTGTTCTTCTTCCCGAAGGTCAGTACATTAAATATGCTACTACCGAACATTTCTCTAAGTATCTTATGAGACACGTGCGTTTCGCATATCCCACATATATTTTCGACACACCCCGCTTCGAAATCGACGAGAAGGGTGATCCTTACTGGCTCTGTCCCGTTCTCGATAAGACTATAGGTCTTTTCGGCGGTACGGATGTAAAGGGTATAGTAATCGTAAATGCAGTAACAGGTGAGATGACTGAGTACACCGTAGATCAGGTAAAGGACAGCAAGGAGCTGCAGTGGATCGACGGTATTTATTCCGATGCTCTTCTCGTAGAGCAGTTCAATTATTACGGCAAATATCAGAAGGGCTTCATTAACTCCGTTCTCGGTCAGGACGGCGTAAGACTCGCCACAGAGGGCTCTAACTATCTTGCACAGAATGATGACGTTTATATGTACACAGGTGTTACCTCTGCAGGTCACGACCAGGCTATCATCGGCTTCGTTCTCGTTAATATGAGAACCAAGGATGCTTCCTTCTATGCCGTATCCGGTGCTAAGGAATATTCGGCTATGTCCTCTGCACAGGGTGACGTTCAGGACTATTCCTACAATGCTACCTTCCCCATCCTTCTTAATATCAGCGGTCAGCCTACCTACTTTATGTCACTTAAGGATGCTGATAACCTCGTTAAGCGTTATGCTATGGTTAATGTGCAGAACTATCAGGTAGCCGTTACAGGTGTTACCATCGCAGAATGTATGGAAGAATATGCGGATAAGTTAGAGCATAACAATATTAAAATAGATGTGGACATTGACGATATCATCGATGCCACAGATACAGAAAATCAGCAGTCGGATACAAACGCTCCCGCTAAGAAGAATGTAACCGTAAAGGGTGCGATAACCGATATCAGAACAGCAGTTATGAACGGCGAAAGCGTCTACTACATCGAGCTCGATGAAAACGGTATTTATTACACCGTAAAAGCTTCCGACGACCCGTCTGTAGTTATTATGAATAAGGAACAGACGGTTAAAATCACATATACCGCCTCCGAAGATGATGAAGCTCCCTCAAAGGGTGACATCATCACCGCTACGGATATTAAATAAGCTATAAAGTAAACACCGGCTGCTGCGTTATGGCACGCGGCAGTCGGTTTTCCTTTTTAAAATCATTCTCTCGGGGAGATGATAAGATGAAATTATCACTGATAGTACCCTGCTATAACGAAGAGGGTAATGTGGAAAAGTTCTTTGATCTCGTTACAGAGGTCTTCGACGGCAGGATAGATGACTATGAGTTTGTTTTCGTAAATGACGGAAGCAGGGACTCAACGGGAAAGAAGCTCAAGGAGCTTTATCTTAATAAAAACGAAAAGAAAAATATTCAGTATCTTTCCTTCAGCCGGAACTTCGGTAAGGAGGCTGCCATTTATGCCGGCCTTTCCAAGGCTAAAGGCGACCTTATGTGCATTATCGATGCAGATTTACAGCAAAGGCCCGAGGTAGTCCTCGAAATGCTGGAGCTTATAAAAAAGGACGAAGACATAGACTGTGTAACCGCCTATCAGAAGGAAAGAAAAGAGGGAAAGACTTTATCTGCACTCAAGTCCTTCTTTTATAAAGGTATAAATAAAATTTCTGAGGTGGAGTTTGTAAACGGTGCATCCGATTTCAGACTTTTCAGACGTAATGTGGCTGAAGCGCTTCTTCAGATGAAGGAGTATCACCGTTTTTCGAAGGGCATGTTCAGCTTCGTAGGCTTCAATACGGAGTACATTCCCTACACCGTACACGAAAGAGAAAGCGGCGAAAGCAAGTGGAGTATGAAAAAGCTGATAAAATATGCCTTTGAGGGTATCTTCGCTTTTTCGACGGCACCGCTTAAAATTTCCGTTTATACTGGTATTATCTTTATCCTTTTAGCTGTCGCAGCTCTTATCCTTTCATTCTTTGCCTCAGCGTGGCTTATAATTTCTGCTGTTTTCTTTACCGGCGGAGCTATTCTTTTAAATTTGGGAATCATCGGTCAGTACCTGGCAAAAATGTATGTGCAGGGTAAGGACAGACCTGTATATATTATAAAGGAACATTTTGACAATGAAGAAACTGACTGAAAATTTACTGAAATATAAAGAGATTATAACCTATGTGATTTTCGGCGGACTTACCACACTGGTAAACTTTCTGACCTTTACGCTTTTCAGAGCACTTCTCGGTGAAGAGGTTTATCTTCTGAATAACGCCGTAGCCTGGTTTGTATCGGTGGTTTTCGCCTACATTACCAATAAGCTTTTCGTATTCGAGTCTAAGAGCTTCGAAGCAAAAATACTGCTCAAGGAAGTTACGGAGTTTTTCGGAGCGAGAATTTTCAGCTTCGGTGTGGAAGAGGGCGGAATGTGGCTCTTCGTCGACCTTCTCGGCTTCTCAGACTATTCTGTGAGCATCCTCGGTGCCGAAATAAGCGGTCAGCTTATAGCGAAGCTCCTTCTCGCTGTCATAGTAGTAATAATAAACTACTTCGCGAGTAAGCTCGTGATATTCAGAAAGAAAAAAGAGAAATAAACCGATTATAAAAAAAAGAATCACTGCCGTGAAGCAATGATTCTTTTTTTATGTCATTTTATAAATCTGCCGATAAACTCATCGGTCTTTTCATCATATTCCTTTTTACCGAAATAGTAGCTTCGTGCATGGTCTGCCTCAGGCACGATAAGAATATCCTTGTATTCCGAGGAGCAGGCCTCATGGAGCTGATAAACCATATAGGTAGGAACGAAATCATCCTTGCCGCCGTGAATAAAAAACATCGGTATTTTTGCTTTTGCTACTGCCTCGAGTGCATTTGTGTCCTTTCTGAAATCGTAGCCGGCTTTTTTCCTGTTAATGGCATTTACGAACGAAAGAGAAGCCTCGGGCATATGTAAAGCCTTTAGCTTGCTGGCAAATTCGTCGTAGGCACTGGTAAAGCCGCAGTCGGCTACGGTAAACCTTACATTTTCGGGGAGCTTTCCGCTGCCCGTCATAAGCATTACCGTGGTGCTTCCCATAGAGATACCGTGAAGGATTATCTGAATATCTCTTCCGAATTCCTCTACCATAAAGTCTATCCATTTAAGGGCATCCCTTGATTCGTAGGAGGAGAAGCCGATGTACCTTCCTTCGCTTTCTCCTGCTGCCTGATGGTCTACGAAGAACATATTGTAGCCCTTTTCTTCTACCCAGTGTTTGGCGTAGTGGCACCATTCGCCTTTTCCGTCGCTTCTGTAGCCGTGGGAACCGAAAACGTAAACCTTACTTTCCTTTTTAGGCTTCATCAGATAACCGCAGAGCTTCTGACCCCGTTCATTAACCCTATAGAATTTTTCATAGCCGTAGTTTTCCAGCCATGTGAGGTTTTCCAAGGCTACCCTTTTCTTTTCATGCTCGCTGCTACCGTCATCGGAGGTAATGATTCTGGCGATAGCTTCCGGGATGGTGAAATCACGCTCTGTGAGTGCGTGGAAAATACCGTCATGGAATTTATAGACAGATGCACATAAAGCGGCACCGAGAGCGATAACAGCTCCTGCTTTCTTCATTTTCTTCATCCTTTCCTATCAAAAAAAGGGCCGTCATAAGACAGCCCCGTTTTTATTTTTGTTTAATTATGCATAAATGAATTCGTAAGTACCGTCCATTGAACCTGCAAGCTTAAGAGTAAGGGAGATACCTGCCTTACCTGTACCTGTACCTTCGAGAGGAAGCTGCTGCTTGAGGTAGATAAGTCTGCCCTGGCTGTCAACAGTTGCTGTCATTGTAGCACCGGGATATGAAAGGTCAGCGTTTGAAATGGTGATAGGACCGAGATCAAGTGAGCCGAGTTCAAGAGGATCCATGATTGACTTATGATGTGTAGGCTCAGATGTTGTGCTTGTACCGTCGAAGGTTGAGGTTTCAGCTACGAGAGTGATAACCATTGTGTAGCCGCCGTCAGCGTTAGCAGTAGCAGTAGCTGATGCTACACCTGCTTCCTGGAGAGCTGCATCTCTGCCGCCACCGGGAATTATCCACCTGGTAAGCTCTCTTGTGTTATCGTCTACACCAACAGCATTTTCAAATACAGCCTCTTTGGGTTCTGTCTTTGTGAGATTTGCAATAACGGGTGTGATGATCTTTTCAGCAACAGCGGGAAGGTCCTTAAGCTGAACATCGATGATGTCGTGCTTCTTAAGTGTTACCTTACCTGTATAGTGCTTAGCATCGTTAATAGCCTTGTTGTATGCTGCAACGATTTCAGCCTTTGTTGAAGGAACAGCTGAATTGCCTGAGGGAGCATCTGTAGCAGGTGCATCTGTAGCAGGTGCGTCTGTAGCGGGAGTGTCATTAGAGGGAGCCTGTGTGGGGGCTTCTGTGGGAGCAGCTGTAGGAGCCTGAGTAACGGGTGCCTGTGTTACAGGAGCCTGTGTGGGAGCTACTACCTGAGCTGAGCCTGCGGAGCCGCCGTTAACGTTTACATTGATGCCGCTTTCAGAACCGATGTTGATGTTGATGCCTTTTGTTGCGCCAAGTCCGAAGCCTGCTAAGAAAACGATAAGGGCTACAAGAACAATAGCAACAACCTTAATTTCTTTTTTCATGGTTATTAAACCCCTTTCAAAAATTGCGTTTCACACGCCTGTTTTAAGTAATAATGGCTCGTCTTGGTCAAATCAACACGTAGTCATTTACTCTATAAAGTTACATTATTTTTGTAAAAAAGTCAAGTCTTTTTTAACCTTTTTAATTTAAAGATTCAAACAATTATATGCTTTTGTCTTTTTTGCCAAAAAAAGCATAGATTTTATATCCAATTTGTACAAAGAGAAATTATCTTTCTTCTCTGAAGTAGGGAAGTCCGAGAGCCGCGGGAGGCTGATTTTCCTTTCGGTCGCGGATGCTGGTGAAAATAAGAACGATAACAGTAACCACATAGGGAAGCATTTTGAAAATTTCCTTGCTTGCGAAGCTTACGCCTGTGATGTAGCTGCTGGCGATGTAAAGAGCACCGAAAATAACCGAGCCGAAGATAGCCAGATGAGGCTTCCACACCGTAAAGATAACTAAAGCGATGGTAAGCCATCCGATAGCATCGATGCAGTACTCCCAGTTACCGTTAAGGTAGTCCATAATGAAGGAAAGACCGCCGAGACCCGCTATAGCGCATCCGATACAGGTAGAGGCGTAACGGTAACGTGAAACATTGATACCGGCCGCATCGGCAGTAGCAGGATTTTCACCTACTGCGCGCAGGTTAAGACCTATTCTTGTTTTGTTAAGAACGAAGGCGGAAACCAGAGCGATGATTATGGCAAGATAAATAAGTATGCCGTGGGAGAAGAAAATTTCACCTATGGCACCGAGATCATCGGCAAAGGGAAGTGAGGTGGTGAAATAACGGCTTCCCTTACTGTAGATAGCACCTGTCTCTGCTATCATATAGTCGGAAACGCCTACACCAAAGGTAGTCAGAGCGAGACCCGTAACATTCTGATTAGCACGGAGAGTAACGGTAAGGAAGCTGAAAATAAGGCCCATAACCGCACCGCCGAAGAGTGTCGCTATAATGGGTATAAAAACTGCGAGGAAATAATTCGCGTTGCTTTTCGCTGCCGTGAGGTAAAGATACTCTGCAAAGCAGCCGCAGGAGGCACCTACGCACATAACACCGGGAATACCCAAGTTAAGGTGTCCGGATTTTTCGGTGATTGTTTCACCTGTGGAGCCGAAAAGGAAGGTCATGCCGAGTCTTATGGAGCTTACTAAAAATGCTAACATCAGTCATTCTCCTTTCTGCCCTTTGAAACAAGCACTTTATACTGAAGGAAAAATTCACATCCGATAATGAAGAAAAGGATGATACCAGTAACTATATCGGAAATAGCCACGGGAAGACGGAAATCTGTGGAAACCTGTCCTGCACCCTTTTCGAGGAAAACGATGAGGAATGAGGTCATTACCATATAAATAGGATTAAACTTCGCGAGCCAGGAAACCATGATGGCGGTAAAGCCTCTGCCGCCTGCAGTGGTGGTGCTGATGGTATGGTTTGTGCCGCCTACGAGGATGAGACCTGCTATACCGCAGAGTGCACCGGAAACCACCAGAGTTCTGATAATAACCTTAGGCACATTGATGCCGATATATCTTGCCGTATTTTCGCTTTCGCCGACTACGGAAATTTCATAACCGTGCTTGGTCTTTTTAAGATAGATATAAACGAGCACCGTAAGAACAGCCACGGTTATTATATTAAGAAGATACGGCTGATTAAAGATAACAGGCAAGCCGTATTCGGGCATAGGAGTGAGAATACCCGAGCCGCTCTTTACGAAATACTTAAGGAAGAAAGCTACGAGCTGAATAGCCACATAGTTCATCATAAGAGTGAAAAGCGTTTCATTGGTATTCCATTTAGCCTTGAAGATTGCCGGAAGAACCGCCCAGACGATACCCGAAAGAACGGAAGCGGCTATCATAACCAGTAAAAGAACGGGATAGGGAAGACTGTGGCCTAAAAACATCATAGCGGACACTGTGGCAAGACCGCCTACCAGCACCTGTCCCTCACCGCCGCAGTTCCAGAACTTCATTTTAAAAGCAGGAGTCAGCGCAAGAGCGATACACAAAAGCACAGCCACATTCTGTAAGAGAGACCATATTCTCAGTGATGAGCCGAAGGCACCCGAAATCATAGAGGAATAAACCTGAATAGGATTCTTTCCCGTGAGAAGGGTTATTACCACGGCAGAAACGAGAAGTGAAGCGATAATAGCCACAGCACGGACGGCAAAGCTCTTATACCATACTACGGCATCACGCTTGACGATATGAATATTCATTTTATTCATTCCTTCCACCTCCCTCGGAGTCTTTTGCTTTAGTCATAAGAAGACCGATTTCTTCCTTGGTGGCCGTTCTCGCATCCACTACACCGGTGATACTGCCTGAACCGATAACGAGAATTCTGTCACACAGCTCAATAAGAACATCGAGATCTTCACCGACGAAAATAACGGCTACGCCCTTTTTCTTCTGCTTATTGAGAAGATTATAAATAGTATAGGAAGCACCGATATCGAGGCCTCTTACGGGATATGCCGCCATAAGCACCGTCGGCGAAGCAGCGATTTCTCTGCCGACGAGGATTTTCTGTATGTTACCGCCGGAAAGTCTTCTGACGGGAGTACGGGCATCGGGAGTTACAACCTCGAGATCCTTGATTATCTTCTCTGCCAGATCCTTCGGTGCCTTTCTTTCGAGGAATACGGACTTACCCTTGCGGTAGGAACGCAGCATCATATTATCGATAATGTCCATATTACCTACCAGACCCATACCGAGTCTGTCTTCGGGAACGAAGGAAAGACGTACACCGAGATCTCTTATCTGCATGGGCGTTTTATCACGGAGATTATCGTGAGTTCCTGTTTTCGGGTTATTATATACGATTTCACCCTCATTTACCTTCTGCAGACCTGCGATGGCTTCGAGAAGCTCTCTCTGACCTGAGCCTGCGATACCTGCGATGCCGAGTATTTCACCCGAATAAGCGGTGAAGGAAATGTCATTAAGCACCTTCACACCCTCACGGTCCACACAGTTAAGCCCCTTTACCACGAGTCTTTCTTCACAGTTCTCAGGCTCACTGCGGTCGATGTTAAGGCTTATTTTTTTACCTACCATCATCTCCGTAAGCTCTGCTTCATCGGTCCTTGCCGTTTCCACGGTACCTGCATATTCACCCTTACGCAGAACTGCTACCTTATCGGAAAGTGAGAGAACCTCGTGAAGCTTATGGGTGATAATGATAATGGATTTGCCGTGTTCTCTCATTCTTCTGAGAACAGCGAAAAGCTTCTGTGTCTCTTGGGGAGTAAGAACGGCGGTAGGCTCGTCGAGAATGAGAATGTCAGCACCTCTGTAAAGAACCTTGATTATTTCTACGGTCTGCTTTTCAGAAACGGACATTTCGTGAATTTTCTTCATCGGGTCGATTTCGAAGCCGTACTTATCGCTGATTTCCTTTACCTTTTTAACGGCCTCTTTTATGTTAAAGGCACCCTTTTCTTCGAGACCGAGAATGATGTTTTCTGTAGCGGTAAACACATCAACGAGCTTGAAATGCTGATGAATCATACCTATTTTATACTTGAAGGCATCCTTAGGTGAACGGATGACTACCTCTTTGCCGTCGATAAATATCTGACCCTCATCGGGAAAATAGATGCCGGCTATCATATTCATAAGAGTAGTTTTGCCGCTTCCGTTTTCACCGAGAACAGAGAGAATTTCTCCTCGGTTTACGGTGAGGCAGACATTGTTGTTTGCTATCTTGCCTGCAAAGGACTTACAAATATTTTTCAGCTCAATTGCGGGGGATTTTTCCAAACCTCATTCCTCCTTTTATATTAATAATAAGGTTCAAGCAATCAAAATACAGCCCTTGACAAGGCTATATTTTCATCACTCAAAAAACAACAGTAAGCGGGACAACGAGTGCCCCGCTTATTCAGTTTAAGGAAATCAGAATTTCTCGTTGAGAAGATTGATTCCGTCGATTCTGAGATCGAAGTAAGGAGCTGAACGGGATTCTGATTCGTGGAAGTAACCGTCAGCGATAGCTTCTGTGTCAGGTGTGTAAGCAGCGTCTGTGTCGACATCAGCCATGTAGGTTTCGAGAGCTTCGCCGCCTACTGTGAAGTTAGCAGCATCAAATACGTTGAGCTTGCCTGCCTTGATGTCTTCTACGAGAGCCTGGATCTTTTCGAATGTACCTTCAGCAGCTACATCCTGGTTGATGCCTGTAAGAACTACAGAGCCTTCTGCGATACCGCCGCACCAGTCAGCAGCGATTTCTTCGCCCTTGATGTACTGACCGATGATGTAGTTGTAGTAAGGAGTCCAGTTGATAGCTGAGGAAACGATGAATGTTTCGGGGCAGGATTCGAAGGTTGAACCGTTGTAGGAAACATTGGGGATACCTGCATATTCGCAAGCACCGGGAGCGCCCATTGAGTCAGCGTGCTGGCTGATGAGCTTACAGTCTCTAGCGATAAGAGCTTCAGCTGCGTTCTTTTCTTCTGTAGCGTCATACCATGAACCTGTGAACTGAACGTCCATAGTAACTGTGGGGCATACGCTCTTTGCACCGAGATAGAAGGATGTGTAACCGGAGATAACTTCAGCATAGGTGAAAGCACCTACATAACCCATCTTTGCTTCTTCAGCGGTGAACTTACCTGCTTCGATCATTTCGTTGAGCTTGAGACCTGCAGCGACACCTGCAAGGAAACGGCCCTGATAAATGGATGCGAAAGCGTTGTGGTAGTTGTCAAGGCCTTCTGTGTGAGCCTTTGTACCTGTAGCATGGCAGAATTCTACTTCGGGGAATTCCTTTGCAGCCTGGATCATGAAATCTTCGTGACCGAAGGAGTTAGCGAAAACGATTTTACAACCTTCGCCTACGAGATCCTTAGCTGCTACGTAGCATTCGTTACCTTCAGGTACGTTTACCTTAACGATAACCTGCTCGTCTGTGAGCTTGAGAGCTTCCTGGATTCTGTCTACTGCGTTGAGGAAGTTAAGGTCATAGGTTGAGTTTTCATCGTGGAGACAGATGAAACCGATTTTGAAGTCTGCGGGAACTTCATAATCTGCCTTAATTTCGACTGCTGCGATAGGAGAATCGCTCATGCCGAGTGTTTCGTTGCCTTCATTGCCTTCGTTACCGCCGCAAGCTGCAAGAGCAAAGAGCATAACTGCTGCAAGAAGAACTGCAAGAAATTTTTTCATGTTTTTGTCCTCCCTTTGGGAATTTTTTATTTTTACCGAGCACCTCGGTAAATTACTTGTTTAATCCTGACTGCGGAAGGTAAGAGAATCATCACTCATAGCTTCGACTATAGCGAGGGACTCGACTCTTATTCCCATATCACGGATTCTTTTACCACCCTGCTGGAAGCCCTTTTCCACGGCGATGGCACAGCCCTGTACCGTCGCTCCCGCCTGGTTACACAGATCGATAAGACCTATAAGAGCGTTACCCTCGGCAAGAAAGTCATCTACGATAAGCACCTTATCATCGGCAGAAAGGAAATCCTTCGAGACGATAACATCGTAGGTAGTGCCGTGAGTGAAGGATGCGACCTGCGTCTTATAGACGGCATTGGCGATATTTTTAGTCTTCGTTTTTTTAGCGAAAAGAACGGAGCAATCAAAAAACTGCGCAATAATACAGGCTACACCGATGCCCGAGGCTTCAATGGTGAGAATCTTATTTATTTCGCAGTCAGAGTATAATCTTTTTATTTCCTTGCCCATTTCGCAGAGAAGAGACACATCGATCTGATGGTTGAGAAAAGAGTCAACCTTAAGAATATTGCCCGGAAAAACCTTTCCGTCCTTTGCGATTCTTTCTTCCAGAAGCTTCATTTGTCTTTTCTCTCCTTTCGGCTGTCTTATTAAAACAAACTAACATAGGTATTTTAACAAAATGTGACAGATTTTTCAATAGAAAGCAAGGAAAAGGTAGAACAAAATAAATGTTTTTTCTTTGTTGAAAATGACTAAAGCGAAAAACACAGTCCGTCGGATCATATATCTGCACCGACGGACTGTATTTGTTCTTTTGTTATTTTAAGCCTCGCTGAAAGCTGTGGCACCCCGCTTGATTATGTCTTCTTTACAAACTCTTTTCCGCAATGTGGACAGCTTATTTTTATCTTGCCTCTGCCCTTCGGAACTCTTAGGGTGCGGTGACATTGAGGACAGGCATAGTAGCGGTGCTCCTTATCTCTGAGCTGATTGATTTTTTTAGTGATAAAGGCTCTCCACGGACCTGATATTTCGAGAAATTTCGCGTTTTCCTTTATTCTTGCCTCATAATTTTTCGAAAGGGCTCTGAAGACAGCGATGCCGTAAGGGATGAGTCCTAAAAGTCTCGTAAAGGGTGTTCTGTAAAAGAAGAAGGAAAGGATAAGAGTGATAACGGCACCGAGAATTATGAGAAAAATATTTAATGCATCGTTACCGCCGTAGCGTCCGTACATAAACTGTCTGAATTTATTTAGCATAGTATACCTCTTTGTAAAGTTTTAATTGATTGTAATGCGGAAAGTTTAAAGGAACCTTTAAAAAAGAATTAACCTTCGGTTATCATAAGAAGCTCTTTTGCAGTTATTTCTCTGCACTGACCTTCTGCCAGGCTCTCATCGAGGTCGAGGCCTCCCATTTTAACTCTTCTGAGGGCGACTACCCTGTTACCGAGAGCGGCGAACATTCTTTTCACCTGGTGATATTTGCCCTCGTGGATTTTAACCTCTGCTACGGGAGGATTGACGGTGAGCATTTTCACCTCTGCCTCGAGGCAGAGAGTACCGTCACGCAGCTCGATACCCTCGGTGAATCTTCTGATGTCTTCATCTGTAAGAAAATGGTCGAGAGCAGCGTGGTAGGTTTTCATTATATGATTTTTAGGGGAAAGTATCCTGTGAGCAAAATCTCCGTCATCGGTGATAAGTACGAAGCCTGTGGTATCCGAGTCGAGTCTGCCGGCAGGGAAAAGCCCCTGTCGGAAAAGCTCGGGCGGAACCAGATCGATAACGGTTTTATGAACCGTGTCATCGGTGGCAGAAACCACTCCCTGAGGCTTATTGAGCATAATGTAGACATGCTTTTTATAGGATATGCTTTCACCGTCGACGGTAATAAGGTCTTTTTCGGCATCTGCCTTTACATCGGCACTTTTTACCTTTTCGCCGTTCAGGGTAACAAGACCTGCTCTGACCAGCTTTTTTACCTCGGAGCGTGAGTATTTACCCTGAGAAGAAATGATTTTATCGAGTCTTTCCATATTATTTTATCCTTGTGATTTTTTCACCCTTGACGAAGAAAACTCTTTTAGCATAAGGGAAAAGAAATTTATCGTTCATAGAGTCAGTGTAGAAATCGTCGATCACTCCGTCGGGGAAGGCTTCACGGAAAAAATCGATCTTTCTTTCACGGAAGCAGCCGCGGATAAATTTGCCTGTTTTGATGTCGAATTCAGTACCGAGACAGTGCTTTATGCCGAGTCTGCGGCAGATTTCCTGTGCCATAAAGTTAGGACAGGCGGTTATGACCAGGTCGTCCTCCTTCTGTATTTCTTTATAGAAGGGCTTTACTCTGTGTTCGTGTTTATCCCAGAATTCCTTTACCACTGCATCGAAATCCACGTCATGAGTGGTGAAATAGTCTTCGAAAACATGTCCGAAGGAGTCGATTATGTCGTTGAAGCGGATTCTTTCTTTATGGTAATTATAAAGGGTTTTCAGAACAAAAGGCAGGTATTTTACGAGAGAAGGCTCTTTCTTCAGATAAAAGAGAAAGAAGTGCAGAGAAGAGTCACCTTTATAAATAGTATCGTCGAAATCGTATACGTTCATAATTTATCCTTTCTTATTCGGGATTTTTGAGCGAGAGGTATTCATCTTTTACTATGCCCATCTTTTTGAAAATAAGGTGGAATATAATGGAGAGTACAGCAGGAGCGATGAAGTGCATAATCACTATGGTGATGATGCTTTCGGCATCACTTCCCATAGCTGTAATTGCACCGAACTGGCCTACGAGACCGCTTGTACCCATACCCGCACCTGAGGGGGTGTTGGTCATTTTAAGAAGGCAGGTGGAAACAGGGCCTAAAACCGCACCGGCTAATGTGGGCGCGAGAATAATCTGAGGATGGCGCATAATGTTACCGAACTGCAGCATGCTCGTGCCGAGTCCCTGTGAAATAAGACCTCCTATACCGTTAGATTTGAAGGAGGTTACGGCGAAGCCTACCATCTGCGCCGCACATCCGACCGCTGCAGCACCGGCTGCTATGCCCTCTATGCCGAGCATAATGCACAGAGCAGCCGAGGAGATGGGTGCCGTAAGAGCCAGACCTACGAGAACGGCTACGCTTATACCCATAGGGAAGGGATGAAGCTGTGTAGCACTGTTTATAAGGTCACCGAGACCTGTCATAAACTGTGAAAGATAGGGTCCTACGAATGTACTTACGAAGCCGCCTGTTACAATGGTAACGATGGGTGTAACTACGATGTCGATTTTAGTTTTACCGGCCACGAGAGATGCGATTTCATTAGCGACGAGAGCAGAAACATAAGCACCTACGGGACCTCCCAGCTCATAGCCGAAGGCACCCACTGCGATACAGGAAAAAACGACCAAGGGTTTACTTCCCAGTCCGTAAGCAATAGCCGCACCGATGGCACCGCCCACTACAGGTGAGGAGGCGGAAAGAACGCCTGAAAAGGCGGAAAGAATTTCTAAATGAGGTATTTTTGCTATCTGGCTTATGATAAGGCCTACGATAAGAGAAGAGAAAAGGCCGAGAGCCATATAGCTCATGGCATCCACAAAATAGCGCTTGAAGTATTTTTTTATGAGTTTCATTTTAACGTCCCCCTTCAGGATAGACTTATTTAAGTATAACCCTAACAGAGAAAATAATCAAGAGGTTTGAGGAAAAGCAGTGAAAGGAGGATGTGTTTTATGGTTTATATTCTACTAAACGTCTGAGTTCGGCCGTCAATCAGACTGCATCATCACCGAAACAAAACTTCAATTTACCCCCTCTTTCTGCTTTTTAAATTTATTCTACGGTCAGCTCCGACCTTAAATCAGTGCAAAGTAAAAACCGCTGTATCGGCATTTCAGCTTTTACAACGGTTTATTTCTTTTTATTATAATGCTGTTCCTTCCCAGAAGCAGCATTCTTCTACCCTTCCTTCTTCATCGAAGGAAACACCCTCGCCTTCAAGAAGTGCCCTCTGAACCTCTTCTCCGCCGAAAGCGAAGCCCTTCGACAGTCTGCCGTCAGAAAAGACTACTCTGTGACAGGGTATTTCACCGGGAGAGGGATTTGAATGCAGAGCATAGCCTACCACTCTTGACCATCGGGGATTTCCCGCCATCAGAGCTACCTGTCCGTAGGAGGCCACCTTCCCCTCGGGAATTTTTCTGACTACGGAATAAATTTTATCAAATGTGTTCATATTCATCCGATGCTTTCGATTTTTATGAGACTTGTGTTGCCTGAGGTTCCGCTCGTATCTCCGCCCGTGATAACGATTTTATCCCCCTCGCTCATATTGAGCTCCTGCTCGGCTATCTTTTTGGCAATATAGAACAGTACATCCGTGGAGGTGAATTTTTCGCTCATTGCCGGTATAACACCCCAGGAGAGAGCGAGTCTTCTCCATGTTCTCTCATTAGTGGTAAGGCCGAGAATCGGAACGGGCGGACGGAAGCGTGAAACCATACGGGCTGTCATTCCCGAAAGAGAGCAGGCCACGATAGCCTTTGCCCCGAGATCTATCGCCATAGTACAGGAGGAATGGGAAACAGCATCCGCCGAGCTTCTTATATCAAAGGAGGCGTTATTGAAACGCTTGTTATAATTAATATTATTCTCTGTGGTTTCCGCTATTTCGGCCATGGTTTTTACTGCTTCGATGGGATATTTGCCTGCAGCAGTTTCACCCGAAAGCATAATAGCACTCGTGTCGTCGTAAACTGCATTTGCCACGTCAGATATTTCTGCTCTGGTAGGACGTGGGTTCGAAATCATAGATTCGAGCATTTCCGTAGCGGTAATAACTCTTTTTCCGAGCAAGCGGCATTTTGTTATAAGCTTTTTCTGAATAGCGGGAAGCATTTTAAAGGGTATTTCCACACCCATATCGCCTCGTGCTATCATTATACCGTCACAGGCCTCACATATTTCCTCGATGTTATCACAGCCGGACTGGTTTTCGATTTTTGCGATAAGCTCGACATTTGACGAGCCAATCTCCCTCAGATAGTCGTGAACGGCTATAAGGTCTTTTTTTTCCGACACAAAGGAGCATGCGATAAAATCCACATCATTTTCCACACCGAAGGCTATATCCTTTTTGTCCTGCTCGGAAAGATATTCCTGCTTCATTATCTTACCGGGAAAACTCATGCTTTTACGGTCTGAAAGCTCACCGCCGATTACAACCTTACACTCTATCTCCGAGCCGCAGATGCTTTTTACCTCAAAGGTGAGAAGCCCGTTATTGAGAAGGATAATGTCCCCTACGGAAAGCTCGTTCGGAAGATTCACATAGCTTACGGAAACTCTTTCCCCGTTTCCTATGACATCCTCCGTAGTAAAAGTAAAGGTGTCTCCGTCACGAAGAACGATCTTCCGGTTTTCGAAAGTTTTTATACGGTACTCAGGCCCCTTCGTGTCAAGCATTATGGCTATGGGCATATTAAGCTCCGAACGCACCTTTTTAATCAGATCTATTCTTCTCCGGTGATCCTCGTGAGTACCGTGGGAGAAGTTGAGTCTTGCCACATTCATACCCGCCAGACACAGACCTCTCATCATTTCTTCCGTGTCACATGCAGGGCCTACGGTACATACTATTTTAGTTTTTCGCATAGCTACCTCCGTTATTGCTATGATTAATGACTGTGGCAGCCGTGTTCACCACAGGTGTGACCTTCACCGTGCTCATGGTCGTGGTGGTCACATTTAGCGTCCGGATCATAGCGAAGACTGCCTGCGATAAAGCTTACCGCCGCCATATCTGCCGCACCGGTTACTCCGCCGTAAAATTTTATTCCGGCCTCGCTGAGAGCATTCTGTGCACCGCCTCCGATACCTCCGCAGATGAGCACATCTACACCCTGTGCTTTGAGAAAGCCTGAAAGAGCACCGTGACCGCTTCCGTTTGTATCGACTACTACGGCTGACTTTACGGTACCGTTTTCCACCTCATAGATTTTAAACTGACTTGTGTGTCCGAAATGCTGAAATACCTCACCATCTTTATATGTTACTGCTATATTCATTTATTCTATCTCCTTTTCCTTTATATAATCTCCTGTAAAAATAACTCCATCCGCTCCATTCGCGCAAGGAACTGCGGATAAAAGTCCGCCTCCAAATCATAAGGGGACAAATAAAACATATTAAGCACCACCATGTTAAGCTGTTTTACCATCTCCTCATCCTCCACGGATGCCACCAATTCTTCCATGCGGTTCATAAAGTAATGCCATTTCACATGAAACTCATGATTCTCCTTGCCATCCGGGGTCTGTATCCATTTGGAAATCTTTACCTTCGACCGGTTTCCTTTTGCGCACTCATGGACCTGCAAGATATATGTAT
>JAZUOC010000015.1:0-8604 GCA_045604465.1 Acutalibacteraceae bacterium
TGACAAGTCTGTCAAGTCCCAGACCGATACCGCCGTGAGGAGGTGCACCGTATTTGAAGGCGTCGGTGAGATAGCCGAACTTTTCATGTGCTTCTTCGTCTGAAAGGCCGAGAAGGTTGAAAATTCTCTTCTGAAGCTCAGGGTCAGTAATTCTGATTGAACCGCTTGCAAGCTCAATACCGTTAAGAACAACATCGTAAGCATTTGCTCTGACCTTTGCTTTGTCTGTTTCGAGATATGGAAGACACTCGTCAAGAGGTGATGTGAACGGATGGTGCATAGCAACGAATTGACCGAGCTCCTCGTCCCAATCAAAGAACGGGAATTCAACAACCCAAAGAAGATTATATTTATCCTGAGGAATGATATCGAGCTTCTTTGCAACTGCCTGTCTTAATGCGCCGAGAACTGAAAGAGTTGTGTTTGCTTTATCGGCAATAATAAGAATAACGTCGCCGTTTTCAGCTTCACACTTGTTCATAATTGCTTTCATTTCGTCCTCGCTCATAAATTTAGCGAAGGAAGAAGCGATTGTTCCGTCCTCTCCTATTCTTGCCCAAGCAAGACCCTTTGCGCCGATACCTCTTACCATTTCAGTAAGCTTATCAACCTCTTTTCTTGTAAGAACACTGAAAGCCTTTTTAGCTGTAATTGCAGCAACCTTGCCACCGTTTTCAACTGCACTTGTGAACACACCGAAGCCACAGCTCTTAACCTCTTCGCTGATGTCACAGATTTCCATAGCATATCTTGTGTCGGGCTTATCTGAACCGTAACGCTCCATAGCCTCTTTATAGGTAAGTCTCGGGAACGGAGTTGCAATTTCTATATCGAGTGCATCTTTGAAAACTCTCTTTATAAAGCCTTCGATAAGTGAAAGAACATCTTCCATTGTTACAAAGCTCATTTCAACGTCGATCTGTGTGAATTCAGGCTGACGGTCAGCACGAAGGTCCTCGTCACGGAAGCAACGTGCAATTTGCATATATCTGTCGAAGCCTGCAACCATTGAAAGCTGCTTATAAAGCTGAGGTGACTGAGGAAGAGCATAGAAGCTGCCCTTATGAATACGGGAAGGAACAAGGAAGTCTCTTGCGCCTTCAGGTGTTGATTTAACGAGAATAGGAGTTTCAATTTCAATAAAGCCGTTTTCGTCGAAGTAGTCACGGATAATTTTTGTTATCTTGTGGCGCATAAGAATATTCTTCTGAAGGTCAGGGCGACGAAGGTCAAGATAACGGTATTTAAGTCTTGTATTTTCAGCTGTCTGGCAATTTTCAACAATTTCAAACGGTGGTGTTTCGCTCTTGCCTAAAATACGAAGGTCATCAACAAAAATCTCAACTTCACCTGTTGGGATATCCATATTCTTTGAAGAACGCTCTCTTACAACACCCTTTGCCATAACAACAAATTCACTTCTGAGTGTAAAGGCTTTTTCAAAAACTTCCTTTGCTGTTGTGTCGTCAAAAGCGAGCTGAACGATACCTGTTCTGTCACGAAGGTCAACGAAGATAAGAGCGCCAAGGTCTCTTTGTCTCTGTACCCAGCCTGCAACAACAACCTCACGTCCGCAGTCCTTTGCAGTGAAGGTGCCGCAGTAGTCTGTTCTTTTAAGTCCTGTCATAAAATCCATAGTTCATTCCTCCTTAAAATAAGTTTCCGTTTAATATGGAATTGATGTCGATGTTACTTTCATAACCTAAATCTTCGAGTTCCTTAAGACTTTCGTTGATGGATATTCTCATAAAAATATCCTCGAAGCCGTCGAGAGGAATTTCCGTTTCCTCACCTGTAGCCATATTCTTAAGCTTTGCCTTACCCGCCTCCAGCTCGCTGTCGCCTAAAACCACAGTATAGGCTGCACCGATTTTATTGGCGAACTTCATCTGAGCCTTAACGCTTCTGCCGACTACATCAAACTGTGCGTGAATACCCTCACCTCTTAAATCAGAGGCTATCTGTGCCGCCTTGATAGTAGCATTTTCGCCCATAGAGGCAAGATAAATATCACACTTTGCTTCTTCGGGGAAGGGAGTGTTCTGTGCCGCCATAAGAAGGAGAAGTCTTTCAATGCCGATAGCAAAGCCGAGAGCAGGAGTGTCGGGACCGCCTACCTCCTTAACGAGTCCGTCATAACGTCCGCCGCCGCAGACAGTACCCTGTGCGCCTATCTGGTTGGAAACGAATTCGAATACGGTCTTTGTATAATAGTCGAGACCTCTTACGATAGAGGGATTAACCTTGTACTGAATGCCCATAGCATCAAGATATTTCTGCACGGAAGCGAAGTGATTTTCACATTCGTCACAGAGATAGTCCGTAACCTTGGGAGCGCCTTTTGCGATGTCCGAGCAGATGGGGCTTTTACAGTCGAGAATACGCATGGGATTTCTCTCGAGACGGTCAAGACAGGTGCCGCAAAGCTCACCCTTTTTGCTCTCGAAATAATCGTGAAGAGCCTTATGATAATTCTTACGGCATTCGGGACAGCCGATAGAATTGATTTCAAGTGAAATATCCTTAACATTAAGGAAGGTGAAAATGTCGCTTACAAGTGAGATAACCTCTGCATCGGCGGCAGGTGAAGCAGTACCGATACATTCACAGCCGAACTGATGGAACTCACGGAGTCTGCCCGCCTGAGGCTTTTCGTAGCGGTAACAGGAAGTAAGGTAGCACATCTTCATAGGCTGAGGCTCATTGAAAAGTCCGTGTTCCAGATAGGAACGTACCACACCTGCAGTACCCTCGGGACGGAGAGTAATGCTTCTGCCGCCCTTATCCTCGAAGGTGTACATTTCCTTCTGTACTACGTCGGTGGTGTCGCCCACGCCTCTCTGAAAAAGCTCCGTGTGTTCGAAAACGGGAACTCTGATTTCCTTGTAGCCGTAATTTTTCGCAGTTTCTAAAACGGTCTGCTCTAAAAACTGCACCTTATAGCTTTCATTTGGCAGGGTATCCTGTGTACCCTTGATTGATTTTGTTACTAATGCCATAGTATCCTCCAAATTAATATATTTTTATGAATCTATTATTTTTGAAAAGAATGTTCTTCTTTTGCTGTCACATTTAAGTATCTCGAGATTACAGTTCTGTACGCCCTCTGCATCGTCTTTTTTTATTAAGAGCATTTTCTGAAACTGCATAAAGACTATTTTTCTCGAATTATATATACTTTCCTTATCATCACTCATAAAATCAACTACAGTTTCCATAGCCTTTTCATAATCGCCGTCAAGATAAGCTTCAATAAACTGATATGTTCTGAACATAAAATCGAAATCTTTGCTTTTAACAGTAGCTTTAAGCTCTTTTTGTTGACTGATGAGCTCCTTTATATTCTGAGTTTCATCACTGAAAAACAGAGAAAGAATTTTAGTGTGTCTTGCAAGCAAAGTATATTTTTTGCTTTTTGTTTGCCCAAGTGCTTCATCACAGACGGATATTGCTTCAAAGAAATCGCCCTCAAAAAAATGTGTATAATAAAGCAGTTTATAATTATAGCTTTTATATAAGGGTAATTTTCTGCGTTCAGAATTATAAACAGCACGCATATCAAGCTCAAAAATCTGCTTATATCCCAAGCTAAGCCGCCTTAAATACCATAAAGCAGTGTTAATAACCGTAGCAACAACAAGGGCTATAGCAAACCTTTTCAAATCAAAAAGAGGCCACTCATCCTTTAAAGATAAAATAAACGCTAACCAATAAATACAAATAATTGTTTTAACAAAAGATGAATACAAAAACGCTTGGTATTCTCTTTTAGCTTTTTTACGTTGCTTTTTTTCTTTTCTTCTTTCCTGAGAACTTTTTGTGGTTGGTTCTGTTTCAGCCATATTCATTTACCTTTCGTTTCAGATAATCGGGCGGATAATATCCGCCCCTACCGTTTAAAGGTAGGTTGTATGTGTGATTACCTCTCCGTCAGCCTGACGGCTGCCACCTCTCCTTTCAGGAGAGGCAAAAGCAGGCTCTCCTGAAAGGAGAGCTGTCACGAAGTGACTGAGAGGTTACAATAGCACCGCAGGTGCCACCTCACAGAGCCTCCACTGAAAGGGGAGGTGGATTTGCCGAAGGCAAAGACGGAGGGGTTCTCTGCACTCTGCATTCTGCATTTAATAAAAAAGCTCCATCTCCAACGCAAATAAACTCTGCATTGGGGATGAAGCTAAGCTCCACGGTACCACCCCGATTGAACGGACAGGCCGTTCCTCTCTATGCCTTAACGCGGCAAACGGTCAGCTCGGGAATGTCTTCGCGGAATTCCTTACGTAAGATGCTTTCAGCACAGGGCATCTCTCTCTGAACGGGGTCATCCGTTACTCTTTTCCGTCACGGCTGTTATGATATTGAATTAATGCTTGGGGTTGATGATGTCGCGCCAGTCAAGATCGCCTCTTTCGAGTGCCATAATCAGCGCTTCCGCTGTAGCGATGTTTGTAGCTACAGGGATGTTGTGAACATCGCAAAGTCTAAGAAGGTTTGCTTCATTGGGTTCGTTCGGCTTTGCTGTAAGAGGGTCACGGAAAAGCAGAAGAAGGTCGATTTCGTTGCAGGCAATACGTGCAGAAATCTGTTCTTCGCCACCCTGGTAACCGCACAGGAATTTAGTAATCTCAAGTCCTGTCGCTTCACTTACCATTTTGCCGGTTGTTCCCGTTGCACAAAGTGAGTGTTTGCTGAGAGTACCGCAGTATGCGATACAGAATTGGGTCATAAGTTCTTTTTTTGCGTCATGTGCAATTAAAGCAATGTTCATCTACTCATCCCTTTCAAATCTTTGTCAAGGTATATACTAACAAAAAAATTGTCAAAAATCAATAGATTAGTGAAAATTCTGTGAGATTTTTTGTAATTTTGTATATATAGAAAAATAGGCAACGGGGATGTCAAAACACCGTATCCGATGATTTTCCGTCAGACGGCGGTGTTTTCGGTGGTCAGATAATATCCGTCATACATAACCACCGTTAATTCTGCGGTATATCACTCATTCATTCCCGCAGTCCTACACGTCCGTTCTGCGTTCTGCATTCATCAAAGGTCCAGCGGCACATACTCCCCTGTTATTCTTGCCGCAATATTATTCAGTGAATCAAAGGAAATCTGATTTTCCTTATAAATGTTCATACCCATAGCACCGAAGCGGATTTTTCCGTCCTCGGGTACTACACCGATAAGCTGTACCTCCACTCCGTCGATTACCGAGTCGATATTAAGAAGTCTGCCTCTGATAATGTCTCTGCGGGAAACACGGTTTATTATCAGTCTTACATCGTCGATACCGAAGCCGCTGATTTTTCTTGCCGCTATACAGGCGCTTCTCACACATACCAGATCGGGAGTAGAAATTACTATCGCCCTGTCGGCTGCAGCCGCAGAAAGAGTAAGCCCTCTGTCCACACCTGCAGGTGCATCAATAAGTATGTAGTTGAAGTCCGTATCATACTTATCTAAAAGCTTTTTCATATCCTTTTCCGTAATGTCACCGTAATCCTCGGGACAGGTGAGAACGGAAACATCACCCGCATCGTAGAGTGCATCCTCACTGTCTGCTCCTTTTATTACATCGCCCCAGTCGTAGACTATCTTTTCCGTAACACCTACTAAAAGGTCGATGCTTCTCAGACAGTCACAGTCGATGAGAAGGACTCTGTTACCCATAGCGGCCAGAGCCTTTCCCAGACCTACGGTGAGTGAGGTCTTTCCTACTCCGCCCTTACCCGAAGCAATAAGAATTTTTTCTGCCATAGCTTTTTACCTCATATTATCCAAGTAACGTATTTTCATTCTGCTGACTTTCAGCCGTATCCTTTTCTGCGAAATAATGCTCCATAATAGCTGAAGCGATGGGAGCAGTAGAGCCGCCGCTTCCCGCACCCTCGACCACGACCGCTACTGCGATTTCGGGGTCATCGTAGGGAGCAAAGGTAAGGATAAGACCGTTATAGGTTTCTATCTTTCTGCCGTTTACCGTCTTTTCGATGGTGGTAGTACCTGTCTTTGCGGCTACCTTGACGGGAACATTTCTGAAGTTTGCATAGCTTTCCGTACCGACTAAAAGCATACCTCTGTGAACCAAATCCCAGTTGGCATCTGCGAAGTCTGCCTGTGAAAGAATCTGCGTCTTACTTTCCATAACTGTTTCGGAAAGATCCGCGGTCTTTACGCTTTTTATTATACTCGCTTTATACCTCGTACCTCTGTTAGCGATGGTGGAAACATAAGAACAGAGCTGAATGGGAGTAAACTGATTGTTACCGTGACCGATGCCTGCCTGAATGGTAAGACCGGGAGTCCATAATTCACCCATACCCTTTCTGAGTGCCACAGAGTCAACGGTACCCGTGGATTCGTAAAGCTCTACACCTGTCTCTTCACCGAGACCGAAAATAGCGAAATAGCTGTTCAGCTTTTCTATACCTAAAAGTCGTGATGTCTCGTAGAAGAAAATATTACAGGAATTGAAAATAGCATTGACTACATTCTGGTTTCCGTGATGGCCGGTACAGCCCGGCTGATAGTCCTCGTAGTAGGTGTAAATACCGAGGCATTTGATAAGAGATGAGCCGGAAATCACCTTTTCCTGAAGACCCGCCATCGCTACGGCAGGCTTTATGGTAGAGCCGGGAGTGTAGGTGCTTCTGAGTGCTCTGTTCCAAAGAGGCTTCGCCGGATCTGTATTGAGCTTGTCGGAATTTTCATTATAGGTGGAGTTATCGTAGGTCGGGTATGAGGCCATAGCTAAAACCTCATTGTTTTTCGTATTCATAACCACCACTGCACCCGACATGGGATAGATTCTTTCGAGGCTCGTCTGCAGACTTTTTACGCCCTCGGCAAGAGCCTCCTGTGCCACCTTCTGCAGCTCGTAATCTATGGTAAGGATTACCGTATCGCCTGTCCGGGGTAAAAGAGTATAGGACTCACTTTTGTTACCGGAGGCATCGGTATTAATAGTCTTGATACCCTTAGTGCCTCTGAGATAGCTCTCCATGGCGGACTCCACACCGCTTTTACCGATAACATCATTAAGGGTATAGCCACTGTCCTTGCGGCTTTCGTATTCCTCATTGGTGATAGGACCCACCATACCCAGAAGGTGAGGTGCTATCGTACCGTCAGTGTACTGCCTTTCAGAGGACACCTGAACATCCACGCCCGGGAATCGGGCACTTTTTTCCTTTATAACCGAGACAAGAGCAGAGGATACATCAGTAGCGAATTCGTAATTTCTGCCCGCATTAAAGCCGTCCTTTACCATAGAATAGTAAACGGAGGCGATGTCTCTCTGCTGACGGAGCGAGTAATCGGAAAGACCGTATTTTTCCACCAGAGCATTAAAGCAATCCTCTACATCCGCATAATAGTTAAGGTCAAGGAAAGCCTCGCTTTTAAGGTAAGAAACCTCATTGTCTCTGTCCTCGGCGAAACGAAGCTTCCCCTTTTTCAGCTCGATGGGAAGATTATCCTTCCAATCGACACCGTTTTTATCGAAAATATTTATCAGCTCTAAAATGATGGGGTTTCTGTCGCTGTAAGCCTTCGGAAAGCCGAGATAGTTAAATACGATTTTATTTACCTGCTTATTTGTTACCAGAGGATAACCGTTTCTGTCGAGAATATTACCTCTTATGGCATCGACACTTACCTCGACAAAGGAAACTACAGTATCCTCATTCTGTTTGGTATCGATAATCTGGATGTTGAAAAGATACGTTAAAAATCCTGCAAAAAGCAAAATAAATATAGTTATAACCAAAAAATACCTTTTCCTGCCTGATTTATTCTGCATCTTATCACATCCTTTCATATAATTCGGAATTCGCAATCGCGTGGAAGACTTCGGAAAAATTATCTTTCTTTTTCCGATGTAGCTTTAAATATAAGCGAAACTATAAAGTAATAAATAAAAACAAATATAAGTGAATAAAAAACTGAGGGAATATATCTCGAGAAGAGCAGTTCGAAGCCGCCCTCATATCCCTTTCTGACTATAAACATAAGCCAGTGAAAAACATTACATACCGTCAGCGCTCCGAAGGAAAGAAGCAGAGCGGCACGGATATTGTTTCTGAAAACGAAGGTCACCAAAGCGCCTGTAACGAAGCCCACTGCCGTGAGCATAACGGAAAAGAAACCGTCACCGCCCGAAAGAGCGAAGTCCCATAAAAGACCTGCCAGTACACCGAAGCACATACCGGGAATACTTCTTTCGAACATAGCGATACACACAGTCAGCGGCACAAGCAGCATAGCCGGTGCGCCGAAAATCTCAGGAATAAAGCCTGAATGCTGAAAAAGCGCAGTAATAAAAACGAGAACAGCCGTGAGAGTTCTTCTGATATATATATTACGTGAAGAGGCAAATCTCATTTTTTCACCGTCCTTTCTGATGTAATTCGCATTCCGAATTTATTAATCTACCTTTTCCTCTATGCCCTGTCCGTCGAAGTCCGTAATAACGAAAACGTCCTCTAATTCACGGACATTTACACCGGGCTCGATTACAGCATAGTCGGAAAGATCGTACTTGCTTTCGGCTACCTCGCTTACGGTACCGATAATAAGACCTTTAGGATAGGTACCGCCTATACC
>JAZUOC010000016.1:0-1563 GCA_045604465.1 Acutalibacteraceae bacterium
AAATACACATGACTTCGGTGACAGAGGTGAA
This sequence comes from Acutalibacteraceae bacterium, assembly GCA_045604465.1. Lineage (GTDB taxonomy): Bacteria > Bacillota > Clostridia > Oscillospirales > Acutalibacteraceae > UBA6857. Next base: position 32 of record JAZUOC010000016.1, read on the forward strand.
AATATGCCTCAGATACCCGACGATATTGATATACCTGACTTCGGCGGTTAAGAGAGGTGAAGCACAATGATTATACTTGATGAAGTATGTAAATTTTATCAGGTGGGTGACGAACGGGTCAGAGCTTTGGACCACGCTTCACTTCACATAAGACCTCACGAATTTGTAAGTATTATCGGTCCTTCAGGCAGCGGTAAATCTACTCTTATGAACATTGTCGGCTGTCTCGATGTTGCCGATGCGGGCACCTATCGTCTGGACGGTATGCCTATCGAATCCTACAGTGAAAATGATCTTGCAAAGGTCAGAAACGAGAAAATCGGCTTCGTTTTTCAGAATTTCAATCTGATAGCTAAGCTCAGTGCTGAGGAAAACGTGGAGCTTCCACTTATTTATCAGGGTGTTCCCAAATCAGAGAGACAGGAAAGAGTAAAAGAAGCGCTGGAAAATGTAGGCCTTTTAAAAAGAGCAAAGCATCTGCCTACTGAGCTTTCGGGCGGTCAGCAGCAGAGAGTGGCTATAGCATGAGCTTTAGTAACCAGACCTTCTCTGATTTTAGCAGACGAGCCCACAGGTAATCTTGACTCAAGCACAAGTAAAGAAATAATGGAAATGTTTCACGAACTTCACAGACAGGGCAACACCATCGTTCTCATCACTCACGATAACGATGTAGCAAAGCAGGCTCCGAGAAGCATACACATTTTAGACGGTAGGGTTACGGAGGTGGAATTATGATAATGTCATTTAAGATGGCCATAAGAAGCATCGGCTCCAATAAGCTTCGCTCCGTACTTACAATGCTCGGTATTATCATCGGTGTAATGGCACTGGTCGTTCTCGTCAGCCTTGTGGACGGTGCCACCAGCTCTGTTACAGACAGAATTCTGAGCCTCGGCAGCAATATGGTTACCGTCAATATTTCCGATGACAAGGGTAAGCCTGTCACTCTGAACACCATAAAGGAATGGACGGGAACGGAGGAAAAGCTTTCCGTAATTGCACCTTATGCTCAGGATACTGCTACAGGTAAGGGCAAAAACGGTAACGGAAATGTAATCGTTTACGGTACCACTCCTCTTTATTACGATATTCAGGATTTACAGCTTGCCATGGGCAGATTTTTGAAAAACACCGATGTGGATAATAATTCTTATGTTTGTGTTATAAATGAAACCTGTGCAGAGGAGCTTATAGGTTATGCTGACTGTGTGGGCGACACCATCACTCTTAACGGAACAAGATATACTGTAGCCGGTGTTATAACAAACAATGAGAATTCACTCACTGCAATATTCTCCTCAGGTACTATGGTAGCTTACATTCCTTACACCTCTCTTCTGCGACTTTCAGATACGGTAAGCTCAGAAATTACCTCCTTTTATGTAGGTGCAGAGGCAGAAAGCACTATAGCTGAAGCAGAAGAAGCGATAACTAACGTTCTTATGGAACGCTTCGAAGAGGATGATGAGGCATTTTCTGTATCCTCACAGGATATTCTGGAGGATACAATGGAAGAAATCACCTCCATT
>JAZUOC010000017.1:0-3644 GCA_045604465.1 Acutalibacteraceae bacterium
CTTAAGTAGGGGTCTACCTTCGACTGAAGATCACCTGGAAGAAAGCCTAATTTTTCGCCTGCCTCCACGGCGGGACGGGTGAGGATGATTCTGTTTACCTCTTTGGCTCTGAAGGCACTTACGGCTAACGCTACGGCAAGATAGGTCTTACCGGTACCCGCAGGGCCGACACCGAGAACTATGGTATTCTTTTTTATGGCATCCACATATTTTTTCTGACCGAGGGTTTTCGGCTTTATGGGCTTACCCTTTGCACTGATGCAGATGCAGTCCGAGCTGAGGGTGGTCAGCTTGTCATCGTTGCCTTCCTTTACCATAGCGATAACATAGCGTATATTCTGTTCGTTTATGGCTTCGCCCTTATTAATGAGAAAGAGCAGGTTTTTAATCACTCTCTTTGCCTTGTCTACGTTTTCTTCATCGCCCTGTATTTTTATGTCACTGCCGCGGCAGACGATGGCCACGGAGAACTCCTTTTCGATAAGCTTTATGTTTTCGTCGAAGGAACCGAAAAGAGTAACTGCGTGTTCCATTCTGTCTATGCTGAAAGTCTGCTCGAACAAGTTTTGCACCTCGATTAATAGTAAAATCTGTATACATTTGAAATTTTACCACATATTTTCTAAAAAGTGAAGGGTTTTACAGAAATTTTTGTGTATTTATTTAGAGTTTTCCGACATAATTGGCTTTTCTTCACCTATGAAATCTATTAAAGTGTAATTTCCCGTAAAACTTATGACACCCTTTGAAAGGTTAATGTCTTCGGTTTTAGCCGTAACAGTAGAGTTTGCGTTCTGTCTGTATATATTATTCTGTATTTTTTCCAGTGCATTTATGCTTTCATTCTCACAGCTGACCTTTTCATATCCGCATATTATAATTTTTTCTCTGAAAAACGGAAGGTTATAACCGTTAATGTTCAGCACTTTTCTTTCCGTGAAAATCTGCTGCTCTCCTTCATTTTTTACTGTGCCTGACGGAATATTCAGTCCGAAAAAGCCGATACGGTATTTAATTTCTCTGATTTTCAGCTTTTTCGAAGAAGCGGGCAGTTTTTCATCGATGCGGATTTTCTTTTCGTGAAGGGCGGTAATTTTTCCGTCGGAAGGGTAAAAGGTGGTGGAGGTATCCTCGTTCATTATGGCTCCGTTTATGAGCATATCACCCTTTTTTACGCCGTTACCACGCTTCACCATGCAGTCACCGTGATATGCCTCCGCCGAGAGTATCACTCCGTCGAAATCAGCCACTATGTTACAGGGCGGCTTATCCTTAGCCTTGTTTATTATGCTGTTATCCTCACGAAGCTCGATGATGGCGAGACTGCCCTTTATGTTTACGGAAAGCCAGGTGATTTTTCCGTCATAGTCGGCGGCTATTTTTCTGGCGGCGCGTATTTCGTCGAAGTCCTTTTTCAGTGTGCCGTATGTGAGACCGTAGGCTTCAGCCACGGACAGTATCTCGCTTTTACTTACGGTAGTATTTCCCTTTACATCTATGCACCACACGAACATACTCAGAAGCAGATGCACCGCGATAAAAATAGCCGCACCGATTATCACACCGGCTCTTTTACGGTGCTTTCTGTACCTGTAAATAAGCCCCGTCTTGCCTGCTATACGTATTTTCGTTCCCGATTTTTTCGCTAATGGACGCAGTCTTATGAAATCTCTGCGGCTTATGCAGAATGAAAGTACATCCTTATGCAGAGAAACATCCCACAGATTAATTCCCCGTGAATGGCACAGGTTAAGAAATCTTTCCGGAAAGCCTCCTGTGACACGTACTCTTACATAACCTCTGATATATCTTAAAAGAATTACTGCGTATCTCATATCAGTCACCCGTGAAATCCATTGTGATGATATTTCCGTAAATATTTATCCGCTCGGCGGTGTCGGATTTTATGGTAAGGTCTGTGCCGGTTATTTTTACGATGAGCTTTTTGCAGTTGATTCTGACGAGCTCGGAATTATATTCGATAATGCCCATACATCCATCGACGGAAGCTTCCCTGTTTGAGCATAAATCGATGTGGGGTGTAAGAAGCTCGGTTGTTTCGAGAGGGGAGAGCTCCTCTAACTGTTTTTTAACTCTTTTCAGCATTTTATCACACCGTTTCTTAATAGTCTGATTAATATTTATGATGTACTGCACGGTGAATATAATAAAAATTTTTATTTGTGAATAAATATATACTGAGGTGTTTCTATGAAAGCTTTAACAGAAAAGAATTCCCTGAAAAAATTAAGCAAGGCATATCTGTTCCTTATCCGTTATTCTTTCAGCGTTTTTGCGGTGTTTTCCGCAGGTTTTATTCTTCTCAGATTTTCCTCATATTCGGCAGAGGGCGTAAAAAAAGGGATGGATATATGTATGAAAAGTCTCATACCGTCTCTTTATCCCTTTATGATACTGACAAACTATTATGCTTTATCGGGGCCTTCCGGTATCAGAGCCGGCCTAACAGACAGGCTGTGTCACGCTGTGTTCCGACTGCCCGGATGTACGGCCGCGGTTATTCTGTTTTCCTTCATAGGCGGTCTTCCCGTGGGAGCGAAAATGGCGGTAAGCCTTTATGAGAGAGGTCTGATCTCTGAGCAGCAGTGTTCGAGACTTCTCTGCTTCTGTGTAAACCCGGGGCCTGCCTTCGTTATTTCGGCTGTGGGTATGAATATGCTCGGCTCGGAAAAAACGGGAGTGATAATATATACGAGTCTTATTATTTCCTCTGTCATTATCGGTATAGCCTCACGGTATTTTTCCGGCGGTGACGAAGCATACATAAGCAGTGCCGCTGAAGAGAAAAAGGCACTTAAGAGCGCACCTATCGAGGAAGCTGTCAAAAAAAGCTCGAAGGCACTTTTCGGGATATGCGGCTGGGTGGTAGCATTTTCCTGTATTAATGAGATAGCGGTAAATCTTAATCTGAGTGATGCGGTAAAGACCTTCTTTCTCTGCGTTTCTGAAATGACGGCGGGAAGTATTACGGCATCGGAAGGCTTTAACGCACCCATCGTAGCTGCAGTAATCGGCTTCAGCGGCTTCTGCGGTCATTTACAGCTGATAGGAGAAATCAGAAAGGTGCGGCTGAAATATAAATACTTTCTCGTTAGCAGAATAATCAATTCCGGCTTATCTGCAGTAATATGCAGCTTTCTGATGAAGTGCTTTCCCGTGGCAGAGGAAACCTTCTCTGTAGGTGTTAAGCCTGTCGGAGGAGAGAATTCGGGCTCAGCGGTGCTTTCTGCGCTTATGCTTCTGATGGCTGTGCTGTTTCTTATCGGAGATGATTACAGGATCGTAAGAAAAAAGACAAAAAAAGTTTGATTTTTGCGAAAATATTTTCGAAAAACTATTGACATTATGGTGAGGAATGTATATAATAATGAAGCTGTCTGAAAAGAACAGCGACATCCGGGTGTGGCGCAGCTTGGTAGCGCGCTTGACTGGGGGTCAAGAGGCCGCAGGTTCAAGTCCTGTCACTCGGACCATCAAAAATCCCTGGAACCGCAAGGTTTCAGGGATTTTTTGTTTTGTTGTCCAGCAAAGTTTCACTCGGCCGAATAACGGGATTATATTATCAGGGTTTTATTATGGAATATTTCGGCTTCTTTTGCAGAAGGCATCTTAGAAATAGGTTG
>JAZUOC010000018.1:0-9996 GCA_045604465.1 Acutalibacteraceae bacterium
AGATATGATTCTATACATATCCTCTTTGGGCTCACCTACAGCAAGACCACCGATAGCATAACCGTCAAGGTCAAGCTCGGCAATTTCTTTCATATGCTCAACACGCAGGTCATCAAAGGTTGCACCCTGATTTATACCGAAAAGCAACTGATCTTTGTTGATAGTATCGGGCAACTGCTTTAATCTTTCCATCTCGTTTTTACATCTGATTAACCAACGAGTTGTTCTTGCGATAGATTCTTTTGCATATTTGTATTCAGCAGGGTTTTTAACACATTCATCAAAAGCCATTGCAATTGTTGAGCCTAAATTAGACTGAATCTGCATGCTTTCTTCAGGACCCATAAAGATTTTTTTACCATCAATATGAGAGTTAAAGGTTACACCTTCTTCTTTTATTTTACGAAGCTTTGCAAGTGAAAAAACCTGGAAACCGCCACTATCGGTGAGAATAGGACCATCCCATTTTGTGAACTTGTGAAGTCCACCTAATTTCTTTACATTTTCATCACCTGGTCTGATATGCAAGTGGTAGGTGTTACTTAGCATAATCTGACATTTGATATTTTTCAGGTCAAATGCTGACAATGCACCTTTGATTGCACCGCAAGTTGCAACATTCATAAAAGCAGGGGTCTGCACTGTTCCGTGTACGGTTTCAAAAACGCTTCTTCGTGCTGTTCCGTTAGTTTTGATTACTTTAAACATATTCAACCTCAATATTATATAAAATATCAATATCACTTCAAAAAACAACGCAAGAGACTAAACTCCTGCGCTATTCTTAAACCATTAAGCAAAATTCTCACTGAGATTATCCCAGTCGATTTCACTTTCGTCTACAAAGCCGCTTTTTTCAGCTTTTTCAATATGCTTTGCTTCCTCGGAGGTAACCTTTGTGAAGTCAGGGTCCCAGGCAAGAACAAGCTTTTTTATGAACTCATAAGCAAACTGCTTATCACTTTCCGGCAGCATATCCAGAAGTCTGGCAGCATCCATAGCAACATTAGACATACAAATTCCTCCTTATTTATAAATATCTCCACGGTTTCCTATATCAATGATGAAAAGTATCTCAATATTATTATCAAGTCCGTACTTATAAATTATTCGCCAGGAACCAACACGAAGCCTCTTTCTATCATCGTTATAGCCTTGCAGCAATTTAATATCACCAACGGGCGGAACCAAAGTTAATCCGGTAATGGCCTCTCTGATTCTATTAACTGACTTTTTATCCAGTTTAGCTAAAAATTTTAATGCATCTTTTGAGTACCTGATAATCATAAATACACTCCATCATTAATATATGAATCCTTATATAATTATCTTACCATATTATCGGATAATGTCAATAAAATCGGTTGATATTTTAATATTTTCTGATAAAATAAAGTTTTGGTAAAACAACGTAATAAGTTTTCTTTTTTAGTAAATGTAATTGAAATATCTGCAAAAATATGGTAATATTAGTAAGGTAGTAAAAATAATTTAGCAGTAATATAAGTTTACAAAGCTGTAAAAACAATATTTTTACTATTAAATTAATAAAACAATTTTTTAGAGAACTATCTTTCAGCAAATAAGGAATTTGCTTATTTCGTTGCATACAACTAAAAAGGAGGCTACAACATGGCAGTAAGCAACATAATAACCGCAGGAGATTACAAAGGCTATATCGATTACAAAAACAAAAAACAAGGTCTTTATATCTATGGCACATTTGGTCTCGGCAAAAAAATCTACATAAACAAAGACACAGTAGCTAACTATCAAGTAGTCGATGAAGAACAACACACAAGTTTCGGCAGCAGTGTTGCAAGAAGCGTAGCGGGTGCAGCATTATTTGGTGGAATTGGAGCAGTTGCCGGAGCAGCTTCTGGAAAGAAAAAAAGCATGCATACTGTTTCAATACAATTCAAGGACGGCAAAAAGGTTCTTTGCGACCTTGATGATAAAATGTATAAACATCTCGTCGAAACACTTTACTAATACCTAAATAAACACACTGTCCTGAGCTTAAGCTGTTCAGGACAGTTTTCTTCTTGCAAAAAACGACAAAATTAATAAACACCGGCTCGTTAGTTTATTAATGATTTGCTAAAATTTGCAAATTTTGATTGCTGAAAACATAAAAAAACGCCCTCAAAACCCTTGAAAACATAAGATTTTGAGGACTTTTTGCTAAAAATAATCATCCTTTATGCTATAAACACCGCATCACCGAAGGAGAAAAATCTGTATCTTTCTTCGACAGCTTTTTTATAAAAATTCATCGTGTTATCATAACCGCAGAAGGCGCTTACGAGCATAATCAGAGTGCTTTCGGGAAGGTGGAAATTAGTAATAAGAGCATCGATGCATTTAAACTTATAACCGGGATAGATGAAAATATCTGTCCAGCCTTCGCTTTCTTCTATCTTACCCTTAAAGGTACCGACAGATTCGAGAGTACGACAGCTGGTAGTTCCGACAGCGATGACTCTGCCACCTTTGTTTTTAGTGTCGTTTATCAGCTCCGCAGTTTCCTTCGGTAACCAATAATGCTCCGAGTGCATAATATGCTGTGAGATGTCTTCCGCTTTTACGGGCCGGAAGGTTCCGAGACCTACGTGAAGAGTAACATAGCCGATTTTTACGCCCTTATCCTCTATTTTTTTCATTAGCTCTTCTGTGAAATGAAGTCCCGCAGTAGGTGCGGCAGCTGAGCCGAGCTCTTTAGAATAAACGGTCTGATATCTTTCCTGGTTTTCGAGCTTTTCCGTTATATAAGGCGGAAGCGGCATCTGCCCTATTTCATCGAGAACATTAAAGAAATTACCTTCATAGAAAAACTTTACAAGTCTGTTGCCGCCCTCGAGCACATCGATAACCTCAGCAGACAGAATACCGTCACCAAAGGTGAAGTGTGTACCGGGCTTTGCCCTTTTACCGGGACCCGTGATGCATTCCCACACATCATCTCCTTTATTAGTGAGAAGAAGAAATTCTACTCTAGCTCCCGTAACGTCCTTGATACCGAAAATACGGGCAGGCAGAACACGGGTATCATTAAGAATAAGACAGTCCCCTTCTCGGAGTTCGTCGATAATATCGTAAAAATGCTTATGCTGAATTTCGCCGCTTATCTTGTCCACTACCATAAGCCTCGAGGAGTCTCTCGGCTCTGCAGGATGCTGTGCGATAAGTTCTTCAGGTAAATCATAAAAAAAATCTGATTTATTCATCTTAATTCCTTTCAGAAACTTGTAAAAATTGATTGACACTTTAATTCATAAGTGATATTATATAAAAGTTAATATCTATTATAGTGCATAATGCTCAATTTAGCAACAGTTTTATGCAAAATAATAAGTATAAAATTTGGATAAAAATAGAGGTGTTTTTATGAAAAAGTATAAGGTTGGTATTATCGGTGCTACAGGTATGGTAGGCCAGCGTTTCGCAACCATCCTTGACGGTCATCCCTGGTTCGATGTTGTTACACTCGCTGCCAGCGGACGCTCAGCAGGCAAGACATACGAGGAGGCTGTCGGTGAAAGATGGAGAATGCCCGTTCCCATGCCCGAAAGCATGAAAAACCTTATTATCAAAAATGCAACTGACGACATTAAGGAAATCGCTTCTTCCGTTGATTTCGTTTTCTGCGCAGTTGATATGAAAAAGGATGAAATCAAAGTTCTCGAAGAAGCTTACGCAAAGGAAGAATGTCCTGTAGTTTCCAATAACAGCGCTCACAGAGGCACAGTAGACGTTCCCATGGTAGTTCCCGAAATCAATGCAGATCACATCAGAATCATCGAAAGCCAGAGAAAAAGACTCGGTACAAAGAAGGGCTTTGTAGCCGTTAAGTCGAACTGCTCCCTTCAGAGCTATGTTCCCGCTATCTATCCCCTCGACAAGGAATTCGGTGTAAAAGAGGTTCTCGTCTGCACATATCAGGCTATTTCAGGTGCAGGTAAGACCTTCGAAAGCTGGCCCGAAATGGTAGATAACGTAATTCCCTTCATCGGCGGCGAGGAAGAAAAGAGCGAGCAGGAGCCTCTTAAGATCTGGGGCAAGATCGAAAACGATGTTATCGTAAATGCTACCTCTCCCGCATTTACAGCACAGTGCATCAGAGTTCCCGTTTCCGACGGTCATATGGGTGCAGTGTTTATGCGCTTCGAGGATGGCAAAAAGCCCTCAAAGGAAGAAATTATTAAGGCTTGGGATAACTTCGCAGGCAGAGCTCAGGAATTAGAGCTTCCCTCAGCTCCTAAAAAGTTCCTCCACTATTTTACTGAGGATAATATGCCTCAGACCAAGCTTAACCGTAATCTCGAAAACGGTATGGCTGTTTCCATCGGCAGACTCCGTGAGGACAGCCAGTATGATTACAAGTTTGTCTGCCTTTCACACAACACTCTCAGAGGTGCAGCCGGCGGTGCCGTTCTTCTCGCTGAGCTTCTCTGTGCTGAGGGTTATATGGACTAAACATATTATTCTGAGGAGGTTTTTCAATGAAGCCTGTCTTTATCGGTAGCGGAGTTGCACTGATAACTCCCTTTGATAAGGATGGTAAAATCGATTTCAAAAGATTTGAAAAGCTTATAGAATATCAGATAGAAAATAAGACGGATGCTATTATTGTCTGCGGAACTACCGGTGAAGGTTCAACACTTACTGTTTATGAAAGACTAAATCTTTTTTCTGCTGCAGTAGAGGTTGCACGGGGGCGTGTACCCATTATCGGCGGTACGGGCAGTAATAGCACTTCTTTTTCCCTTTCTCTTATAAAGGAAGCCGAAAAAACAGGAATAGATGCACACCTGTCCGTCACCCCCTACTATAACAAAACATCTCAGGAGGGACTTATCAGGCACTATTACACTTTAGCTGATGAAGCTGAAAAGCCGATAATAGTTTATAATGTTCCCACGAGAACAGGAATGAACATACTGCCCGAAACCTATAAAAAGCTGTCAGAGCATCATAACATCTGCGGTGTAAAGGAAGCAGACTCAAGTATAGCAAAGCTGGTTAAATCTGTTAAGCTGTGTGGGGATAAGCTCGACTTCTACATCGGTAATGACGATATGATATGTCCCGCCATCGCCTGTGGCTGCAAAGGCGTAATTTCCGTTCTCTCCAACATTATGCCGGAGTTCACCCACGAAATGACGATGGAGGGTATTAACGGCAATACTGAAAAATGCAGAGAAATGCAGGAGGATGTAATTGATTTGGTAGATGCTTTATTCTGCGATGTAAACCCTATACCCGTCAAATATGCTATGAAGCTGCTCGACATGGATACAGGTATCGTGAGACTTCCTCTGTGCGAAATAAGCGAAGCTAAAAAAATAAAGCTGAGAGATTGTCTCAGCATAATTAAACAGTAAGAAAAGAGGCTTTTACGGCCTCTTTATTTTTATATCATCTTCATAGCCTTCATTCTTCTCAGCACAGTTTCTCTGTCTAAATCAGTCGAATATATGATTTCATCCACTGTAGCACCTGCATTGTAAAGATCAGCGATTACTTCGTCAGCTATATCCTTACTGCCGTATTTTTCCAAAGCCTTCTTTTCCTGTCGCTTCGCCTTCTGCATTATTTTTCTCGTTCTGTTATGTTCGATAACTACATCGAGATTATCAATAATGAACTGCTGTGCCGGTACGGTGAACAGATTAACAAAGTACGTAAAATTATTCTGCGAAAGTCTTTTATCTTTGATTATGCCTAAAGAAAGGCCTTCATCCGTAGGTATATAAGTCAGCTTACCGCCAAAGTTCTCCTCCTGACAAAGAAAACCCATCTGCATCAGAACTTCATTGATGGAAACACCTTTCAGGTCTCTGTATTTCACCTCATTACGCAGACTTGAAAGACCTATGGCGATCTCGGTAACCGTAAGAGGCTTATCAGAGAAAACAAAGCCTTTTCTTTCCTCTTCAGAAAGGTAAAATTCTTCTTTTTTCACTCTTTCAGGCTTTTTGTATGAAAACACCTTATCTTGCACTATTCCCTTTTCGATAACCGCTCCAAGAACCTCTGACACATAAATAAGGCATCGCGAGATTCTTTCATTTCTTATAATATCATCGTTACTCACCGGAGATTCATCGAGAGGATTAAAGCCTCGTGCGAGATAATCAATATATTTTTTAGCGCGAAGCATTTTTTCTTTTTCCGTCATAATCCATACCTCCCTTTTGGGTATTGTATCACATAAGCAGCTATATGTAAAGAAAAATCCCGATGCCGAAGCACCGGGATCTGAAAATTATTCCGCTTTACTATTATTTGATTGTTGTGTACATGAAGTACTTGTAACCGAGGGGATTAGCGAAGAAGCCTTCTACGCTGTCATCGATCATATAGATATCTGTGTAATAGTAGATGGGAGTAATGCAACCTGTAGACATAAGAAGGTCTTCAGCTGCGTGCATAAGGCCGTAACGCTTTTCAGAATCTGTGCAAGCCTTGATTTCAGCGATAAGAGCATCATAGGTTTCTGCCCATGTGCCGTTTTCAACCTTAAGGTCAACGCCGAGATCTGTTACGTCTACGCTGTACATAGCAAGATCCTTGTGTTCACCCTTGCCGAACTGAACGTCGTTGTTACCGGAAACAGTGGTCCACATATCAAGGAATGAGATGGGATCATTGTAGTCAGCAAGCCAGCCGTTACGTGCAACAGTGTATTCACCGTTCTTACGTGTGTTAAGGAATGTGTTCCACTCCTGGTTTTCAAGGTTAACTGTTACACCGATAGCAGCGAAAGCACCCTGAATGTATTCACCGATAGCCTGGTGGCCGTCGTTTGTATTGTAGATGTAGGTAAGAGCAGGTACATCTGTGAACTTAGCAGTTGCTTCGTCATAGGTGTAGTACTTCTTAAGAACATCTACTGCAGATGCGAAGTTTGCTTCAAAAGCATCAGCAGATGCATTGAAGTAACCGTCATAATCTTCAGCTGAGCCTGCATTCTTATAGAATTCAGAACCGTCAGCATCTGTCATACCCATAGCAACGAATGAAGAAGCGGGAACCTCACCTGCCTGAGAAATGTTATTTACGATGTAGTTACGGTCAATAACAAGTGCAAGTGCATTTCTGATTTCAGCTTCAGCCTTTTCAGCCTCTATGCCCTCAAGGTCTGAGGATGCGGGAAGGATAGATTCGTTGATGTTCCAGGATACATAATATGTACCGATCTGACCTGCAACAACGAATTCTTCGGGATACTCTGTCTTAAGAGTAGCGATGTCGTTAGTGGGAACGTCATCGATAAGGAGCCAGTCACCGTTCTTGTAGTTGGTGAGCATGTTGTTAGCGTCATCTGAAAGATAGAACTTGATTTCAGGCATTGTAACCTTGTCAGCATCGAAGTACTTATCGTTCTTTGTAAGAGTGATAACACTGTTGTGTTCCCAGCCTGTGATTGTGTAAGCACCGTTACATACGTATGTAGCGGGATCAGTTGCCCAATCTTCAGCAGCAACTACATCTTCACGTACGGGATAATAGGTGGGGAATGCAAGAAGCTCGTTCCAGTAAGCTACTGCGTTGTTAAGAGTAACTACGAGAGTTCTGTCATCTGTAGCTTCTACAGCAAGCTTAGCATCGGGATTAACGAAGTTTTCACCGGATTCGTCTGTTTCCCACATTTCAGCATAGCCCTTAACTACGTCTAACATATAGTTGTAGTCAGCTGCGAGAGTGGGAGATGCTGAACGGTTCCATGAGAATACGAAGTCAGAAGCCTTAAGAGGCTGACCGTCGGACCATGTGAGACCTTCCTTAAGAGTGTATGTGTAGGTAACAGTGCCGTCTTCGTTTTCTACACCTTCTACGAGCTCTTCAGCAGCGTCAGCTACGATAACAAGCTTACCTGTTTCGTCCTGAGCCCACTTTGCGAGACCTGAGAAAAGGTGTGCAACAAGTGTAGCACCGTCAACAGATGAGTTAAGAGCAGGGTCAATTGTGTCGGGCTCAGAAGCGAGACAAACAGCAAGAGACTGTGCCTTAGTATCATCGTTGTTACCACCACATGCGGCTAAAGTAAATAACATTACAACAGCCATGAGTAAAGCGAGAATTTTTTTCATTTTCTTTCTTTCCTTTCTGAAAAATATTTTTTTATTTCAAATGCTTCTCCTGCATTTAAAACCTTATGTACGACTACGGATATACCGCAGTCTTTTTTTATCCGATTTCGTCGATTCTGTGGCATGCAACGAAATGGCCGGATGAAACCTCTCTGAATTCAGGCATAGAAAGAGCACACTTTTCAGTAGCATACTGACAGCGGGTTCTGAAGGGACAGCCTGAGGGTGCATTGAGAGGACTGGGAATGTCACCGCTTAAAACGATTCTCTTGTTCGCTCTGGCAATTTTCGGATCGGGAACGGGAACTGCCGAAAGAAGAGATTTCGAATAAGGATGAAGTGGATGGTCGTAGATTTCAGCTGCATCGGCCAGTTCAACCATTCTGCCGAGATACATAACGGCGATTCTGTCACTGATATGACGGACTACGAGAAGGTCGTGAGCGATGAAAAGATAGGTAAGACCGAGCTTATCCTGAAGCTCACCGAACATATTGATAACCTGTGCCTGAATGGAAACGTCAAGAGCAGAAACAGGCTCGTCACACACGATGAATTCGGGGTTGACGGCAAGAGCACGGGCAATACCGATTCTCTGTCTCTGACCGCCCGAAAATTCGTGAGCGTATCTCGAAGCGTGTTCACTGTTAAGACCTACATGTCCCATAAGCTCGAGGATTCTCTCCTCACGTTCCTTTTTATCCTTGCAGAGCTTGTGTACATCCAGAGGCTCACCGATAATATCAGAAACGGTCATACGGGGATTAAGTGAAGAATAAGGATCCTGGAATACCATGGTAGCCTTTTTTCTGAACTCATTAAGGTCTGATTTCGTTTTTATTACTTTGCCGTTAAATTTGATTTCACCTGCTGTAGGCTTATAAAGATTAAGAATAGTTCTGCCTACGGTAGTTTTACCACAGCCGGATTCACCAACGAGGCCGAGGGTTTCACCTTTTTTGATAGAAAAGGAAACATCGTCTACTGCTTTAAGGGGTTTGGACTTGAACATACCCACATTGATGTTGAAATACTTTTTAAGTCCTGTAACCTCTAAAAGGTTCTGATTGCTGTTTTCACTCATTGGGCGTCACCGCCTTTACTATTATTATCCACAATTATGCTGCCGTTGTCAATAGCTTTTTTTATACACATCCAACAAGATGCCGCATGATCCTCATTTACGAGGATTTTTTCAGGATTTGTATCGATGCATATTTTCATAGCAGCTTCACATCTCGGAGCAAATGCACAGCCCTTAGGCATATTAAGAAGGTCGATGGGAGTGCCCGTGATGGGCTTAAGCTTCTGACCTGCTGTGTTAGCAGAGGGAAGAGAGCGGATAAGACCCTTGGTGTATTCGTGCTGGGGATTATAGAAGATTTCGTCGGCTGTACCCTGCTCACAGATGGAGCCTGCGTACATAACCACTACCTCGTCACACATCTGTGCTACTACACCGAGGTCATGGGTAATCATAATGATAGCCATACCGAGCTCTTCCTGTAAGTCCTTCATAAGCTCGAGAATCTGTGCCTGAATGGTAACGTCGAGAGCTGTAGTGGGCTCGTCAGCGATGAGAATGTCGGGCTCGCAGGCGAGAGCCATAGCAATCATAACTCTCTGTCTCATACCGCCCGAAAGCTCATGAGGATACTGCTTCATTCTCTTTTCAGGCTCATTAACGTTTACGAGACGGAGCATTTCTACAGCACGGTCATAAGCCTGCTTCTTATCTCTGTCCGTATGAAGAAGAATAGCCTCCTTAAGCTGTGAGCCGATTGTATACGTGGGGTTGAGAGAGGTCATAGGATCCTGGAATATGAAAGAAACCTTATTGCCTCTGACATCCTTCATTACTTTTTCGCCTGCATTTACAAGCTCCTGACCGTCAAGCTTT
>JAZUOC010000019.1:0-6398 GCA_045604465.1 Acutalibacteraceae bacterium
ATTGTTTTAAAAAATATCTCTCCTCTATACCTAATATGCCACAAAGCGAACTACCTCCCAAAAGACACAGCTCCCGACCTGACAATCGGGAGCTAAACTCTTTTAATATGTAAATCGAAGACCGTCAACCCATTCGTTTGAAATAAAGTTTCTGCCTCTTACCAATACTTCATCTTCGTAAACCTCAACAACAACACCGTTGCCTTCAGCAGTAGCACGGGGAACATTTATCACATCTACTCCACCCTCAACGCCGAAGCTGTATTCATCGAGCTCCTTATGGGTGTGGCCGTAAAGATATAAAACATCTTCGTAATCGTTAAGAATCTCTGCAAGAGCATCTCTTTCAACACCTATAAGCTGATAAAGCGGGTGATGGTTGAAAACGAAAATCGGCTTGCCTGAAGCTTCTGCCTCGTCGAGAACACCTCTGAGCCATGTAAGCTGCTCCTCAGTCATAAAGCAATCGTTCACTGCAAGGTCCTCACTTGCAAGGAAAATCATATAACAGCCGTTTACAACCTTATAGTAATAAGGCTTATTTATTTTGTTGCCAAGATAGAATCTGTTGTTGAATATATATTCGTTGCTGAATTTGTTATAATCGCCCTCGCCGTTACCTATATCGTGGTTACCTAAGGCTACGAAAATGTTATCTGCGCCCTTCATCGCTCTTACAGCTGTAAAGAAAAAGAGATTTTCGATAGTCTGGCCGTTCATTGTATTGTCGCCAAGGAAAACTACAGCGTCATTATCGCCACCTGATTTAAGACCCTTGAGCACATCATAAAAAACATTATATGGCTTAGGGTTGTTTGACTCAACATGAATATCCGAAACGGCAGAGAAGCTCATAATAACCTCTTCGGGGTTTTCGGCAGTGTATGTAATTTCGTCTGAGCCAAAGGCAGGGGAAAGCATCATAAGAAGCGTGAGAATAGTGGCAATTAAGCCTTTAAGATAAGTTACAACTGAGTTTAAATCCATATTTTTTCCTTCTTTCTTTTTAATTTATTTAATTATACCATATAAATCTGAATTTGTAAATCGTATATCAAATTCTTTATTGTAATAAAAAAGTCTTGCTTCAAAAAATATAGACACATCATTTAAGTAAACTCAAAAATGATGTGTCTGACTTTTAATTGTTATAAAAGATTTTCAGATGCTATAAAGCTAATTATTTATTTGCTCTGCAACAGCACAAGAGCTGTTTATAAATATGTTGGGCTTTTGGAAGGGTAAAAGTTAAGGGAACGGTGCGAGCCGTTCCCTTTTAGTTATTTAGTGTTTTACTCCACAAACGCAGATATCTGAAATTCCGAACACCTTATATACAAGTCTGGTATTGAAAATCTTATCTATAGCTTTAAAGAGCTTATAGACAAATGCACCTATTGTTTTAGCATGACAAACACAAATACAATCCTTGTCTGCAATATGTTCATCACAGTAATCACAAGAACCGTCAAGATTTTCATCTTTATGGTTATTTGCAACAAGTTCTTTTGTTTCGTAATATTCACATCTTGAACAATCTGCTCTTTCTTCGCCGTTAACTGTGCAGGTTGCTTCTTTTATTACGGTAAAGTCGCTCATATCATGGCCAAGAACAGAACCTTTTTCTTTTACTGTATTGCTTTTTCCACAGTTGTAATCACAATATGCAGTTTTCGTTCCGTCTTCTGTACATGTCGCATTTTTGTTTGATGTATATGCAGTATATGAACAATCTGCAAGAGGAAGTTCTTCAGTTCCGTATGCATAACCACAGGAACAAACAGTTGTTTTTGAACCATTAACAAGACAAGTTGAGGCTGTGATGTTTTCTTTTATATCCATTTGGGGATTAAAATTGAAATGAATTTTATCACTTTCAAGTTTTACGCCATATGTTTTATCAATTATGTTATTCCAATCTGTTTCATCGGATATGTACGCTACGTGACTGAAGTTGCAAACGAAAAATGCATAAGAACCGATAGAAGCAACACTTTCAGGAACAACTAATTCACCTGTAAAACCACTACAACCCAAAAAAGCACTACCACCAATGCTTGTTACACCGTCAGGAATAATTAGGTCACCAGTAAGACCACTGCAACCTGAAAAAGCAGAAGAGCCAATACTTTTTACATTATCAGGAATAACCAAATCGCCTGTCAAGTTTTTACACCCTACAAAAACCGAAGAACTAATACTTGTAATTCCATCTGGTATGAGCAAATCACCAGTTAAATTACTACAACCTGAAAAAGCAGAACTGCCAATGCTTGTTACACCGTCAGGAATAATTAGATCACCAGTAAGACCACTACAACCATAAAAAGACCAACTTCCTATGCTTGTAACATTTTTGGGAATTGTCAAATCGCCACTTAAACTGCTACATTGTGAAAAAACACCATCTTCAATACTAGTAATATCTTTTGGAATAATCAAATTACCGGTTAAACTACTGCAACCTGAAAAAGCAGAATCGCCAATACTTGTTATGTTTTCAGGTAGTACTAAATTACCATTCAAACCGCTGCATCCATAAAAAGCTCTAGAACCAACACTAATTACACTTTCAGGAATAATCAAATCTCCGGTCAACCCACTACATGTTTCAAATGCCCTATAACCAATAC
The DNA here is from genome assembly GCA_045604465.1 of Acutalibacteraceae bacterium. Taxonomy (GTDB): domain Bacteria; phylum Bacillota; class Clostridia; order Oscillospirales; family Acutalibacteraceae; genus UBA6857. The sequence continues at coordinate 2,634 of JAZUOC010000019.1, forward strand.
TGACTACACTTTCAGGAATAACTAAAACTCCGTTTAAACCACTACATTCAATAAAAGTATATTGTCCAATTGTTTCAATACCTTCGGGAATAACTAAATCACCTGTAAGTTTACTGCAATATGAAAATGCATAGTCACCTATGTTTTTTACGCTATCAGGAATAAGCAATTTACCGGTTAGATCACTGCGTTGATAAAAAGCATGAGTTCCAATTTTTGTTACAGGATAGCCTTCTATTTCTTCAGGTATGTTCAAATCCATAGAAAAGTCACCCTCATAACCGATAATTGTAACCTCACCATTACTTATTGCGTAAGTAAATCCGTCGTCTGTTGTTCCTGCACTCGCGGTCATGGCAACAGCAAAACATAAAATTGTCATTACCATAACAAACATTAAGTTTTTTAATAGTATTTTTTTCATTTTAATCACCTTTCTTTAATTCTTCTTCTTTTTTCTCCTGGCAAAACTTACAAGGCATTGCTCTTTGTCCTGCATACTTGTAAATATCTGCTTCACAATCAAACCACTTGATATGATAAGGCAAAAATTTGCTATGAGAACAATAACCTTTTATATGCCAAATACCTGTGCCTGTGTTTAGAAAGTATTTTTTTGACAGTGAAAATCACCCCTCACTAAATATACAATAGAAAATAAGAACTATTCTTCCTAAAATTATACACATTTAGTTCCTATATGTCAAGGGTATTAGGAAGTAAAATGTCTATATAAAGATATTTAGGAGGAAGAATAATGCTTATTTTTGATATGAGGTCTATAGGAAACAAACTGCTTGCAATAAGAAAAAAGACAGGTTTAACCCAGGCTGAGGTTGCCGAAGCCGCAGGTCTTTCTGACCGCACCTATGCTGACATTGAGCGTGGCTCAGTTAATATGAGAACAGAAACAATGCTTAAAATCTGCGAAGCATTACACATTACTCCTGATGAAATATTAACAGAAACATCTTCAATGGAGTGCAAACAGCATGAACTTTTTGAAAGGCTATCCTTGTGTTCACCAAAAGAAAGAGAAACCGCCTTGAATATTCTCGAAATTTATCTACAGTCTTTGATATGATAAAAAATTATAACATAAAAGCAAAAAGATTATGATAACCCATTTGCAAACACAAAAAATAGACACATCACCGTGGAAAACTCCAAAATGATGTGTCTAAATTTTTAATTGTTATAAAAGATTTTCAGATGCTATAAAGCTAATTATTACGAGCGTAAGCGAGTAACAAGGTTCCGGGGAGCCCATAGAAATCTATGATTTCGTTATGGGTCGGGTTCTTACTTACTAGCCTCTTCGATTGCAACTGCACATGCAACAGTCATACCAACCATGGGGTTGTTACCTTATTCGAGGAGGTGTTTTTTGGGGTGTTTTTAGTAGTTTTTACGCCTAAAAACGCCTCCAAATGGTACTTGTTGTATCCTGGTGTGTTCTGCTGTTGTAAAGTTTTGTAAAGTTTCGGGGTGTGGGTTGGGGTTTGTAAAGTTTTTAAGTTGTTGTCTGTTCAATATAATTATAACACATTCAACCTTGTTGATCAAAAATATTATATTCATTTGCTCACTTCCCAAAATCGATATAATTTCAATTTTGGGAAGTGCTTATTTATCTAACAACCAATCAGTCACATCAAGAATCCTTATACCCTCATATTGATATTCGGGATTCCTTGTTCGTGCGATCAGCATTTTCGGATAAGCATCTTTTATTTTCAGAAGCGGATCGACTTCACGTTTAAAAGTATCAGGATGCGTAATGTTATCAGAAACCTGTATATAAATCTTTTCGTTTCTTTTTAAAGCAACGAAATCTATCTCTTTTTTATACAAAATACCAACATAAACTTCATAGCCTCGTCTGAGCAATTCCATTGCAACAATATTTTCAATAACTCTGCCGCTATCCATGTTTTTTGTACCAAGTTTTGCGTAACGGAATGTATGATCACACAAATAATACTTATCATTTGTTGTGAGATACTTTTTTCCTTTTATATCATACCTGCGTAATTTATAAAAAGCAAAAGCATTACAAAGATAATTCAGATAATTACCAACAGTTTTATGATTAATTTTATCCTTATTTGAAGTAATAGTATCCGTGATGCTTCTTGCAGAAGTCAAATTAGATACATTATCCATTAGAAACTGAGAAATTCTATCCATCAGAGCAGGATTTTTTATATTATACTTTTGTCGTATATCTCTTAATATTAAAGTGTCAAAAACATTTTCGATATAGTCATATTTATCTTCTTGTTCTTTGTATAAATAAGAACCAGACATACCGCCTTCCAACATATAGTTATCAAAAGCAACATATTTATCTGTTAAACCGAAGTATTCTATATACTCCCCAAAAGAAAACGGATAGACCTTAATTTCAAAAGTTCTTCCCGTAAACAGCGTTGCAAGATCCGAACTGAGCAAGAAAGCATTAGAACCTGTGATATATATATCATACATTTCACTTGCATGCAAATTATTTATACATAGTTCAAATTTTTCACACATCTGAATTTCATCAATTAAAATAAAATTATCCTTGCCCTGTTCAAAATGATTTTCAATATATTCATTAAGAGCCTTATATTCTTTAAGATTATCATGTTTTGACAAATTAAAATTTATATGAACAATATTAGCATCGGGAATGTTGTTCTGAACATAAGCTTTGAAAGCTTCTAACAGTTTTGATTTACCTGAACGTCTTACACCTGTAAGAACTTTAATATCCGGTGTTCCGATTACATTTATCATTTTATTAAGATAATGACTTCGTTCAATCATTTTCATAAAATTCACCTCACATTATTAGTATAACACGCTCACTTCCCAAAATCAATATTTTTTTAATTTTGGGAATTAGAAGTTTATTTACTTGACGCTATATCTATCCCTCACATTCACATAAAAAATATAGACACATCATCCGAGAAAACTCAAAAATGATGTGTCTAAATTTTTAATTGTTATAAAAGATTTTCAGTTTCCTGAAAAGCCACTAAAATGGTACTTTGCGTTCCCTGGTGTATTTTGCTGCCCGTAAAGTTTTGTAAAGTTTCGGGGTGTGGGTTGGGTTTGTAAAGCTTGAGAATTATTTTTTGATAAAGCTACATCTGCCCATTACAAAATCAGTTATTTCTTGCTTCTTCACCTTCATATTCAACCTATCAAGAATACCCTTAACTGTTGATTCGTCAAGTTCGGGAATGTACGTTTTATACTCAGGGTGATTTTCAAGAAGCTCATTGAAAAGTCGGATAAGTAAATCACTTGATGTTGACTTTTTCGGATAACCTCTTGCTATAAGAGCCATATTATTATCAAAGTTAGGAGCAAAGCCGGTAAGCTTACCTGTATCAACGTCACGAAGCAGACCGAAGTTATTTGTGTGCCTGTCGGGATTAGCGACTACGGTATCAAGAAAAATCATTCTGACATAGTCCGCTATCGCTTCAGGACAAATCTTCTGAAGCTCGGCAACTACATCCTCATAATCCTCGTTGTCACCCATAAAAGTTGAGGCAGGCTCAAAGTTTACTCTTGCCGAATCGGTAAAGTCAAGTGATTTGATGACACCCTGACCACGCTCATAATGAGCCATATTCATTTTGAGTGCTTTGCCGAGTTCAAATACAAACAATTCAGAAAAAAGCTCGTTGTGATTAGCCTTCTTATACATCCACCACTTGCCGTCACGAAGCTTCCAGCATTTTTCGAAGCTACCTACATTTGTAA
>JAZUOC010000020.1:0-4198 GCA_045604465.1 Acutalibacteraceae bacterium
ATAATTTTTGATTAAAATAAATGTTAATGAAATTTTGATTAATTTGGGATTATGATGAGGAGGTAAAAATGAGAAAGATTATTCTATCGCTTGTAGCTGTTATGATTTTCCTTTTGTTACCGGGCTCTTCTGCCGTAGCTTACGCCGAGGACGGTGCAGCTTATACTGCGGAAGCCGGATATCAGGACGAATCTCAGGATGTAAGTGACGAAGAGAATACGGAAGAGCTACCGTCCGAAGAAGTACCCGTATGCAGAACTGAACCTGTGGTATCTCTTGACGGAAAAACCGTAATGCTGGTAGGAAATTCTATGTTTTACTACGGCAGATTCGTGATACACGGCAGTGCGGGTATGGAGGATTACGGATATTTCTATCAGCTCGCAGCCGCCAACGGAGAGAAGGTAAAGGTAATAGATTCTGTTTACAGCGGACACGATCTCAGTGAGCTGTATGATAAGCTGATAAAAATGAGTGACGAGGAACGCAGTAAGGCGGACTATGTGGTTATGTCTGAGGCGAACATAGAAAACGATGATCTTCTCGGCTCCTGCAGAAAGATTATGAGTCTTTTCCGTGAAGATACGAAGTTCATTTATATGTGTAATCCTATGATGCATTACAATAATATGGAAAGCCTGCTCAAAGGCGTGGAAGAGCTGAGAAAAGCAAATATCGATGTTATTGACTGGGGCGGTCTTATATACGATGTTTACAGCGGAAACACAGAGGTTCCGGGTGCTGTATTTGATTATGATTTTACCAGCTTTATTATTGATAATACGTATTATTCAAATGATAAGGGGCTTACTGTCGAAGGTGAAAAGGCTGACATCAAGCATCCGAATCCTCTTTCGGGTTATATTGAAGCACAGATGCTTTACACAGCCCTGACTAACCGTTCTGCTGTTTATACGGATTACAGCTTTACCGATAATTCATCTATCAATAAAAAGTTCGATCTCGATGCTTTCGCTGATAAGTATTACACAGGAACGAAAAAGACTAATTTCACGGACATTATGCGTTCACCTGCTGATATGTTCGGCTTACAGACGCTGATTGATTCATATCTCGCTGAAGAAGGAAAGCATCCGGTATATGTTAAGCCGGCTGTAGAGCCTACCTGCACCTCCGGAGGATTAAGTGAAGGTTATTACTGCTCGGTATGCCGCGAAACTGTAAAAGAGCAGGAATACATACCTGATAAGAGCGGCCACAAGCCTGTCTATGAAAGCACCGTAGCTCCTACCTGTACCGAGGACGGTAAAACAGGCAGTGCTTACTGCTCTGAGTGCGGTGAATATATAATCAGTCCTGCTACACTGAAGGCTACGGGACATTCGAAAATTACTGAGCTTACTAAGGCAACCACCGGAAGCGACGGCTTAAAGGTAGTTTCCTGTACCGTGTGCGGCGAAATACTTTCAAGTGACAAAATCTCGAAAATTTCCGAGGTTAAGCTTTCTCAGAAAGAGTACATATATGACGGTAAAGAAAAAACACCGAAGGTAACCGTTAAGACATCCGAAGGAAAGACTCTGAAGGAGGGTAAGCATTATACAGTTACTTATCCGGAGAAAAGAAGCTCTGTAGGTAATTATAAGGTTACCGTGGAGTTTAAAGGAAATTACAGCGGCAAGAAAAAGCTTACCTTTAAGATAAGAGTGGGTACCACCTCATCTCTTACGGCAAAAAGCTATGTCAATACAGTGAAGCTTTCCTGGAAAAGTGTGAAGGGCAGCACCGGATACAGTATTTACGTCTACAATGCCGAAACGATGAAATATGAAAAATATGCAGATACAAAGAAAACATCAATTAAAATCAAAAGCTTGAAGTCAGGCACAAAACACAAATTCAGAGTAAAAGCATACACCGTTGCAGGAGATAAGACATATTATTCCGAAGCATATAAATCTGTCAGCGCTTACACTAAGCCGGCGGAAGCAAAAATCAGTAAGCTCTCATCCAAAAAGAAGGGCACTGTAACGCTGAAATGGAAAAATAACAGAGATGCAGACGGATACCGTATAGTATATGCGGATAATTCCGACTTTAAATTTCCTGTAAGAATTACTGTCGATGACGGTGATACAGTTTCAAAAACCATCAAAAAGCTTAAATCCGGCAAAAAGTATTATTTCAAGGTCAGAGCCTATATTTATGTGAACGGTGAAAAGGTGTACGGAGCTTATTCGGCTACGAAAAAAATAACTGTAAAGAAGTAGGGGAATATAAGTGATGAAAAATGAGAGTAATGTAATTGTAAGAGAGAAGAGGCAGCTCGAAAGACTTACGCGTATCCGCTCTAAGGGTGAGTGGGCAGGTTATTTCGGAATGCTGCTTTTCCTCGTAGGCTTCGTAAATATAATCGATGAGGTTACGAGTAATCTGTCTGTATCGGTTCAGTCCTCCTTTGTTACGGAGTTTTTCGTGAATAACGGATTTCTCGGTAAGGCATATACCTTTGAGGAGGGACTGTCGCTACACACCTCGATAAGTGTAATCAGTTATGTTTTCGGAATAATCACTCCGTTTTATAAAGCTCTTGCCGATAAATGGGGCAGAAAACCGCTTTTTGCTTTATCAACCCTGGGAATGAGCATAGGACTTTTTGTTATATATTTCTCGCCTAATTATCTTGTATTTCTGATAGGCTACGGAATTATCGGCTTCTTCTACAGTCACGATATACAGATTATTTATATTTTAGAGGAATCTCCCGAAAAACACAGAGCGAGAATTTACAGTATACTTAAAAGTCTCGGTATTTTTGGCGTAGTGTGTATACCCGTGCTGAGAAATTTCCTTATGGGCAATGATGCTACTAAATGGAGAAGTATTTTTATGTTGCCTGCGGTTTGCGGCGTAATCGCTACTGTTCTGATTATTATTTTCGCAAGAGATACTAAGGTGTTTCTTAAAGAAAGAACAGCGTATCTTTCCATTCCTTATGAGGTGAGACAGGCTGAAAAGCAGAGACTCAGAGAGGAAAAAAAGGCGCAGAGAAATCAGTCGGGAGTTTTCAATGCGGTAAAATACATCTTTTCTGCCAAGGATACCAAAAGTCTTATAATCTCTCACATAATTTTCGATGCAGGTATGCCGGCGATTGCTCTCTATTATGAATCGTCTATGCATATAGCAGGTATGACTACGGCGGATATTACTAAATCCTTGTTTGTACTTCCTGTGGTATATGCTCTTCTTACGTTGTGCTCGGGCTTTGTGGCTGACCTTATCGGCAGAAAGAAGACTATTACTATTGCCGGTGTGCTCTGTGTAAGTGGCTTTGTGCTTTTTGTAATAGGTATAAATCAGCTCTGGAATCCTTATCTTATCGGCGGTCTGTGCGGTTTGTATCAGGGCTGCTACTGGATAGGCAGAGACTATATGAATATTATGATGACGGAAAAGGTTCCTACAGATATAAGAGCATCTGTGGTTGGGGCAGAAGGACTTTTACTGATTATCGGTCTTGCCGTCGGTTATCTTCTTACGATAATAGGTATGCTCTTTATGAAGGTGTGGCTTACCTGTCTTATCGTGGCAGTTCCCTGTGTGGTTGTTTCCGTTATTATGCTCGTTCTTAAGGTCAGTGAAACTAAAGGTGCAAATATGAATGAAGTAGGTGCAAATGTATGATTAAACATATCGTTATGTGGAAATTCAAAGATTTTGCACAGGGTCTTTCCCGCGAAGAAAATATCATTAAGGTAAAAGCTATGCTTGAGGCTCTGCCTGAAAAAATCGATTTTATAAGAGAGATGCAGGTGCAGGTAAATGTAAATCCTAAAGAGGGGATGTATGATGCCGTTCTCATCAGCAGCTTCGATAATCTCGAGGATGTAGGCCGTTACAGAGTTCATCCTGAACACGTCAGAATATCTTCATATGTCGCTTTGATTAAAGAAAACAGGGCAAGCGTGGATTATGAATTTTAAGGTAATATTAAATAATTAACAGTTTGTTTATACAAAGAGAGCTTTTTTGAACTTTTATTAAACATTCATAAAAAAACTCGACTATTTAAATGTTTTGTGTTAGTATTATTAAAAATAATTACGGACGGTTTCGTAAACAAAAAAGCAAAAACTGTCTGATAAGGAGGAATAATGTATGAAAGCTGCAGAGAGTGTTCAGAACTATGCTTCTTCAGTAAGAATGTATACGAATTACACTGTCAGAGCGATCA
>JAZUOC010000021.1:0-3452 GCA_045604465.1 Acutalibacteraceae bacterium
ATTGCAAAGAAGTTTATAGTTCTCTTAAGAGCAAGGTTAAACCTTATGGAAAAACCGTTTCGTTACCTGTGGGATGGTATACCTTGATTGACGAAGAAGGCGAGCTTCACAGAATGCTTATATTCGAAGACCAGATGCGTGGCCTTCTTGCTATGAAGAAGGATAAAGCAAGCTGGATAAATAAGCCAAACGCTACCGCTGAAGATGTTATCAGAAAGTATTTCTCTTATTTTTGTACAAGACCTTCTGTATATGATATGGAACTACTGATCGATAACATCAGAACCTGCGAAGAGCAGCCTACAATAAAACTACTTGAAGACCGTAAGAAGATAGATCCTTATTACGTATCACTTACAGCTGAAGAAGCAGGCGAAGATATTTTTAGCTTTGCTGAAATTGTATATGAGCAGTCAGATGTTGTTAGGGATTTATATGGCAGTATTGAAAACTATCAGATGGAAGTCTGCAGAGCAAAGATTTACAAAGGTAAAAATGCAATTTTAGGTCTTAAAGTCGAAGAACTCCCTGTTGAGTTTATACCTTTTGACAGAACACCTTTTTATAATCTTGATGAGCTTCTTCAGGAAGTCAAGAATGAGATGTTTGATGGTGTTTATGAGGGAATAGGTCCTGTAAATTGGACCGATAAGGCGTATAAGGAATATTACGGAGTTTTCTATCATGATGATCATTCCATATTTATAAATTCCGTTCTCAACTCAAAGGATGTACCCAGAGAGGTTGTAAAGTTCGTAATTTATCACGAACTTTTACATAGAGATAATCATTCTCATGATAAATATTTCAAAGAGGAAGAGCACAAGTATCCCCACTTTGAAGATTGCGAAGTATTTCTTTTTAACAATATGCACAACTTTGATATTAAGGAATGGTAATCAGTCTCTTTGACGAAGCGGGTATTTCTACAGAGGACGAAGAAATTTCAGCTGCATTGAATGATGCATTCCTTAAGCTTGCAGTAGCATAATAAGTTTTATAGGATATGAAATATACCCCGGAGGTCTCCGGGGTACAGTTTTATCTCATATTACATCTTTACCTATTTCTTCACAGGAAATGAACAGTAATTCATTCGTTTCGATGAGTAAATCAACAAGGGTATAATCTCCGTTTTCCTTCTTATCAATTTCAACTTCGATTATCTTTTGTATTTCAGCAATTACCATATTCATAAGAATAATACACACAACTTTATCCTTTTTATTATTCATATTGATACTTCCTTTCAGGGTTATTTAATACTAATATGACAGATGAGAACGGAAAAAGTAAAAATTTTGATTATCATATAACGCCATCTTTCATATTATTATCAGATCGATAACACGCTATGGAGTAATCGGTTGAATATTAAATAAAGGAGTTATAGAAATTGAAGACAAACGAAGTAAAAATCAAAGGTAAAGTTTTATACATATTTGAAACAGAAAATAAAAACAACATATTATTAAGAATAGGGACGAAAGGAAATGTGATTCTGTGTTTTACTGCTGATAAACAAATAAAAGAACAACTGAAAGAGTTCGGAATAGGAGATTATATCAATCTGAGTGGCAATATCCAAAGCTCTATAAACAACGGTAAATATACACAGACCATTTTCATAGACAATGTTGTTCCGCCAAATGAGTATACCGACGAGGGCTTTTATAATCAATTTTGGTTGGACGGAACGGTACTAAAGATTAAAGAATTACCTAACTGTATGAAAATTACAGTTAAGACGGAGCAAAAAGGTAGGGTATCTTATGTGCCTGTTGTGTTTTACCATCCTGATGTACGACGGCTGAATTTTGAACCTGGTGAGCGTATCAGAACCTGCGGTTCTGTACAGAGTGTAAGGAAGAAATCTTCCGATGGTGAGTATGTGTATTATCAGAATTATGTTGGTTCACAATATATGACGGGATGATGGAGATTAATTTTGAAAACAAATCATCTCTCATCCCTCATTTCATCGCTCATAAGTATTGATAAATGAGTGATGAAGTGATATAATACACTTTGAGGTGATAAGATGTATAACCAAAAGCCACCCTTCGAAATAACAAATGAAATTTTGGATGCGATTGCAGATATTGCAGAATTAGTCGGTAAAATCAATGCTACTCAGGGATTGTCTGCTAACCTTACTCTCAGACGAAGCAATCGTATCCGCACAATATATTCATCTTTGGCAATAGAGCAGAACACACTGAGTCTTGAGCAGGTTACTGCTGTTCTTAACGGCAAGCATGTCATTGCACCACCCAAAGATATTGCAGAGGTAAAAAATGCATATGAGATTTATGAAATGCTTGATAGGCTTAATCCATATTCTGTCGATGACCTGCTGAAAGCTCACGGAGTAATGACAAGAGATTTGGTTGAGGAATCCGGCTGTTTTCGTTCGGGCCCTGTAGGTGTTGTTGATAAGCAGGGGAGAGTTCTTCATGTCGGCACAATTTCTGATTATGTTCCTGATCTTGTGTCAGAATTACTTGAATGGATCAAGGACAGTGATATTCATATACTTATTAAAAGCTGCGTTTTTCATTATGAATTTGAGCTGATACATCCTTTTGCTGACGGTAACGGCAGAATCGGACGCTTGTGGCATACTCTTCTCTTGACGCAGTGGAAGCCTATGTTTGCATGGCTGCCTGTAGAGTCTATAATTCATGACCGTCAGGAAGAATATTACAGAGCAATAAATAAATCGAATTTTGAAGGTGAATCTACAGCGTTTATAAATTTTATGCTGTCAGCAATAAAAGAAGCTCTTACAGAAGCAGTTGAAACATCTTCAGCTGTCAGAGATATGACAGATAAAGATTTACGCTTATTCAAAATTGAGCAGTTTCTTCGCAAGAATGACTATATTACAAATGCAGATGTTCGTCAGTTGTTCCGAGTGTCTTCGGCTACAGCGAACCGTATTCTCGCAAAGTTGGTCAGTGAAGGTAAGCTTGAAAAAATAAGAGTCGGAAAATCATGGGGTTATGTCTTGACATAAACAAGTTTATAATAAACGATAAACATTGCTTTTCTGCTGAATGGATTTTTATGTATAGTTTAACTGAAAAACTTTGTCAGCAATACACTACTTGACTATTTAGTTGTTTATATGCTATAATAAATACACTTGATAGGTGGGTAATATACAGTTGTGTTTTTGATACCAACTTTTTGATACCACGGTTGATACCACGAAAAAATAATATACGGAATGAAGATAAAAAAGTCGGTTTTTTGCTTTGAAAACCGACTTTATATTATTTTTGGAGAAAAATAAATCAACCTATAAAAGAGTGGAATAATGACCTTAAACCCGAAACCCTTTATTTTACTGGGGTTTCGGGTGTTTTATTTTTTGTAATCGAAATCTGCAACTGTAAGAGCAAGTAATTCACCTTTTCTTAAACCTGTGAAAAAGAGAATCATATATG
>JAZUOC010000022.1:0-8106 GCA_045604465.1 Acutalibacteraceae bacterium
AGGGGCCTCTGCCGATTTTATATAAATATCTCAGACTTTTCACTTTCTTTTCTCCTTAGTTTTGTTTCTGTACTACCTTATATTCATCATAGGGTGTAAAGTAACGGCAGTAGTCCATATTACCGCTGACATACTTTTCCATTTCATCTTCGTCAAGATTAACTGAGCAGTAGTATTCGTCATATTCCTCGTCGTAGTTATAATAAGCGCATTGTTCACAGCAAAGACTCATTCTTACACCCTCTTTCTTTTTATCATTATAAACCGAGAAAGAGTTTTTATCAAGGGGTATTTTTCAATCAAGGGTACGGTTCTCTGTCTTGATGAAGGATAATCTTTTCTACCTGTCTTCTTAAAAATGTACCCTGCCGAATCTGACGGCAGGGTACAATCACTTATTAAATTATCAGTTGTTGTCCAGGCCGAGGTTTCTGACCTGTACGGAATATTCGCTCTGGAACTGCTTGTTGACAGCGTTGATGTTGTCGAGGCTCTGCATAGCCACATTCTGATAACCTGCGAGACCGTTTGTAACGAAGCCTCTTGCGCCCTCGACGATGCCGATGGTCCATTCCTTGGCTCTTGCCTTGAGCTCTTCGCAGTCGGCTGTTGTCTTAGCGATCATTGCCTGAGTTTCCTGCTCTGTGGCAGTTTTGATCTGTTCGCTTCTTTCTCTTGCCAGGCGGGTGATGTTATGCTCCTGAACCATTTCTTCAGCCTGAGCCTGAGCCCTTGCGATGATTTTAGCTGCATCGTCCTGTGCCTTTTTGATGGTTTCGGAGTAGTATGTTTTAGCACTGTTTGAAATTTCTGTTTCCTGCTTACGTGCAGCTGCGATGATGGAATTGCTCTTTGCTGTTGCATCGTTGATGATGGTTGCTTCTCTGGAGATGATGTCGTTAGCGGTAACGATTTCATCGGGGAATCTGCTCTGGATGTATTCGGCGAGCATAGCTATATCCTTGCCGTCTACAATTCTCTTTGTTTTGGAGAAGAAGAATCTTTTGCCTCTGGATACGAGACCTTCCATTTCGACTACGAGCTGGTCGAAATCCATATTGCCCCATCTTGCTTCGGCATCAGCTGCGTTGTAATCGCCAAAATCGGTGATTTCTTCGTATTCTTCTTCGTATGAGTCCTCCTCTGAGGAGATGACATCTTCTACTTCAAGGTCAGTTTCAAGATCGTAAAAATTTGACATTTTGACTTATCCTTTCTTTAACTTTTCTATTATATCATTTGAAATTTCTGCCGGAATGAAAAGGGAAATATCTCCGCCGAGCATACAAACCTGCTTTATCATACTCGAAGACAGGAACATGTGCTCAGTATCAGCCGCCATAAAAACTGTTTCCGTGCTTTCGTTGAGCTTTTTATTGATGAGTGCTTGCTGGAATTCGTCTTCGAAATCGGAGACGGCACGGAGACCTTTTACGACTGCCGCAGCATTTTTCTGCTTGGCATAGTCGGCTAAAAGTCCCATATATGAATCAACGCTGACGTTTGGTATATCCTTGGTACACCGTCTGATGAAATCTACTCTTTCCTCTACGGTAAAGGCATAGGAGCCGATTTTACGGTAATTGGACATAACGACAACTATAATTTTATCGAAAAGCTTGGCGCTTCTTCTGATAATATCGAGATGACCGCTGGTGACAGGGTCAAAGGAGCCGGGATAAACTGCTATTCTTTCTTTCATCAGTCTTCCTCCTTTTCGGGTATACGGTAAAGGAAAAGACCGGTTTTTCCGTATCTGTATTTCTTTTTAAGCTCGAATTCTCCCGCTTTTTCGGGCAGAGTGTCGGCAAAGGGAGCTTCGCAGATGATGACACCTGTTTTCTCCATGACTTCCGGAATTTTTTCGAGTGCTTTTTCGAGTATACCCTTCGAATAGGGCGGGTCAAGAAGTGCAATATCGTATTTTTCCGTTCTGCGTGAAAGGAAGGCTACCGCATCGCTGTTTATCACTACAGCTTTTTTATCGAAGGACGTAGCTTCAAGATTTTTCTTTATAACTTCGACACTTTTTTTACTGCTGTCCACGATAACCGCATTTTCTGCACCTCTGGAAAGAGCCTCGATAGCGAGCTGACCGCAGCCGCCGAAAAGATCTAAAACCTTACTGCCTTCGACTTCGAACTGAATGATGGAAAACATCGCTTCTTTAACTATATCCGTTGTGGGCCTTACATCATCACCCTCTAAGGTGATGAGCCTTCTGCCTCTGGCGGAGCCTGTAATTACTCTCATGGCTACACCCTCCTTGGCATAGTAATTTAGTATATATTATCACACTTTTCATCGAAAATGCAACTGTATTTCAGTTTTTTCTGCGTTTTTACTTAATTTTACATTCTTTTCGGGCATTTTTTGCCTCAGATAAACAAAATGCGACTTTCTTCTGCACTTTTTTACATCCGATGAAGCTTCAGATTATTGACATAGGGCAAGAAAAATATTATACTTTTAGTGTGAAGAAAACACTTATTTTATTATGAAAGGAAGTTGATTTTATGCCGGGACCCGGTGGCGGAAGCTCAGGTGGCGGATTCGGAGGCGGCTCCTTCGGTGGAGGCGGCAGAGGCTTTTCAGGCGGAGGAGGCTTCTCAGGCGGCTCTTTCGGCGGAGGACATCACGGTTCCTTCGGAGGCGGACCTCATCATACACCTCCGCCACACAGACCTCATTTTCACGGCCCGTATTTCGGCGGCTGGGGCTGGGGCAGAAGGCGGCATTACGTAGGCGGCTGCGGAACAGGACTCATAATCGCACTGTTTATAATCTTCTTTGCCTTATATATTTTCATACCTGAGGGAGATCTTTTCGATGATCCTTTCGTGGTAACGGAGATTTACGGTACCTTAGAGGACTCTGACTTTTATGACGAAGGAGTTATGCAGGATTATGCCAACGATGCTTATTCCGATGCTTTCAGTGCCTACGATAATTATGAGAATAATATCCTTTTAGTTTTCCTTACCAACGAGGAATGTGACGGCTATTACACCATAGCCTGGGTAGGGGATAACATAAAAAGAGAAATCAATGAGATGTTCGGAGAATACACCGAATACGGTCAGTCACTTGCCGAGAACATAAATCAGACCTATTACGCATATTCTCTTGATATGGACCTTACTGAGGTAGTAATGGATATGACGGAGAGTATTGTTTCTCTCGGTTGTGACAGCTCTTTTATCTATGATTACGGTGAGGGTACTGCGGCAGAGTCGGTGCTTATCAATAAAACCTCTCTTGAGATGGATGACAGAAATCTGAATACCGCGCTCGGAAACTTCACGGAAAAAACGGGTATACCCTGCGTGATAGTAGTTGACAGCGCAGAAAAGGTTTTCGGTGTAGCCGAGGAAGAGGAAATAGATACTGCTGATGATGTTTATTCCGGTGAGGGCGCCATTTCCGAATTCGTAGATATCGGTGATGAGGCCGTTATTGATTTGCCCGATGACTTTCACGAGGAGGAAAACATATTTCTGGTAGGAGGGGCAGAAGAACCCACTCATATAAGAGTCGGCGGCGGAGTTAGTTATGTGTTTGTCATCGTGGTTGTACTTATTGCTTTTGTTGCCCTCGGGCTTTTCCTGCGTCTTAAAAAAGGAAACAAGTTCACGGAAGAAAAGGACGAAGAAAAAAGTAAAGGCTCTTCAGTCGGCAAGGATGAAAAACCGCCATGGGAGCTGTAAGACATCTAAATGAAGTGTATGGGCAGTCGCAAAAGCAGCGACTGCTCTTTTATGTTATTTCATCGATATAAATTATTGCTATTTTCTTTGTTTTATAGTATAATAAATTAGTTATACTCATTAAAATAACATTATCACCCCATGAGGAGGCAGAAAAATGTTTGTAGATAAAGCGAAAATTTTTATAAAAGCAGGTAACGGCGGTAACGGTGCCGTACCCTTTCACCGTGAAAAGTTCGTAGCCGCAGGCGGTCCTGACGGTGGTGACGGCGGTAAGGGCGGCGACATCGTCTTTATGGTAGACGATAATCTCTCTACTCTCAATGATTTCAAGTACAAAAGAAAATACAAGGCACCTGCAGGTGCAGACGGCCAGGGCGGCGGACGAAACGGCAGAAAGGCCGAGGACCTCATAATAAAGGTTCCTCGCGGTACGGTTATCCGTGAAAGCGACAGCGGAGTTATTATGGCAGATATGTCCACAGACGAAACCTTCATAGCCGCTAAGGGCGGTAAGGGCGGCTGGGGCAACCGACACTTCGCCACAGCCACCAGACAGACTCCCCGTTTCGCCAAGGCAGGTATGCCCGGTGAGGAATGGGAGGTTACTCTCGAATTAAAGCTTTTAGCCGATGTGGGTCTTTTAGGCTTTCCGAATGTAGGTAAATCCAGCTTTATTTCCGTAGTAAGTCAGGCGAAGCCCATCATAGGAGACTACCATTTTACCACCATTACTCCCGTTTTAGGTGTGGTATCCATGGGTGAAGGCTCCTCCTTCGTAATCGCTGACATTCCCGGTCTTATCGAGGGTGCAAGTGAGGGCATAGGTCTCGGTCACGAATTTTTAAGACACGTGGAACGCTGCCGTATGCTTCTTCACATCGTCGATGTGGCAGGCAGTGAGGGCAGAGACCCTGTGGAGGATTTCGAAAAGATTAATCTCGAGCTTGAGCGCTTTAATCCCGAGCTCGCTGACTGTCCTCAGATAGTAGCAGGTAACAAGATTGACCTTGCCACAGAGGAGCAAAGAGAAAAATTCAGAAAATACATCGAGGATAAGGGCTATACTTACTTCGAAATGTGCGCACCTATCTTAGAAGGAACCAAAGAGGTTATCGACGCTGTAGCGGCAAAGCTCGCTACTTTGCCGCCTGTAAAAAGGTACGAAAAGGAAGAAATACCTCTCGAAACTCTTCTCAAAAAGCAGGACACAGGCTTTACCATCACTGTGGAAGAGGACATTTACATCGTGGAAGCCCCCTTCCTCATCCGTGTACTCTGTCAGACAGACCTGGACGATTACGAATCACTTCAGTATTTCCAGAGAGTTCTCATTTCCAGCGGTATTATCGATGCTCTGCGTGAAAAGGGTATACAGGAAGGTGACATAGTAAGCATCTACGACTTCGAGTTTGAATTTATGAATTAAGGAAAAAGATAATATATGGAAAAATTAACAGATGCAAAATGTGATGTAAATATGCTCAGTCCCCTTAATCTTGCCTTCGTGGGCGACACGGTTTTCGACCTTTTCGTAAGGGAAAAATTAGTTTGTGAGGCTAACCGACCGGTAAATAAGCTCCATAATAGGGCGGCAGGTGTGGTAAAAGCTTCCGCACAGGCAAGAGCTGTGGAAAGAATAAGGGACAGACTTACCGAGCAGGAGCAGAGTGTGATAAGGCGGGGCAGGAATGCTCACGTTAATCACAAGGCTAAAAATATGAGTGAGGCGGATTATCATCTTGCTACGGGGCTGGAGGCTCTCTTCGGCTATCTCTACCTTAAGGGTGAAACAGACAGACTGAGCGAAATTTTCGAAATGATTTCAGAGGAGGAAGAAGGATGAACAGTGCATTCTCAGGAAACGGCAGTAATGACGGCTTCTGGCTGATAAAAACTGCAGAAAAGAAAGTAAACGTAAAGGGTGCCGCCTATCTTGATCTTATTCTTTGTGATAAAAAAGGCGAAATCAGCGGTAAGCTCTGGGACTATAATGAGCTTGCCCACGGAACATATCAGGCGGGTGACTTGGTTAAAATCAGAGGAACTGTCACACAGTTTAACGGTAATGACCAGCTTCGTATCGACCGGATGAGAAAGGTAAACGAAAGCGACGGCGTGAATATAGCTGATTTCGTTCCTACAGCAGAGTACAGCGGTGAAATGATGCTCGGACAGATAATGAATGTCATCGCATCAGTAAAGGATGAGGAGCTAAAGCATCTTACCTTCGCACTGGTCAAGGACAGAGAGGAAAAAATTCTCTTCTGGCCCGCTGCATTCAAGCTTCATCATGCCATAAGGGGCGGTCTGCTTTACCACACTCTTTCCATTCTTAAGCTCTGTGAGAGCGTGTGCAGTATTTATCCTGCTGTGGATCGTGACCTTCTTATGTGTGGTGCCATCGTTCACGACCTGTGTAAAATCGATGAGTTTGACATCAGCTCCGCAGGTCTCGTAACCGGCTATTCCGTAAAGGGTGAGCTTTTAGGGCATCTCGTTATGGGTGCCGTTAAAATCGAGGAAAAGGCAAGACAGCTGGGTATCGATGCAGAAAAGGCTATGCTTTTACAGCATATGGTTATTTCTCATCACGGAGAGCCCGACTTCGGTGCGGCAGTAAGACCGATGTTCCTCGAGGCGGAAATTTTAAGCGAGCTGGACAAATTGGATGCTACCATTAATGAAATAACGAGTGCTACAGCCGACCTTAAGGAAGGTGAATTCTCACAGAGAATGTGGGCTCTGGATAACCGTAAGCTTTATAACCACGGAAGAAAAGAAGTAGTGGTCAAAGCAAATCTTGAATAAAAGTATACCGCACAGAAAAATGTGCGGTATTTTTATGTCGATGAAAAATTATGTCTTTCCCGATTGTTTGATATGTGAAAGGAGGTCGAAACCATGTATTCTACAGCCGGCAACGAATACATAGAAGAGACGATTAAAAAATATTCATCCTCGATGTTAAAGACAGCTTTTTCTCTGCTTAAATCTACCGCCGATGCGGAGGATGCGGTGCAGGAGGCTTTTATAAAACTTTTGACCAAGGCTCCCGAATTCGAAAATGACGAGCATCGGAAGGCGTGGCTTTTACGGGTTACGGTAAATATAAGTAAAAATATGCTCAAATCCGCCCGAAGGAAAAATCTGCCTTTAACGGAAGAAATATCTTACAGTGAAAAAAGTGACGATGTTTTACCTTATGTACTCTCTCTCGATGAAAAATACAGGGTGGTAATACATCTTTACTATTACGAAAATTATTCTATTAAAGAAATAGCGGAAATAGTATCTCTGCCTGCCGCTACCGTAGGTACACGGCTTTCACGGGCGAGAAAAATGCTCGAAAAATCATTAAAGGAGGATTTCGGATATGAGCTTTGAAGAAAAATATAAAGAAGAAATTGATTCTCTTTCCTTTTCGTCTGACTGTGAAATCCGTCTTGTTGAAGCTGTGAAAAAGGCAGAAAAGAATAGTAAGGTTTCGGTTGTTAGTAAAAGAAAAACATTTATTGCTCTTGTTGCGATTGTTACTGCTATGATAATTTTATCTGTAAGCACTACGGCAAAGCCGACATCATATACTCCGGATGCTACGACCGTACAGTATCAGATGTCAAACAGCAATTTTGAGGACAGATGGAAGCCGAGCAGAAAATTTCCGAAAACAAAAGGGAACGAAGAATATTCGTTTACTGTTTTAGGTATTGCTTCCGGAGAGTTTATCAATAACTGCGACGGGTTTTCGGCGGATGTAACCAAGGATTATTTCGTTACTGCTGTCAGTGGGCATAACGGAGCTGATCTCAGACTCGAAAACGGGCAGTTTCCTATAAAAATAACTCCGCTGATTTACGGCAGTGAGCCCTGGATAACAAACAGCAGTACGCTGTGTAAGGATACGATAGTTGCAGAAAAAAACGGAGTTATATATTATTTCTTTGATACATCCTTCCTTGAAAGATATGAAGGAAGAACGCTCTGCTTCGCTTTTTATGAGGGAGATACACCTTCGTCGGAAATTTTT
This sequence comes from Acutalibacteraceae bacterium, assembly GCA_045604465.1. Taxonomy (GTDB): domain Bacteria; phylum Bacillota; class Clostridia; order Oscillospirales; family Acutalibacteraceae; genus UBA6857. The sequence goes on from JAZUOC010000022.1 coordinate 7,738, forward strand.
GTGATGAAGGAAAACGGGATTATTACTTTGAATGAAGATTACGGCATAGGCGAAGACTGCGATAAATTCGGCTGTATAATTGAAATTCCGAGGGATATGTCAGACACACACCCCGAAATAGCGGAAGAATGGCTTCTGAGTGATGTGCTTTCAAAATTGTACTGATAAAAGGGGCTGTTGCACTAAGGCAGCCCCTAAATAAAAAGAATAAAGCCACTGAGTTACCGTGTAAGAGGTTGCTCAGTGGCTGCTTTCATAGTATAATTTAATTGCCGAAAAAACCATACGAAAGCGAGATAATTATACGATTATGAAGAAGAGAAATCAAGTACTTTTACCAATAAATTTTGAAGCAATGATACCGGAAGA
>JAZUOC010000023.1:0-4285 GCA_045604465.1 Acutalibacteraceae bacterium
ATTGTGCTACTAAGCCCGCTTGGCCTCCGACTTGGCAATTTGTGCGATATATGTAGCATCCTCGTCAACAAGCTTTTTATACTGCATATTCTTTTCGTCGCCTGCACCCCAGCCTCTGAGTGACCAGCAATCGGCAAGAGAAATAGTCATATTGATTTTTGCACCGAGGCTTGACTTTGTAATTTTAGTGATTGTAACATTGTCCTCTCTCGAAGAGAAAGTGAGCCTTTCCCAGTTTCCAAGAATGTCCGTGTACTTGACGCCGAGCTCTGCAGTTTCGTAGTCTGTCCAGCGGATATAGTCAAAGTATGGAAGCTTCGTGCTATCTGTTCTCAGAACGTGTGAGGGATGGTAAGCATAAAAATAAGTGGACTGTCTGCCGTCGCAATCCCAAGCGGCGTTGCCGTTCATAACATTTTGTCTTGCATCGTGAAGCTGTCCTGTAACCTCATCGGGAGTGTAACGGGGATCCTTTGATGGCATAAGGAAGTGAATGTTGTTATAGATATAGCTGTCACTGTAGGGTGAACCTGCCACAGTAACTCCGTTTTCACCGTTACCGCTGACCATACCGTCAAACCAACTTATGGTATCCTCGTGTTTGCTTGCGTATGGTACAAGCTCCGTGTATTCTGTCGCAAATGCTTTTGTGTGGTCGTTTTTAATCATATCAACATCTCCTGCTCTAATTAAATTAAGTGTCCCGGGGAAAAAGTTCCCACCAATAATTAGGCATAGCATAATGTTGAAAAGGATTTTGATTTTTTCAATAATAAACATATAAACACCTCTCTTCATAGCTTACGATAATATAATACCACAAAAGCCGAAAGCCGAACACGACATATTGGGTTAAAATGTGTCGTGTTTATTTAGGTCGATATGTGATAAAATGTATTTATTAATCAGACCGAAAGGAAGTATATTATGTTTTATACGATGAAAAAAATAATTGCATCTATGCTGGCTTTGCTTATGACAATTATGGGTAATATAGATTTTGCAGGAGTAATTGTAAAGCCTGAAAATATAATGGCAGAATACTATGTAAGTTTATCAGGCAACGATAACAACAACGGTAGCAAGGAAAGCCCTTTCCTGACGATAAAAAGAGCTCAGGAAGAAGTAAGAAAAAACACCGAAAATATGACGGGCAATATTATCGTTCATATTGCCGAGGGTACATATATCCTTGATGATGCTCTCACCTTTGACGAAAGAGACAGTGCAACAAACGGCTTTAGCGTAAAATATGTCGGCAACAGTGACACAGTTATAAGTGGTGGGCAAGAAATCGGAAACTTTACGCTCTTTGATGCCGAAAAGAATATTTATTCTGCAAAAGTTCCTGAAGGCTTTACTTTCCGTCAGTTATATGTTGACGGCGTAAAAATGACAAGAGCAAGAAGCAACACAGATTTTTCAACAAGAATTGTCGGTGCTTCACGTTTTGACGAAAACGGCAATCTCATTCCCGAAAATCTCAACTACGGTGGTGAAGATTCTCTCGTTCCCGCAGCATACGGCGAAGTATATCTTAACGCTGATGAATTTATGAATTTTAACAATCTCACAAAAGTAGAGCTTCATGTTCTTACTGCTTGGGTTAAGAATGTGCTGAGAGTTAAGTCTGCTGTTACAAATGACGGCATAACTTCAATTAGAATTCAAGATAACGAAAGTAAGCTTATTTTCAACCGTATGCATCCCAACATTGACGGCTACTCACACATGAGTACCCACGATTTCGTTTACTACATCGAGAACGATTATGAGCTTATTGATACCGATAACGAGTGGTATCTGGACGAAAGCACCGGTACGGTTTACATCAAAGTTCCTGAAAATACAGATATAAACTCCTCATCTGTAATCGCACCAAGACTTGAAAATCTTGTTACAGTTAAGCCGAATAACAACAGCAAGATTGATAATCTCTCTTTTGAGGGAATAACCTTCCGTTACAGCACATGGAATGTGCCAAGCGAGAAGGGACTTGTTGATGTGCAGGCAGGTATGTATGCAAATTATTGCATTTTCAAAACCAACGATATGGGCGTTTTAAGACCTTCTGCTGCTATTTATGTTGCAAATACAGAGAATTTCACAATGAAAAACTGCACTGTAGAAAATATGGGCGCTGCAGGTATTGATTTACATTACGGCACAAAAAATTCTGTTATTCAGGATAATCTTATTCAGAATATCAGTGGTAACGGAATAATGGTTGGTAAATTCGTTGTTGATGAAAATACGGATATTCACGTTGTATATAACCCTGAAGATGAGTCCGATATTTGCACAGGCGATAGAATAGTAAATAACCGTGTTATTCACATAGGTACCGACTATGAAAGCTCTGTAGGTATTTGTGCAGGTTATCCGAGAGAAATTCTTATTGCAAACAACGAAGTAGCCTATGCACCCTACACAGGCATATCAGTTGGCTTTGGATGGTCAAGCGCAGACAACGCTATGAGAGAAAACCGTATTTTAAATAACGAAATTCATCACACAAGTCAAATTCTTTGTGATGCCGGTGGTATTTACACTCTTTCAAAACAGCCCGATTCGGAAATGAGTGGCAACTATATTCACGATATCGTTTTACCCTCGTGGGCTGACTATGGCACAAGCGGCATATATATGGATGAGCAAACCGAAGGATATACCGTAAAGAACAATGTACTTGAAAACGCTTGTGGTGTTGGTATGAACCGTGTCGGACATAACGATTACAAAGATAAAACAATATATATAGACGCTAAACGTAATTACACGATAAAATCAATAATTAACAACGCAGGTGTTATTGACAATTTCGATGTATATGCAAGATTATTCTATTAAACATCAAAACTCCCGAGATTAAAAACCTCGGGAGTAAAATTTTACTTTTTTGCGGCCTCTGCCTTCTTTTCTCGGAAGGTTTTGCCGTAATATTTTTTTAGCAGTCTCTGAGTCTGTCTTTCGCAAAGACCTATGGTATCCGAAAGTTCACGCAGAGTTACAGAAGGATTACTGATAAAAGTATGCTCAATCATAAAAAAGCATCTGTCATTTATGGTGTCCGCATCCTTTGTCATACGGCTTATATGCGGTACGTAAGATCTGGTTATTTTGGTAAGAAGCAGTTGAAGCAATGCACCTGTTGCACTTACATAACCGAATTTTGCTCCGTCACATTCAGAAAGAATTTCATCAAAGATATATCCGAAATTCGTTTCTTCAAGAAAGCAGAAATGGGTATTGAGAAAGGACGAAACAAGAACATCGTTGTTTTTCTTTTCCGACACCTGAAGATATAGATAAATCTCCGTCAGCGGCTTTTCGGGATTGGTTGACTGCTGATGGTACACATTAGGCCCCGTGACAAAGAAGTTACCCTTTGAAAGGGAATAAGTCTTACTGTCCGTCGTCAGTGTGCCTTCGCCATCAATGATATAATGAAGCTCATAGCTGTTTTTTGAGTGGCTGTGACCGGGCATATCATTTCTGAATACGCCTCTGCCGTACTGCACAAGATTAAAATTCATATCATTCCATTTGAAAGAAATCATAAAATCACCGCTACTATGGTAGCATAAAAAGCTTATGTTGTCAAAGGAAGTAAAATAATAATCTCACACATTCGACAAAAGTCGAGCCTCCTTGTACAATGTAATCACAAAATACAAGAAGGTAAAATTTTATGTTCAGCAAGAAAATCAAACTTAAACTTGACAGCTTCGAATGCAATTTACTTATCAATGGGATGAATGAGTTTCGCAATATGCTTTTGGCGGAGGATTTACCCACCGAGGATGTTGATGAACTGCTTTTAAAACTCATTGATACTTATGAAAAATAAGGAGGACAGAACTATGTCAAACAAAACAAAGATAACTTATCGACAGGTTGGCGACTTTAAAATTCCTAATATTATCCTGCCACCTGAACAAGCAAATATCACCATTGGCAAATGGGGTATGATGCACAAAAACTACCTTGAGCACAACAAGAGAGGTCTGTTTATGCTGATGGTAACCAAATGTACACTTTGGCCTTATCTTGCAGATGTTGACCGTCAGGCAAATGAAATGTATGACCTTCTGATTGAGCAGATGAAAGAAGCTGAAGGCGTTACAGAAGAGCTTAAAGAGCAAGACCAGCTTGAATGGGTGCAGAGAATGGGTAATATTCAGCAACGGGCAAGGGAAATCGTATGTAGCGAGCTAATATACAGTTAAAACTAAATTGACATTTTGAGCTTGATATGCAAAAGCACGACTTACGGTAAATGTAG
>JAZUOC010000024.1:0-8504 GCA_045604465.1 Acutalibacteraceae bacterium
TAGTCATATCATCGGCATTGAGGATGCCTTTTTCGAATATGTAGTCGAGCTCATCGCATTCGAGTCTGGTAAGCAGAAGCTTTACGCAGGCGAGGGGAGCGAGAGCCGAACCGATTTTATCGTAGAAGTCCCTCTGATACTTCCACAGAGTCGCACCGCTGTAGCTCTGAGTCTTATCGTCGATAACGGTATTGGCTAAAAGTGCGGCAGCCTTCATGCTGTTAGCGATACCCGAGCCGATAATGGGAACTGTCATAAATGCGCTGTCACCGATAGCTGCATAACCGTCAGCTACGAGAACGCCGAGAGGCTGTCTTACGGGAATCTGAACGAATTGGCCGCCTCTTACTAATTTTTTACCGAGATGGGGATTTTCTTCACGAAGACACTCGAGAGTTTTTTCTACCTCTTCTTCATCCAGGGGAGCGAATCTGCCGATAAGGATGTCTGTGTATTCCTCCTCGGCGGCAACCCAGGAGATGCCTAATTTGCCCTTATGGAAAAGGAGAACCTTGAATTTATCCTCTACCTCACCGCAGTCAATCTTTTCATAGAAGCCTCTCCAGACATAGAAGCGCTCGAACTGCTGAGCCTCCTTCTGGATGCCGAGGTGCTTCGGAAGATTCATACGAAGGGGTGAATTGATACCGCAGGCATCGATTACAAGATCAGCGAAGATGTCCTTCTTACCGATTTTAACACCTGCCACACGGTTCCCGAGCATAAGAGGACCGTCTACAGTCTTGCCGAATTCGAACTTAACGCCGCACTCCTCTGCGTAAGAAATAAGACAGTCGTAGATGGTCTTTCTTTCCATCTGAATTTCCAGCTGATCCTCGGGGGTATTCTGCCTTAAGGCTATTCCCATTCCCGGACCGAAGAAGGTCATATCCTGCTTGAGATTGAACTTGCTTTCGTCGGGAATGTCCATACCGATAGCTGTAAAAGCCTTACGGTCGAAAATATCTGTCCAGTCGTAGCCGACATCCTTTCTCTTGTTTTTTTCATAAACGGTTACGTCGAATCCGTTTTTAGCCAAGAGTGCGCCTGCTGCGATGCCACCGTGACCTGCGCCTGCAACTATAATTTTTTTGCTCATACATATCTCTCCTTTATAATTTATACATTGATTATATAAGAAAATCTGACATTTATCAAGATTTTAATAAAAAATAATACCGATACTTTGACGTACCGGTATTTTCTGTGCTTTATTTTTTATTGCTCTGACTTTCCCAGAAGCTTACGGCGTTTCCGAACCAAGGCTCGGCTACCGTACCTTTCGCGAGGCCCGCACCGTGACCTATACCTTCGTACTCCTCGACCTTACAGGGGACAGAGACCTTGGCAAGAGCTTCGGCGAGCATCTGTGTGTTCAGAGGAGCTACCGTATCATCGGCAGTACCGTACCAGATAAAGGTCGGTGGATAATCAGAGCTGACCTGCTTCTCCACCGAAAGCCTTTTTATCATATACTCACTCGCGTTTTTCCCTAACAGATTATCTCTCGAGCCTTTATGAGTATGCTCTCCCATAGTAACTACGGGATAGACGAGAACAAGTGCGGTCGGCCGCGGCATTCCCCATTTTTCAGCGCAGTAGCTCGCAGCCAGGTGACCTCCTGCAGAGCTGCCCCATACAGACCAGCTTTCTGTGTCGAGTCTCCACTCATCGGTATGTTCGAAAACCTCTTCTACGGCACGCTTGAGATCTTCCTGAGGGTGAGGATACCGTGCCTTATCCTTTACTCTGTAGTAAAGCACGAAAGCGTGATAACCGAGCTTATTAAGCTCGCGGGCGAAGGGTGCGCCCTCAGCGAAGGAGCATACGGAGCTGTAGCCTCCGCCGGGACAGATAATCGCAAAGGGGTGGCGCTCTGAGTCATTTACAAGATATGGCTTCAGAGTGTATCTGTTCGGTCTGTGAAAATCGTAAATTTTTTCAATAAAATCGGAAAACTTCATTTTTACACCTCGCGTTTTTAAAATTAATGACGTTTTATGGATTGAACTGTGCTGTGACAAGCGAAAAGTAACAGCGAAGAAATAACAATAAAAACGACAACCTTCTGTCAAAGACTGTCGTTTTTTTGGCGGAGAGTCAGGGATTCGAACCCTGGGTGAGTTTCCCCACACAGCATTTCGAGTGCTGCACCTTCGACCACTCGGACAACTCTCCCTATATTGAAACTGTAACTACATTATATTAACAAAATTATTCATACTTGTCAACCGTATATTCTCTTATTTCTTTATAAAATTCTTTAAATAATAGCGAAAAACTGTTGGCAAGTGAATATGCTTTGTGGTATAATGTAAAAGATATATTATGGATACTTATGTCTTTATTTTAAATATACAGGAAAGTTTAACATTAAAAGGAGAATAACTATGTCAAATTCATTGAATCCCGTTTTCGGTGAATGGTATACCGATAAGCAGATAGGTACAGGCACAGACGGTAAGGTTTTCAGCATTTACCGCGAAAAATATGACGGAAGTAAGGAAAATTCTGTTTTAAAAATCATCCGTCTCGGTGAAAACAGAAACGAGAGAAAGACCTTCGATCTTACCGAGGGCGACGAGATCCGCGTGGAAGAGGATGAGGACGATTACGAAAAGATAATAAGAAATATCAAGAAAAACATCAAGTCCGTAAAAAAATCCGATGACGGAAAATATTTCGTTAAATATGAGGACGTGGAGCTTCGTAAGGCCAGCGACGGAAAGGGTAAGCTTATCCTTATCAGACTCGAGGAATGCCGTTCTCTCACGGATATTCTTAAGGATTTATCCTTCACTCTTGACGAAACACTGAGACTCGGCATAAATATCTGTAACTCACTCATTAAGTGCCGTTCCTTCGGCTATATCTATCCTAATCTGAAGCCTGAAAACATTCTCTTCGACCGTTCGGGCAGATGTAAATTAGGGGATTTCGGTACCTTCAGCTGTCTCGAGCCTGCGAAAACCTCTATCGCATACAAGAGAACTCAGTACTTTATGGCTCCCGAATTTATCAGAACAGGTAACGTGAACTGCACTGTGGACACCTATTCTCTCGGTCTCGTGCTTTATATGCTCACTAACAGGAACAGACTTCCCTTTATGGAGCCTTATCCGCAGAATGTGACCATTAATTCCTATAACACAGCCACACAGATGAGAGTAAGCGGAAATGAAATTTCACGCCCTGCTCTGGCGAGTGATGAGCTGTGGCAGATTATCCGCAAGGCATGCGCCTTTAACATCAATGAAAGATATTTCACACCCAATCAGATGTTATCTGACCTTAAGAACGCGCTTGCGAATAAGCCCTTCGAGGAGGCAGTTTACGATGAGGTTTACTCTGTAGCTGACCTTAGCGAGGAGGAATCCGAGGAAAGCATAATCATCCCAGAAATCGAGCAGGTGCCGCAGATAAAGGAGGAAGAGGTGACTCCCGTGCTCTCACTTAAGGAGGAAATCACCATTCCCGAAATATCACCCATTTACAAAAGCGACATTCCTCAGAAAAAAAAGAGAGCCGTGAGATATCCTCAGCTTCCCGAAATAAAGAAGAAAAAAACAGGTGACACCTCGGCTGTCAAAAGAATGGCGGTTATTGCCGCTGTCGCACTTATTCTTCTGGTGCTTCTTATCGTGTCCGTAGCTATGAAATTCAGCGATGGGGATGCTGAAAGCACCACACTTATGATAAATAATATATTCCTTTTCACGGAAAATTACGGAGGTGCTTTTCTGAATGGCTGCTGATATGATAAAAGCTGTTCTCGCCGCTGAAAATGCGGGTAAGGAGATGGAGGCGAAGGCCGTGAAGGCGGCTGAAAAAATGCTCAGCGATGCTAAAATACAGGCTGACATCATCATCAGAACCGCAGTCGAGCAGGCAGAGAAGGAGTCAAACATAATTCTGAGTGATGCTGAATTTTCTTCTTCGGGTGTAGTAAAGCAGGCTGAGAAATTAGCAGAGCTTCGTGAGAGAAAATCTATAGCCGATACGGAAAAATTATACGAAGAAGCCATTAAAATGGTTTTTGATGAGCTGTTTAACTGATAGCTTATTTAATCTTTAACCGGAGGAGGTGTTGTTTTGGCGAAAATAAAGCTTGTACATTTTGAGCTTGTATCCCTTTTATATGAAAGCAAAAAGCTCGTCGAGTTTCTGCAGAAAAGCGGTGTGGCTGAATTTGAGAATTCGGACAGTGAAAATCTGACCAAATATGAAACGGATTATATCGTAAATCAGTTTCTGGAAAAGCATAAAAGGGCTGTTAAGGCTTACGGAATACTCGAAGAGCACTGTCAGCTGAAGAAATCCTTTACAGAGTCCTTCAGTGACTGTAAGGAAATCGAATACAGCGAATACAGGCTTATAGCTGACCGCTCGGACAGATTGCTCGGTATATGTGATGCGATAATTTCTCTGAGTGAGAAAATCAGCGAGCTTAAAATTCAGATGGCGGAAAAGGAAAGCCTTATCAGCTATTACGGACCGTGGGCATCGCTGGATATTCCGATGGCATCCAGAAGAACGCAGACAGCGAGCATTTTTATCGGCTCATTTCCGCAGGAGCTTACGAAGGAAGATATACTTTCCTTTATAGCATCCCATGAGGAGCATCCCGAGGATGTGGAAATCGAGATAGTGTCCTCACAGAAAATGCTTACCTGTGCAGTTATAATGTGTCATCAGTCGAGCGGTGAAAGACTCCTCGAAATACTGAAAGCTAACGGCTTCGTTTCTCCGGACAGGGCAGTGCCTAAGCTGCCTGCCAAAGCAATCGAGGACTTCAGAGAGGATATTGCTTTTCTGAAGAGTGAAATATCTTCTGTTACAGAGAAGCTTAAAGAATATAAGGACGACTACGACGATATAAGATTTTTAAGTGATTATCTGATGGCTCAGGCGGATAAATACACTGCAGTGGAAAATGCCGCCGCCACTCAAAGCGTATTCTTCATAAAGGGATATATGCCCGAGAGAAATGCCGAAGAGATAAAGTTTGAGGTCGAGCGTCAGTTTACGGCACAGATGGAGCTTTCCGAGCCTGACTACGATAACCCTGATGTTCCCGTTCTTATCGAAAATAAAAGCTTTGCGGCAGGCGTTGAATCCGTTACGGATATGTACTCGCCCCCGTCAAATAAGGACATAGACCCGAATCCCGTAATGGCCTTTTTCTACTACGCCTTTTTCGGACTGATGCTTTCCGATGCGGGCTACGGTCTGCTGATGGTTATCGGTGCGCTTCTGGCCAAGAAAAAATTCAAGGTCAGAGGAAATCTTAAAAAGACGGCAGATGCGGTTCTTTACTGCGGTATATCTACTGTGATATGGGGCGCACTCTTCGGAGGATGGTTCGGCGATCTGATACCTACGGTATGTACGACCTTCCTCGGCTTCGAAAATCCACCGAAGCTCGCCATCTGGCTCGAGCCGATGAATAACAGTATGGAGCTTCTTATGTATTGCTTCATCTTCGGTGTCATACATCTTCTGGTGGGTAATCTTTTAAGATTTATTATTCTTATTAAAGAAAGAAATTTCAGCTCGGCATTATTTGATGTTATTCCTGCGTGTATATTCCTCGTAGGCTTCGCAATATTCGGAGGAGGCTTCCTTTTCACCGTCGATGAAAGCATAAAGTCTCTCGGTGTACCTCTTCTCGGAACAGGCGCACTTCTTATCGTACTTACTGCAGGAAGAAGCAGTAAAAATATCATCGGTAAGCTCGGAGGCGGTCTTTTCGCTCTGTATAATGCCGCTTCGGGAGCATTGGGCGACCTGCTTTCTTATTCGCGACTTCTGGCTTTAGGTCTCGTTACGGGCGTAATAGCCAATGTAGTAAATCTTTTAGGTGCTATGTTCGGTAATATAATTCTTTTCGTTATAGTAGTCCTTTTCGGACACACGGTAAACATAGCCATAAATCTTATCGGTACGTATGTTCACACTAACCGTCTTCAGTATGTAGAGTTTTTCTCCAAATTCTACGAGGGACAGGGCAGAGCATTCACACCTTTTAAAATCAATTCTAAATTCTTTACAATCAAGGAGGATAATTAATATGGATAATCTCGGTATGGTACTGGCAGTTTTAGGAGCGGCTTTCGCTGCAGGCTTCGCAGGCATAGGCTCTGCGAGGGGTGTAGGTCTCGTAGGTGAAGCAGGTGCAGGCCTTCTTACAGAAAAGCCTGATTCCTTCGGCCGTGTACTTATTTTACAGATTCTTCCCGGTACACAGGGCCTTTACGGTTTCCTTGTGGCTCTTCTCATTTTCATTAAAACAGGGCTCCTCAGCGGCTCACCCGTGGCTCTTACTACCACACAGGGACTCTATTTCTTCGCCGCATCCCTTCCTATCACCATCGCAGGCTACTTCTCAGCTGTCTATCAGGGCAGAGTAGCCGCTTCGGGTGTATCTATGATAGCCAAGCAGTCCGACCAGACCTCGAAGGCAATGATTCTCTCTGCTATGGTTGAAACCTATGCGGTTTTAGCTCTCCTTATTTCCTTTATCGCTGTTTTCAGAATTTCAGTTTGAGTATAAGGTGATATTTTATGACAGGTCTTGATAAAATCAAAGAGAAAATCGAAGAGCAGTCCCGTGAAAACTGTGATAAGATTTTCGCAGAGACTAATCTGAAAATAAAAAAGATGATAGCCGATGCGAGAGAAGAGGGAAACCGCCGTGCTTCCGAAATCGTAGCTGCTGCACAGGCAGAGGCTGATAAAAAGAATGCCGTTTCCAAAAGCACCGCCGAATCCATTACCCGTAACCGTTATCTCGAAATAAGAAACGCTATTCTCAATGACATAATTTCTGCCGCTTATCTGAGCATAGATAAATTTACGGACGAGGAATATTTCGATATGCTTTTCTCTCTGTGTAAAAAGAACATACAGCCGGGTGAATGTACCATGCTTATGAACGGCTATGACCTTTCTAGGCTTCCCGAGGATTTCGAGGCGAAAATAAACTCGGCAGTCTGTGAAGATTCAGCAGTAAAGATCGGTAAAAAGGCAGTAGACATCGAAAACGGCTTTGTTTTAGATTACGGTGACATTACGGTGAACTGCACCTTAAAGGCAGTTTTTGATGAAAATATGGATGCTCTTAAGGATATGCTCAGCAGAAGGCTGTTCAGTTAAGGTGACGGATATGAAAAAGACAGATTATGCCTACTGTGTGGCGAGACTCCGTGCCAATGAGACATATATGCTCGGCAGAGACTTTATGATGAAGCTTTGTCAGAGCGAAAGTGCCGAAAGTGCCGTTTCTGCTTTAATCGAGGAAGGCTGGATAAAGGAAAAAGCGGATATAAGAGAGATTATCCGTCAGAAGAATAAGGAGCTGTGGACACTGCTGAATGAGTCAGTTCCGGATAAAAAGGAGCTCGACATCTTCTGTGTGCTTAATGACTTCTTTAATATCAAAACAGCTGTGAAATGTGCTTTTTCGGGGGCAGAACCCTTCAGCTATTACCTTTATCCCTCCTCACTTGATTTGAATGAGCTTACGGAAAAGGTTAAGCTTCACGATTTTTCCTCTCTCAGAATCAGCGGAGCAGACACAGCAGAAAAAGCATATAATATGGCTCTGATTACAGAAAACGGACAGAGTGCCGAAATCATAATTGACAGAGGTGCTGTTGACTGCCTGTGGGGATATGCCGAGGCGAAAAAGTCGAACCTTTCGAATGAAGTGTGCGGATTTCTCTGCGACACGGCTAACATTAAAATCGCACTCAGAATCAATGCTCTCGGTAAAAACCGTGATTTTGCCGAGGAGGCTATAGGAAAATGCTTCAGACTGGACAGAGGGACTCTTCTCGAGCTTGCCTTGGGTGAAAAGGAGGCGCTTTATGATTATCTTGTGTCCACGGAATACGGTGAAGGAGCTTCTCTTTACGCTGAAAGCACTGCACTGTACGAAAAATGGTGCGACGATAAGGTGATAGAAACGGTTTCGTCAGCTAAATATACCGCCTTCGGTTTCGATCCCGTCTGCGCCTTTTATTACGGTAAGCAGAACGAAATAAAAAGCATCAGCATTATTCTTACAGCGCTTAAGTCAGGTGCTTCATCCGACGAAATCAAAGAAAGGGTAAGGGCGCTCTATGTATAAGATAGCAGTTTTGGGTGACAGAGAAAGTATATGCGGCTTTGCCTGTCTCGGTGCGGAAACAGCTGTGGTTTATGACGAAAATGAAGCACGGGAGCAGTTCAGCCGTCTCGTTAATGAAAATTATGCAATTATATATATTACTGAGTATTATGCGGAAAAGCTGAGGGATGAGATTTCACTTTACGATTACTCGGCGACTCCTGCCGTTATACTTATTCCCGGTGTCAGAGGTAACACGGGAAAGGGTATGGAAAATACCCAGTGATTGTCCCGAACGTACGCAAATTTGTTGGAAAGCCAGTTCCATCTGACGGGCAATGATTTGAATTTTTCCGACATCGGTGAAGAGGGTATCGCGGATAATTTCAACAAT
>JAZUOC010000025.1:0-2727 GCA_045604465.1 Acutalibacteraceae bacterium
CTTCAGGGCCTGTTCTGGGGCGTGGTAGTTCACCGTCTGGTGCTTAATGTAGCCGAAGTGGACATCATCACCTATGTAAGGGACATCTCCTTTATGAGCTTCCTTTATTCGGTAGCTCTGTCCTTCGCCTTCTCTATGACGGTAAATCTGGTTCTTCACTTCAAGCTGAAAAAGATCGATATGGTGGAATCCCTTAAATCAATAGAATAAGGAAGTGACTTTATGCTCGTTAATATGAAAGAACTGCTGAAAAAAGCGCAGGAGGGCGGATATGCCGTCGGCTCCTTTTCGGTAGCCAATATGGAAATGATTCTCGGTGTGATAAATGCCGCCGAAGAAACGAACTCCCCTATTATTCTGCAGATAGCCGAAGTAAGACTTAACCACTCACCTCTTAAAGTAATCGGTCCTGCTATGCTCGCTGCAGCTAAAAATGCTAAAGTACCCGTAGCCGTACATCTCGACCACGGCACTACAATTGAATGTATAAACGAAGCTCTTGAGCTTGGCTTTACTTCCGTTATGTTTGACGGCTCACATCTCCCCTTTGAGGAAAATGTAAAAATGACGAAAGAGGTAGTCGCACTCGCCGCAGAATACGGTGCCGCCACAGAGGCTGAAATCGGCTGTGTAGGCGGAAGCGAGGACGGAAGCGTGGACATCGCTATGCGCTGTACCTCTCCCTCTCAGGCTAAGGAATTTTACGAGAAAACCGGTGTGGATGCTCTCGCTATCGCCATCGGAAATGCCCACGGCTTTTACAGGGATGCTCCCGAGCTTCGCTTCGACATTCTCGAAGAGGTAGCAGAAAACGTATCCGTTCCACTCGTTCTCCACGGCGGAACAGGCATCGAACCCGAAGACTTCATAAAATGCCATCAGAAGGGCATAAAGAAGATAAACATCGCCACTGCCACCTTCGCCGCCTGTGAAAGGAAGGTAAGAGAAGGCTACGAAAAAGGTGAAATCAAAGGCTACTACGACCTTCATCAGAAGGAAATCGAGGGAGCCTATGAGAATGCGAAAAAGCACATAGAGATCTTTTGGTCGGAGAATAAGGCGTAAGTAATTCAAAATGTGCAATTTGCAATTCTGCATTTTGCATCAATAAAAAACTTGGCCCTTGGCCCTCAAATATAAAAATCTGAAAGGAAGCGCACACTATGAAATACGTAGAATTTGATCAGAGCAAGCCCCTTGATGTTATCCCCATCGGCAGAGTCGCCATCGACTTTAATCCCACCGATATGAACCGCCCTCTCGCAGAAAGCTGCAACTTCAATAAGTATGTCGGCGGCTCACCTGCAAACATCGCAGTAGGTCTTGCCCGCCTCGGTAAGAAGGTAGGCTTCATCGGTAAGGTTTCCGATGACCAGCACGGCGATTTCGTTATCGACTACTTCAATAAGGACGGCATCGACACCTCAAACATCTACCGTGCAAAGAACGGTGAGAAGTTAGGTCTTACCTTTACCGAAATCAAAAGCCCCACAGAAAGCTCTATCCTTATGTACCGCGATGCCATCGCTGACCTTATGCTCGAGCCCGAGGAGGTTAAGGAGGAATACATAGCATCTGCAAAGGCTATCGTTATTTCAGGTACAGCTCTTTCAAAGAGTCCCTCCAGAGATGCAGCTCTTAAGGCTATGATGCTCGCCAAGAAAAACGGTGTCGTGGTCATCTTCGACATCGACTATCGTGCATACACATGGAAGAATAAGGACGAAATCTCCGTTTACTATCAGATGATTGCCCGTAACGCAGACATCATCCTCGGTTCAAGAGAGGAATATGACCTTACCGAAGCCATCACAGGCGTATGCGGCAGCGACGAAGAGAGCGCTAAGCTCTGGCATTCCTACGGAGCTAAAATCGTAATCATCAAGCACGGTAAGGACGGCTCCACAGCCTATACCAATGACGGCAAGAGCTACTCCATCAAGCCCTTCCCCGTTAAGGCTATGAAAGGCTTCGGCGGCGGCGACGGCTACGCAAGTGCATTCATCCGCTGTCTCCTCGACGGCTACGAAATGATCGATGCTCTCGAATTCGGTACAGCATCGGCATCCATGCTCATTTCTGCTCACTCCTGCAGTGCGGCTATGCCCTCAGTAGAAGCCATCGAGCAGTTCATCAAGGAAGAAAAAGAGCTTTACGGTGAAATGGTAGCCAGAGCGTAAGTTAATTCGCAATTCGCGCCGAACAGTAAAACAACAAGAAAGTACCCGCCATTTTGACGGGTACTGTTTTTTTGTTATAACGGCCGCAGACCATTGTACGTGCAAAGTGCAGAACGCAAAGCCTCACCTGAAAGGTAATTCCCCTGTTAGGTAATTCCCTCTGTCAGAGGAAGTGTCACGCAGTGACGAGGGAGTGCCCGTTCTCGGAGAGAAAAATGTCCGTGACAGAGGAACGGATAAAAGGGTTCTGCCTCGCCTGAAAGGTAATTTCTCTGTCGGAAATGTCATTAAATTAAGCCTGCAACTCTTTAAATTTATTCGATTACGTAGGGACATGGCTTGCCGTGTCCGCTGAAACTGTCGCTCGAGCTGCATCGTAACCGAAGCGCTTCCGGTGTGTGGAGAAAAGCCTCGCCTGAAAGGAGAGGTGGCAACCGATAGGTTGACGGAGAGGTTCTATGTTTCAATAAACCTTCAGTCGTTACAGCTTCGCAAAGGCACTTTTGTCCTTGCCAAAAGTACCCAAAAGCGCTTTTTCGGCAGAACC
>JAZUOC010000026.1:0-4344 GCA_045604465.1 Acutalibacteraceae bacterium
GGACGTCCGAGGCCGTCAAAAACTCTGCCGAGCATATCTTCGGATACGGCAAGCTCCATCTGCTTGCCGAGGAATCTTACCTTACTGTTTGAAAGGTTAATACCAACAGAAGACTCAAAAAGCTGTACGAGAACATTGGTACCATTGATTTCAAGAACACGGCAACGTCTTCTTTCACCGTTCTGAAGCTCAATTTCACCAAGTTCGTTATACGAAACACCTTCAACGCCTTTAACAAGCATAAGAGGTCCTGCAACTTCGCTTATGGTTCTGTATTCCTTTGGCATAGCTTAGTCAACCTCCTTTTCAGATGCTTCCTTAATTTCTTTTTCAAGAGTTTCTATGATTTCATCAAATTGATTTTTGATGTTTTCCTCGTGTATATACTTGAATCTGCCGATTTTCTCTCTTACGGGAAGAGCCGAAAGAAGAGAAATATCCGTGCCGTTTTCAACAGCGACAAGGCATTTTTCATAGTATTCACAAACAAGCTTCATCATAAGATACTGCTTATCTGATGATGTATATGTGTCAACCTCATGGAAAGCTGCCTGATGTAAAAAGTCTTCTCTGATTGAACGTGCAGCCTCCATTTTAAGTCTGTCTGAGGGAGAAAGTGCATCAATACCTACAAGCTTTACCATTTCGTCGAGCTCTGTCTCCTCAGAAAGAAGACGCATAATCTTACCTCTGAGCTCACTCCATTCAGCTGAAACACTTTCGTTGAACCATTTACTCAGAGAATCTGCGTACAATGAGTAGCTTGTAAGCCAGTTAATTGCAGGGAAATGTCTCTTGTATGCGAGGGCGGAATCAAGTGCCCAGAAAACCTTGACAATACGAAGTGTTGCCTGACTTACAGGTTCAGATATATCACCGCCTGCAGGTGAAACGGCACCGATAACAGAAAGAGTACCCTCTCTGCCGTTTTTACCGATAGAAAGGACTCTGCCTGCACGCTCATAGAACTGTGCAAGACGGCTTGCAAGGTAAGCAGGATA
The DNA here is from genome assembly GCA_045604465.1 of Acutalibacteraceae bacterium. Taxonomy (GTDB): domain Bacteria; phylum Bacillota; class Clostridia; order Oscillospirales; family Acutalibacteraceae; genus UBA6857. The sequence goes on from JAZUOC010000026.1 coordinate 1,002, forward strand.
ACCTTCTTCACCGGGCATTTCTTCAAGTCTGCCCGACATTTCACGAAGAGCCTCGGCCCAGCGTGATGTAGAGTCAGCCATAAGTGCTACATTGTATCCCATATCCCTGAAATATTCAGCAATTGTAATACCCGTGTAAATTGATGCCTCTCGTGCAGCGACAGGCATATCAGATGTATTGGCAATGAGAACTGTTCTTTCCATAAGAGACTTGCCTGTATGCGGGTCAATAAGCTCGGGAAATTCATTGAGAACGTCTGTCATTTCATTGCCTCGTTCACCGCAGCCGATATAAACAACGATATCAGCGTCCGCCCACTTTGCAAGCTGATGCTGTGTAACGGTTTTACCGCTGCCGAATGGACCGGGAATAGCCGCAACACCACCCTTTGCTATAGGAAACAGAGCATCAATTACTCTCTGACCTGTAACAAGAGGCTCCTTGGGTGAAAGCTTTTTCGAATACGGTCTGCTTTTACGTACGGGCCATTTCTGCATAATTCCTACACCGTGCTCCTGACCTTTTTCATCAAGAACAATAGCAACAACATCGTCAACCGTGCAGGTGCCGCCGGTGATTTCCTTAACAATACCGCCAAGGTCAGGTGCAAGCATTATTTTATGGGAAACGACATCGGTTTCCTGAACGGTACCGATTATATCACCGCCATATACTCTTTCACCGACAGCGACGCAAGGCTCAAACACCCACTGCTTTTCCCTGTCAAGAGAAGGAACGCTTATACCTCTGGGCAGATTGTTACCTGCAACCTTCATCATTTCCTTAAGAGGTCTCTGAATACCGTCGAAAATACTGCCGATTAATCCGGGTCCAAGCTCAACACTTAAAGGCTCACCTGTTGAAATAACCTTTTCACCCTGCTTGAGTCCGGATGTTTCTTCATAAACCTGAATGGAAGCAAGATCATCGTGCATTTCGATAATTTCACCAATGAGGTTCATTTCACTGACTTTTACAACGTCAAACATATTTGTATTTTTCATCCCCGATGCCACAACAAGAGGACCGGAAATTTTTGTTATAGTTCCACTGTTCATTTTATCACCTTTTAATCAAGTATCGAAGAGCCAACTGCCCTCTCAACAGATTTATTAATGTTCATAAGACCTTCGCCCGTATTGCCCGAAACTCCGGGAATAAGAATAACGGCGGGGGTAACACTGTCACTGATTTTAGAAATTTCATTTTCAAGTATTTTTGCAAAATATTCTGTAATATATATGACAGCATAGCCTTCACTTACTAAGCGTCTGAATTCGTTTTTAGCCTGAGTCTCGTCATATACGGCAACAGTTTCAAGACCTAAGCAGGCAAAGCCGCATACACTGTCTTTGTCGCCTAAAACAGCTACCTTATACATACAACAACCTTACCCTTTCTTTAATCGTATCGGGTTCAAGGCCCGAAGCGACAGCGTTCAGAACAATCCTCACGGTTTTGATTTCATTCTGTTTTGCAAAATAGTAAGCACATACGGGATCAAAACCGAAAGCAGTATATTTTGCTTTTGATAAGAGCTTTATCAGACTATCGTCGCACCATTTTTCATATAATGCACTGCTTTCTTCAAAAAGTAAAACTCCGTCTTTATAGGCTAAACTGAGCAGATACTCAAAAAGGCTTTCTTTGTCTGATAATGACTTCTCAACAAGAGTTTTTCTGTCAAGCCTCGAGCAGTTGCCGATTGAGGCTTCTGCAAAATCTCTGCTTTTACCGAGGGCATTGATTCTTATTGCAATTTTAATATTTGCAGTATCACATAAAAAAGCACAGACCTCGTTTACAAGGCTGTTTTTCTTAGCCTTGGAATACTCGCACAGACAGTCGATTGCACCTTTGTCAACAATGATTTCTGCACTTTGTCCGTTTTCTGTAACACAAGCAGCTTCATAAGCTTTTTCAGCTGTAACACCTATTTCTTTACTCAAAGAAGAAAAGTCATGGCTGTTAATTTTATCTGTCAGCTCATTTAAATCAAGTGATGACGGATAGACAAAATATTTAAACGGATCTTCAGCTGTAAAGTGGCATTTAACTGCAGCCTTGATATTAAAGAAGTCATTAAGTATGCAAAGCACATCAAGCTCTTTTTTGTCGGGTACACTCTCATATAAAAGAGTCCACAAAGACTTTGACTGCTCAGATATTATCTCATTTACTGTGCCCTTTGTTTCCGTCCAGCCGAGAGAATAGAGCATATTAATTGCTTCCTCTGCACTTTTACATTCGGTAAGCTTAAGCATCTGCTGACTATTGAGCATCTTGGTTTCATTTGCACGGAGTCTTGCAACACAGTAAGCATAATTAGTGTCTTTCATACTTCCTCCGTCAGCTGAAAAGCTCTTTGCTGAGCAAATCCTTAAGTCTGTCCATGTTTTCATCGAAAACAGCTTTAAGCGTACAGTTTACCTGAATATCGCCGTAGTCAAGAATGAATCCGTTTTCAATATCAATTGCATTTTTACCGATGAGTACGGCAGAGGTTTCAAACACCTCTTTATTGATTCTTTCTTCAAAGCCTTCGGGAAGACGGGATAAATCAAAGCCGTTCATATACATAGTGCATTCCCCTGCCTGAATATTCTTCTGACAGAGTCGGAATATCATATCAAAATATTCTTCATCACTGAATTTTTCAATTTCAAGATACGCCGCTGAAATAATATCGTTTAATATAGCATTTCTGATTTCAAGATAACGGTTTCTTGTAATTGATTCAGCAGTGCTTCTTGCAACTGCATTTCTTTTATCGGCCTCTTTCTGAGCTGCAGAAACTATTTCATCAGCTCTTCTGTTACCCTCTTCTCTCGCCTCGGCAATCATCTTCTTGATTTCGAGGTTTGCATTTTCAAAAATACGGTCACAGTTCTCTTTTGACTGCTCAATTATTTTTTCTTTAATTCTGTCAAGTCCTGTCATAAATTCATCTCCTTTTCATACCGCCCACGCGGTAAACTCAGCAATAAATATTAACCGATGGAAATATTCATTACTGCAAGGAAAGAAACAAGAAGTGTAAGAATTGCGTAAAGCTCAACAATAGATGCGAGAGTCATACTCTTACCGAGCATTGTGGGCTGCTTTGCAAGAACGGAGATACCTGATGCGGCAACTCTGCCCTGATAAATAGCTGAGAAAAAGCCGGTAACAGCAATAGGCATACAAGCAGCAAACATAGCAACACCCTGCTGCCATGTCATAGCAGCAACGTTACCGCTGAGAACGCCTGTTTTGATGAAAACCATAAGTGCAATAAGGAAGCCGTAAAGGCCCTGTGTACCGGGAAGAATCTGAAGAATAAGAAAAGTCGGATCGTAGCCA
>JAZUOC010000027.1:0-1934 GCA_045604465.1 Acutalibacteraceae bacterium
CGTACCGTAGGCGTTGTACCCGTAAGGATACAACGCCAGTTTTATTCGCCAAGGCGAGTTTTATTGCTTCGCAGTTATATTTGAACTTCGTTCAAGTTATATTGCCTTCGGCAGTTTATTGGCGAATAAAATATCACTAAAACCGTAAGGTTTTAATATAACTTTTGATTTATCAAAAATATCACTGTGAGACCTGTCTCACAATATCACTAATAAATTTTTTTTGGGATAGTAAAACGGTTGTGCAGAAATTCTGTACATCCGTTTAAAATTTTGTCTCACACCATAACAAGCAGGACATTTGGGCACCTAATGTCACTTGTTAGGAGAACCTAAAACCCTTTAATTCGCTTATCGGTAATAATTCCATAAACATACGACGGACCCCAAATGTTTTCTCTTTGGATTTTCGAAGGGGTAGGGTTTGTTATGGTTAGTGCTGTAATTAAAGAATCTTTTGTAATCTTACGCCTTTTATCGTCATTGATTAAAAGATAATTATCATAAACCAAATAAGTGTATTCAACACCTCTAACCGTTTTAAACACCTGATCCTCGCAAAATCGAATATGTTTCCATATAGTTTCTATATTCATTTGCTTGCTCCTTGATATTTATTTTTGAAGAAAATTCCTCTTATCAAACCAAACAATACTCCGCCGATAAATAAACCGACTCCTCTGCCTTTTCTTTTCATATAAATTACCTTTTTAAAGTTTATACTCTATTTTTAGCGTGGATGAATATCCACTTGCGGTTTCGTATAAGACAATGTCCTCGATATCCATACACTGACGCATCGCATTGCAAACCATAGGCATAGCCGATTTTAACTTCATTTCACGGTGAATATCACCAGCAACTAAAACAAGACAGTCTTTTCCATTATCTCGTGCAATCTTTTTACACTCATTGATATAATCTTTAATGTCTCTTGTGCTTATCTTGTTAATCGGTGCGGTTTTTTCTTTTTCCATCAAAATCTTCACCTGTTCCTCTAACACTTTTATCCTATCAAGTAATTCTAAAATAATATTGTCGTAATTCATACTACGCCCTCCTTAAGAATTCTAAAAGAATTCTATCATAATTCTTTTAGAATGTCAAGAGAAATTCATAAAAAATCCCCACCGATTTGTTCAGTGGGGAAACTTTACTTTTTACTGTCCTTCAGAGTACAAGCCTTATCTGTCGGTTTTTTTGTTTCTTATTATTTTTGAATAACGGGTAATATAATGTCAATAATAAGCATAAGGTTATACCGAGAGAAAGTGCGGAAAAAGCGGCTCTCAGTTAAACATAAACAAAGATTAAAGGAGACTTTTCTATGAAAAAAATTCTGATTCTTGCACTGATTTCAATTTTTGTTCTTTCAGTGTTTGTTGCCTGCGGTTCGGGCAATAAGGATGATATGAAGGATGACATCACAACTATGATGGATGATATGTCTTCCGCTATGAGCGAAATGGACGAAGCTCTTACACAAGGCGGAAACATTACCTCAGACAACAACGGCACCACCGGAGAAAATCTTCTTGAGGAGATTATGCCTGAAGATGCTACAACTGATATTATTGACGAAAATGAAGCCGATATCAGCGGAGAAGCAACAACTGACGGTGCTGTAACAACAGAATAAAAAGAACAAAAAAATTAAGAGCTGTTACTTATCGGAACAGCTCTTTTTTATGTTATTCTGTCAGTTAATCTTTCCGTAAAGAGAAACCTTTTCTGCGCCGGCGTCGGTTCTGGGAGCTCTTGTGGGAGCACCCTGAACGGGAGCACTGTTGCTTCTGCCTCTGCCGCCGCGGTTGTAGCCGCCTCTGCCGCCACGACCTCTGTTATAACCACCCTTTGAAGGATGTGTGGGCTTTACGCCTTCAGCAAGAGTAATAACAACTCTTCTGCTTGCATCTGAGCCTACAGAGTGTGAG
>JAZUOC010000028.1:0-2731 GCA_045604465.1 Acutalibacteraceae bacterium
ACAGGTATATCTATGATGCTTCTTTTCATCATCTGTGCGAAAATGATAGGTGTCACCGATGCTCTCGGCTTCGGTACTATGCTTATCGCTCACGTCACCTTTAACCTTCCTTATGTTATTCTTTCGGTGCTTCCGAAGCTCCGTCAGCTTGACAGCTTCCTTCCGGAAGCGGCTATGGACCTGGGGTGTACACCCTTACAGGCATTTTTTAAGGTAATACTTCCCTCTATTTCTACGGGTATTTTCTCGGGACTGATGATGTCCTTCACTCTTTCTCTCGACGATTTCGTTATTTCGTATTTTACCCAGGGACCTTCCTTCGAAACTCTTCCCATCCGTATTTTCTCCATGACGAAAAAGAGAGTAACTCCCGATATGTATGCTCTTTCCACTCTTATTTTCGTAGCGATACTTTTCCTGCTTATACTGCTTAATGTTTCGCAGGTAAGAGGAGAGAGAAAAATGCGTAATAAGCTTGACAGGGGGGTAAAGGGATGAAAAAGATTTTACTTTTTACTCTTGCTCTTATGATGCTTTCGGGCATTTCCGCCCTTGGTGTCAGCGCTTACGAAAACGAAGAATGGTACAGGGGTCTCGAGGGTACAACCATTAATGTTTTTAACTGGGGTGAATACATTTCCGATACCTATGAGGACGGAATGCTTGATGTAAATGCCGAGTTCGAAAAGCTTACGGGCATTAAGGTTAACTACGTAACCTATGAAAGCAACGAGGATATGTATCCTAAGATAAAAAACGGCGGTGCGAGCTACGACATCGTCATCCCCTCGGACTATATGATTCAGCGCATGATAGCTGAGGATATGCTTCTCGGAATAGACACTGAAAAGCTCCCTAACTATCATTACATTTCCGAAGAGTATAAGAATATGTACTACGACCCGGATAACTCATTTTCTGTCCCCTATAATGTGGGTATGGTAGGTCTTATTTATAACAGTAAGCTGGTGGAAGAAAAGCCCGACAGCTGGACTGCTCTGTGGGATGAAAGATACGCAGGTAAAATCCTTATGATAGATAACCCGAGAGATGCTTTCGCCATTCCGCAGAAAATTCTCGGCTATTCTCTTAATTCCACCGACGAAAAAGAGCTTTCCGATGTGGCGCAGATGCTTATCGAACAGAAGCCTCTTTTACAGGGTTATGTTATGGACGAAATCTATAACAAAATGGAAAGCGGTGAAGCTGCTCTTGTTCCTTACTATGTAGGCGACTTCGTATGCATGAAGGATGTAAATCCGGACCTCGACTTCGTTTATCCCAAGGAAGGCGTAAATATTTTCGTAGATGCTGTATGTATACCTAAATGCGCTCAGAACTATGAGGGCGCTATGAAATACATCAACTTCCTTCTCGACCCTGAAATCGGCGTAAACAATGCACTTTATATCGGTTATGCTACTCCCAATACAGGTGTTATGGAGCATCCCGATTACGCGGAAATGAAGGATAACGAATATCTTTATCCCTCAGAAGAAAATATGCCCGAGGTGGAATATTTCCGTAATCTTCCACAGGAAACCCTCGATATGTTTTCTTCTTTATGGAATGAGATAAAAATTCACGGCACGGATAATACTCATATTTATCTCGGCTTTGCCCTTGTGGGTGCTGTAGCACTGTTCTTTATCATAAAGAAGGCAGTGACTAAAAAGAAAAGGGAATACTGGTATAGTTTTCCTGAGGTTAAATAAAAACTAAAAGACTGCCGATTAATTTCAGCAGTCTTTTTTTATCTTCTCGGCCCTTGGCCTTTATTCTATCATACTCTTGAACTCTTCCTCACTTATCACCGTAATACCCAGGTCGTTAGCCTTTTTCAGCTTACTTCCTGCATCCTCACCGGCTAAAACATAGTCGGTCTTTTTGGAAACAGAGGAGGAAGCCTTACCGCCGAAGGATTCGATTATTTTCGTGGCTTCACTTCTGGTGTAAAGTGAAAGAGTACCCGTCAGCACGAAGGTTTTACCCTCGAAGCGGAGATCTACTATTTCCTTCTGACTCTCCATATTTACACCGAGCTCTTTAAGCTTTTCTATAAGGTCTCTGCTTTCCCGGTGTGAGAAGAAATCCGTAACACTTTCAGCCATAATCTGACCGAAGCCTTCTATGGAAGCGATTTCTTCTGTGGAGGCTTCTGTTAATTTATCCATTGTGCCGAAGCGGTCGGCTAAAAGCTTGCCGGCCTTCTGTCCGATGTGTCTTATGCCTAAAGCGTAAATAAGCTTAGCAAGGTCGTTGCTTTTTGACTTTTCAGCTGCATCGATAAGGTTCTGTGCACTTTTTTCTCCCATACGCTCGATTTTGGCGATGTCTTCTTTTCTCAGAGTGTAAATGTCAGCGGCAGTTTTTACAAGACCTTCTTTAACGAGTGTTTCAAGTACAGCTGTGCCGAGACCTTCGATGTCCATAGCATCTCTCGAGCAGAAGTGGATGAGATTTCGCAGCAGCTGATTAGGACAGTCGGGATTACAGCAACGAAGGGCCGCTTCACCCTCTTCTCTCGTTACCTTGCCGCCGCAGGAGGGACACACATCCGGAATGCGGTAGGGTACGGCATTTCCTCCGTGAGAAACCACACAGAGCACCTCGGGGATAATATCTCCCGCTTTACGGATGATAACTTTGTCACCGATGCAGATGCCTTTTTCATCGATAAAATCCTGATTATGAAGAGTGGCTCTGCTGACGGTAGTACCCGCTAAAAGTG
>JAZUOC010000029.1:0-9833 GCA_045604465.1 Acutalibacteraceae bacterium
TTCAATAAAAGGTTCAGGGCAATCAGTTACATCAATACTTTCCCAAGTGCCGTTAGCACCTGAAGCCTTACGCCACGCCCCTTCACTCCATAATGCAGGAGCGGTAATTTCTGCAAGCACTGTAGTCTGTGTGTTGCGGAGAATTTGTGTACCACCTATCGAAAGCTCAGATAATATTTCCAAAGTGCTTTTGTTTTCAACTTTATCAAGCCCTATCTGATTTTTTGTAACATTATGAGGGTTTGCCGTATTGCCTGTATGGGATGTAAGAGCCGTACTGTCAGCCTTGCTGTTCACAATTTCGGCAAGTGCTTCAACCTCGATGATATCAGCCTTACTATCTACCACAAGAGAAAGCGTTTCGACCGCTTCCTTGTCAGCCTTCAGAGAAAGAGCCTTTGCTACCGCTGAATTTGCTATCACATTGTCGCTATCAGGGGATAAAGCCTTATCAACGATAAGCTTACTTTCAGGTACAAGGTACTGAAAATCCTGAAGCTTTATAAGCTCTATAGGCGTATTGGTAAGACCGACTGCGGCATTGTATTCGGCTTCGGAGGCGAAGGGAAAAAATCTCGTCGTGAGAAATGAACCTATTGTAGAATGGTGTATAATTTCATCTTCAACCCATACCATTCTGAATCTCACTTCCACAAAGCCGTAAGGGTATCTGTCATCCGCTTTTCGTATCTGCGACCAATGAGGCAGTATATATGCCCCTTCCGGCACTCTGTTAATTGTGCCGACTTCTCTTGTCACCTTTTCACCATTGGAATCGGTATACGTTTCTACATAGCTATAGGACTTGCCAAACTGTTCATCTGTTACTGCAAGATTTACAGATATAGAGTAGTCTGTATACGGCTCGCCATCCGTATCAAATGCAACAAGCGGAAATTTCATCTCAGGATATAACCCGTCTTCCATCGACGGCTCATGCGATGAATTTTCATAAGGTGCAAGCAGATAGCCACCACAGATAATTGAGTTTACGGCATCTCCGTAGCCTACGGAGTTGCCTGATATGTAACCTATTTCGGTGTAGTTATGCACTACCTTCTGCATCTCCTGTTCCTGAACCACAATAGCAGTATCAATGTTAGTAGCACCTGACATAGCGATTTTATTATTTATCGTCTTCTGATTAGTGCTTGCTATAGCCTTGTTCAGTACATTCAGCACCTTTATTTTTTTATTGCCGACTACAAAGGAACATTTATGCTCATACTCCGAGTATTCATCAGTTATCTCTGTAATAACTGATTCGTAGGTATGTGTTCCGAGTTTAACCACTACCGGTTGTACAAGTTCTATAGCGTCATTGTCATCAAATATCGGCGTTACCTCAAAGTCATCTGCCGTTTCATACTCCTCAGCTGCCTTGAGTGCATATGTAGGGATATCCTCTACTGTTTCCGCATCTACATCTACTACCACTTCCTTTCTTGTAATACCGCTATCCGACGTAGTATCTTTGGATACCGCCTGTACAAGAGCTTTGGTGCTACTTCCGTCATTAGAAACGGCATACAGCACGTTCTTATAAGCAGAAACATCCTCAGTCTTATCATAAGCGGATATATTATATAGATCAGGAGTGATAATAAGCGGAGTCTTATCCTCTCCCGATTCCATTCGCGGAATATAGCCGTCAGGCTGATCCGACTGTTCATCTATCATCACTCTTACTTCCCAGAAGTGAGTTTTACAGTTTTTCGTCAAATTAAAAACCGCTGTAGAAAGCGGTTCAAGTCGTGTCATATATCGGTCGTCTGCTATGCCGGTAAGTCCTGCTTCTATCTGTGCAGTAGGCATTACGAGTCTTCCGAAGCCAAATATTCTTCGTTTCTCATCAGAGGCGTTTGCCAGATTGTAATCGATAAGATCTGACACACAATGAAAGGTATCGCCCTTCGTTACATAGTAGCCATAAGTGCCCTTGTCCTGCTCTTCCTGGGGGAAGAGTGTAACACGGAAACTGAGCAGGTACTTTAAATCGTAGCCGGTTATATGCATAGTTTCGTTATCAGTATCGGTCACAGACGTAACATAGAATGCATTATTAGATATAGTTTTCTTGGTAGTTCCAACAATATAAGAATACTTAATTACGTCGCCCGCTATTATAATTACACCCGGTACGATTATTTGCTTTGCCTCCTCCGATGACGGTATAGTCATCTCAAAAGAGCCTATATCGTAGGCTCTCCTTGTATAACTGAAAGATATAACTTCATCAATGATCCCTCTGAGATTATGCGAAAACTTAGGCTTGTCTGCAGATAGAGGGTTATAAGCTCGCACAAGCATCACATCACCGCCCTTACATAGTCATATCTGCGGAGTACCGCTGATAATCCTCCAGTGGTCGCCTTTACAGATAAAGTCAGCGTATTACTGCCGGGATAAACATACTGTATCGATGAGCGAATGAAATCAATTTCATCACTGGTATCGGTATAAAATCTTCCCTGCAAGCCCCAGTCTATCCAGAAGGTGTCGCCTGCCGCCATATTTTTTGTGACATACAAGGCAGAACTTTTTGATTTTGCATAAGAAACAGGTCTTTTTGTTCCTATAGCTGTTATTCTCTCCCAGAGCGGTTCTCTGTTTAAGCCTGACAAGGTGATTATCGCCGATTCTGTTGCATTACCCGTCATAGTTGAGGTACAGGACACGTACAAGGCGGCAGGAACTTTGTACTGTGTTTCAGAATTAAAAGTAACTGATGCAGATTTATTCGCCTCACACAATACCGTTATATCTTCAGCAACCGTTCTCCAGAATGGGAAAGGTGCTGTAAGCAGTATCGTAACAACTGCATAAAGGTTATGACGGAGAGCCACAGAAGGTGCTTCCTGCACAAAGCAGTTTATTTCGTAGGATTTATCCTGTTTACTGTAAGTCAGAAGCCCCTCTTCTAAAAGTGGAAAGCTTGTCGATAAATTTCTGATATTCTCCTTAAGCTGTTCCGTACTTCCTCCCGTCACTCCGATTTCAAGAGTTATCGGCAAAGGATTCAGCTTGCCGTCAAGTATAGTATCGCCGTCATGCCCTATTCGTGTGTAGCGACGGTAAGCGGCAGAAGCAGTATTCAGTTCTACTGAGCTTAAGAAGAAAGGTAGAGACGTATTTCCATCATCTGCCTGAAAACTTTTTCCTGATACCGTTTTGTAAGATATGCTGTCCATATACCCTCCTTATTTCGTTACTATATCGTCCATAAACGCCCTTTTGACCGCTCTTGTAATCTGTGCTTCAGTCAGTACCGAATTCACAAGATTAAGATTTGCGGTATTGTTTGAGGTAGATGAATTATTCACCACGTTGTTTATATTGGTTATACCCTTTGAAAGAGCATCCATTATAGCCTTAAAAGTAGCTATACTGTCGTTAATACTTTCCTGTGATGCCTTAAGGCGTTCCTCTGCTATAGCATAACTTTCGTTTGCCGCTTCTTTTTTGTCCTGCATCTGTCTTTGCCAGTTGCGTTCTGCCTGTTCCTCGTACAAATCATCAAGCTTGTTTTCGAGCTGAGATCGTGAAAACTCATCAAGCTGGGAATATTTCAGCTGTGCGGTTATTGCGTTTATTTCCTCTTCAAGGTCCTTATCCTCGTTAAGCCTTTTACGGGCTTCTATTTCATCGTCAATAGCGGCTATAGTTTCATCACGAAGCTTCCTTTTAGCTTCAAGCTCACGATTTATAAGCTCCAGCTTTTTATCAGCCTCTGTCTTATAAGCGTTATAGGCTTCTGTGTATCTGTTATCCGATGAACCGGAAGAAGCTCCGCCGATAGAACCGCCACTATACGCACCAGCTGTGCCCATACCGTCAAGTATAGCTTCAGTAGCGTCAAGCTCTGCTATCCTTTTATCATTGGCTGAAATCTGACTGCGGATTTCTGCGAGCTTTTCCAGCTCTCTGCCCTGTGCCGCCGTTGCCGCCATAGTGCCAAGATGAGCGTTAGCAAGCCTTAGCTCACGTCTTTCAAGTAGCAGTGCCTGCTTTTGTGCTTCTATCTTCGCATTGTTAAGCTCTCTGTAGGCTTCAATATTAAGCCTTATAGCACCTGTTTCGCTATCAATTGCAAGCACCGAGGAATATCCGCTGTCAATAAGCTCCATAGCGGTAGCTAAAGATAACTGTCCCACTTCGTTCTGCTCCTTCAAGGCAGAAGTAAGTCTGCTATGTTCAGAGACAAGCTCTTTAGTGGCGTTTTTATTGGCTTCAGATATCTCGTTAAGCTCTGATATGCTCCTTATCTGATCCTGCGTCACTGTCAGGTTTTCTTTTTTTGCGGAGATGCTATAATTATTGAGATCAGCAAGTAACTGCTCTTTTTCTGCCAGGTCATCAGCAAGATTGGTATACTCCTCATACTTATCAGCAAAAAAGGTGTAAACCTGCTCATCCTTTTTACCGACACTTTCGAGCATATCAAGTATATCTTTATAAGCCTCTGCTCGTTCTTTATATGTACCTGATACATTTACCTTGAATTGCGATTCATCTATACCGCCTGTCTCTATACCGAAAAGATTATTATTTATCTTTGAGACATTTATATTAGGATTTTGCCGTGCAAGCTCCTGATAATCACTGATACTTTCTACGAAACTATCAGTACTGATGGTTGCTGTTTCCGTATCGGATCCTGTCTGTGCCTCCTTTGCTGCATTTATGGAAGCCTGTGCTTTTATCCTTGCGTTTTCTATTTCCGCCTCGGTTACCTCTTTAAGCAGGGCAATATTGCTTTCATAAGAGCCGTTTACAAGGTCTATTTTTTCTTTTGTTGTTCCATATACACTGTTCAGTTGTTCCTGAAGACTTTTAAGCTCCGCTGTTTTATCAGCAGCAGAAAGCTCACTGTCTGCAATTTCCGAATAGCTCTGTGCTATTTCTGAAAGGTTGTCTGCTGTATCCTTTGATTTTTCGGCGGCAGCGGACAACTCCTCCGCCTGAGTTTTTAATTCCTCTACACTATCCGCCGCATCCCCCGACACAAGCGCAAGAGTAGCTACTGCACTCACCACCGAAAGAATAACAGAGGCAAGTAGTACGTAAGGATTAGCCTTGATCGCAGTATTAAGCATCTGCTGTGATACTGTTGCCGCCTGGTTTGCCGCTGAAAAGGACTTTATCGCAAGAGTGGTCTGTGCTATGATATTGCCTATCGACATTGCAGTTTTAAAGGTTACAAGTGCCACAGCTCCCGCCGCTATAACGTCACGATATTCCCAGCCTACCGTAATTGCAGTTTTCAGCATTCCGACAATTGTAGATAACGTATCGGACAGGCCCTTTGCCATCTCGTCAAGAGTGCCGTCTGCCTTAAGCTGATTTATAAATTCTACAAAATCGTCACCCGCTTCAAAAAAACTGTCAAAGCTACCCGCAAAGCTCTCTGCTCCGACCAGCTTCAGAGCGTTCATATTCGCCTTCAGGGTATCAACCTTATCATTGAAGGCGTTGAGGTTGTCGAGCTGCTCCTGAGGAAGTATAAGACCGAGATTTTCAGCCTGATCACCAAGCTCCGCAAGAGCTTCGGCACCGCCGAGTATCAGAGGATTAAGCTCTAAAGCACTTCTGCCGAGGAGAGTAAGGGCGATGCTATCACGCTGTGTTTCATCCTCCATTTTTCCGAGAGCCGCTATAACTTCATTATATACCGTTTCGCTGTCACGGAGAGTGCCGTCTGTGTTCAGCACCGCTACTCCAAGACGGTCATAAGCCTGTACCGTCATAGCCGTTCCGTTCTGATAAGCGGTCATACTTCGTATATTACGGGCAATAGATGCGGTATAGGTATTAAGGGATACGTCTATAAGATCTGTCGCATACTTGAACTTCTGTATCTGTTCTGTAGAAAGTCCGTACTGCTTTGATAGAGTATTGATATCGTCAGCTGTAGCTCCTGCCGATGCAGTAAGTGCTCCTAAAGCTCCGACTGCGGCAGTAAATCCGCCTGCTACAGTCGTTATAGTCTTTCCGAGAGAGCTTGCAGACTCTTTCACCTTATCAAAGGATTTGCTATTGTCATCAGCGGCAGATTTCTGTTTTTCAAGGCTTTTGGTAGTATTCTTTATATCCACCTTTAATTCTGCCTGCTCGGTTTTAAGGGCGGCGGCTTTGGATTTTGCCTGTGCAAGAGCAGTTTCAAGCTTTTCCATCTGTTCAGCCTGCTCTTTTGTAGCACCATCCTTCATAGCTTCATCAAGCTGTTTTTTCTCTTTTTCAAGCTGTTTTACTTCCTTGTTAGCCTCGGATACAGCTCTTTTATTATCATCAAGAGCCTTATTGAGATTTGTAAGGTCGTTTTTCAGCTTTGCAACGCCCGACGAAAATCCGCCGGTATTCGCCGCAAAATTGGCGGTCAGTTCCTTTGCCATTCCTTTTCAATCCTTTCCATAAACAGCTTTTCAGCAAGCTGTAGGCATTTTTCCTTTTTCGTGATAAGTGCCGCCCTGATATGAGGATAAGGCTGAATAGCACCTATCTTTCTTCCGAGAGTGTCCCTGCCACCGTTCTTTCTCCCCTTCTTTCCGGGTCTGCCGAATTCGGTGATAAGCACCTCTATGTTACTGTTTATAACCTCTGTGCTGTAGCCTGCCTTTACTCTCCATAGCTTGCCTTTTCTCTCCTGCATAATGCTGAGCTTACTTGCAAACTGCGGATATTTGCCGTTTATTATGCGTTTTTCTTCACTTAGAAGCTCCTGTCCGACCGCCTGCATTACTTCCGGCATTATTTCAGTAGAGGCGGTTTTGTCGAGGTGGTTAAGCTCATTTATAAGCTCGTTTATATTCATTTGGGACAGATCTACCGTTATAAAATCCGACATAAAAGCTCCTTTCTGTTTTTAGTATAAAAAAAGCGCCCTGCATACGCAAAACGCTTTTATCATTAACTTTTTACTTTACTGCCAACAGCATCATTGCAACTGATTTCATAGCTATTTTTATAGCCTCTATGTCTTTTTCATACTCTGACACCATAGATGATTGTCCTATATTCTTATATTTGTTCTTACATATTTCTTCTCGGCTTTTTACTTTCTGGAGAACGCTAAGAGCTACTATACACTCATCTTCTGTAGTACACAGTGAGCCGTGGACGTTTTCGTTTGAAGAGAATTTTTCCAAAAGCTGATTAGGAATAGAATTTTTGCAACTAAAATATTCAATCGCTTTTATAAATCCTCTTTTCGATATAACGAAAATTGTAGAAGCGAGCTTGCTGACGTTAGGATTCTGCATTTTGTATTTGTAAAGGAAAGGACCTTCAAGCAAATGATAGTCAACGTGCTTTTCGCAAAATTTTTCAAGGTAATATCGCACTCTGTGTTCACTAATCCCCGTGAAATGTTCAAAATCGGCAGGTGATAATACAGGCTTACCCTCGAAGCTCTTATCATAATAGTGATATTCCTTTGTTTCAAGGGTGAGCTGTTCGACTTTTGAATTTTCGGCATTCTTATTGCGGAAATAGCTGTTCACAAGCTCTCGCTGTACAGTCCACGCAAGATCATCCGTAAATGACTTCGCAAGCATAAGATAGCCACTTTCTGTGATGAGAATTAAACCGTTCGGGGCGGTTATTCCGAACTCGCTTTTCGCTTCGGACGAATTTCGTCTGAAGTAATCAGCACCGTCTATAAAGCGGTGTTTGTTATCTCCGAAGCGCTTGCGAGCTGTCCCTTCGGGTCTTTCGTGTGCTTTGTCTATGTCTCCAAACGTCAACACTCGCTGTCCTCTGAACTCCTTGGCGACCATAGTCCGATCATTGATTCGTACCATTTCTGTCTGATGGTTATAATTCATTTATATCCTCCTGTAAATTGTTTCGTCCGTTTTTCGGACGAAGATAACACTTGACAAGAAAACTCCATCATGGTACAATATATTTGATAGAGTAATCTGTCGCTTTTAAGGTGTTGTTTTGATTGGTAGTCGGGCAACACCTTATTTCTTTAATTTCTCGTAAACTTCCTTTATACCCTGCCGAATAATTTCTGCTTTTGTCAAGCCTGTTTTTTCAGTACAGTATTCTAAACGCTTTACATCTTCTTCGGAAAGACGAATCCTTGTGTTCAGCGTTTTGGGGTCATTAGTAGGTCTACCTTTAGGGGACATTTAATTCACCTCTTTTCTGTATCCACATATATAATAACATTTGTGGATACATTTGTCAAGATGTTTTTTTTTTCGTGAAAATGTACAATAAAAACACCCTACTTTTGTATAGGGTGCTGTTTTATTATCTTCTGAAAACAAAAACCTCAATATTACATCCGTAGTTTTTTGTACCTCCACCTGTAATTTCTACGATTTTACCTTCAAGTCTGCCGCCATTATCCATAACAGGTGCTAAATCGCACGCTAAATCCGCACTTAAATGTCCTATTTTTTTGCTGTTACAAATAACGCAGATAGCATTGCTATCATATTCATTATCAGGTTCTCTTCTGAATTTCAATCTCATTCCGGCTGATAAGGTGGGTAATACAGATTGTATATTGCCAAATGTCACCCCTACAACCTTTGTATAAATCGAATCAGTTTCAGTTAAGTCATTATGATGTCGCTCTAAATAGTTATTGCTTTTTGTTTGTCGGTCAAGCTGTATTCGCTTTATTGCTATTACAGCCATAAATACAAAATATCCTATAAAGCCAAGCACTATTAACGCAAAAATAACACGTACAAGTGTATCCATTGTTATCTTACCTCACAATATTTATTTGAGGTTATTATATCACCACAAACATATCTTGTCAATACTGCACCGTAAAATCACTTTCAGCATACAAAAGCTCCTGCTGTAGCAGATATACAGCATTTATCAGAGCTACAACCATATCAACCTTGCCGGCAGAACGTTTTTTATTAACGTACTTATTGAGATTAGTGTCCTCGGTACATCTGGCGTTACTGAAATTGATTTCAAGGAGCTTATTCTGCTCATAGCAGAAGGTGCGATGTAATATCTGCTCCTTTAAGAATTTCGTCGCAGGGTGAAGAACGCTTGAATGCTGCTTTATTTCAACACATTCTATAGGGTTCTTACTGTCGCTTTCAAGCTTCTGCACGGTAGAAATTGCGTTGTATCGGTCAAAGCCGAGCTGGACCACGTTCACACCGTACCTGTCAGCTATACCGAGTATAAATCTCTCTATAAAGCCGTAATCAACGACGTCATCGCCGCAATCATAGGCTTCGCCGTTTGCTATATGAGTTTTATAATTTACGTTTTCCTTATGGGATTTAAGCTCTACTCTGTTGCTCGGCAGGAAGCCCCAGACCTTTGCATATATCTTTCCGTCGTAAAAGGTGACCATAGCCACCGAGGTATTATCCTCCGTCTGCGAAAGGTCAAGTCCCATATATACAGACCTGCCTTTCCAGAAGCTATCGTCTGTTGATATTGCACAGCTCTGTACCGCCATTAAGTCAACGTATCCCTCCGCACCTATACCCTTATACTGAATATTGCAATGCTTACAGAGGAAGTTTTCTCGCTTATTCTCATAGAGAATAGCAAGAGTACGGCTGTTTTTAAGCTCGTCAAAAAGAGCCTTATTATTTACCGCTACGGGATTTGACTGATACAGCACGTTATCATCCGTCTGCCAATCAGGTATAAGCTCAATATCCGGCTCGTAAAGGAGTGCAAACACTCTTTTACTGCTTATATACGTACCATCAAGCTGTTTTTTTGCTATGTCTATCTCGTCTGTAAGACCGTTACTGTCATTGGGGTACTGCGTACTGATAAGAATACCGAGCTTTTCGACAAGATTTATCTGAGAGGATCTCATTGAAGTCGGATCG
>JAZUOC010000030.1:0-4453 GCA_045604465.1 Acutalibacteraceae bacterium
CATTGTAAATCAACCTATCAACCTATCTTGTGAACGGCACACTTCACGATTACCTTTGCGACATCAATGATCAGGCACAAGATATGTTTGATATTCTTGTGGAGCAGATGAAAGTGGCGGAGGGTGTAAACGAACAACTCAAAGAGGAGAATCAGATGGAGTGGGTTGGCAGGATGAATAACATTCAATCTAGGTCAAGTGAAATTGTTTGTAACGAACTAATATACAAATAAAGGCAGAAGGTGTATATTTGGGTACGCCTTCTATTCTTATAGTTGGATTTTCCAAGTAACTCTTGAGAAGCGTTCAAAGGATGATTTATTGTTTTTTATAGTCTGATGCGTTATTATATATACAGACCGGTCAATTAATCTAATCAGAGGTGATAGAACAATGACTATTTATTTAAGTGAAAACATCAAAAAATTAAGGCTCGAAAAAGGACTTACGCAAGAAACTATATCAGAGTTTTTAGGTGTTACTTCTCAAAGTGTCAGCAATTGGGAACGAGGAGAAAGTTATCCCGATATAACCATGCTTCCTGAAATTGCAGGTTTTTTCAAGGTAAGTGTTGATGAGTTGCTTGGTGTTAACAGAGCAGAAGACGAGGCTGAAATAATAAAAGAACTTGAAGCTTATGATAATCTTACAGACGAAAAATTAAAACTGGAAATAATAAATAAGCTTAAAGAAAAGTTCCCTAATGATTTTCGTATTCTTTTAAGATATATGACTTCCCTTGTTCATTTCAAAGAAAACACACCTGAAAATGTCGCAAAAATAATTGCAATATACGAAAACATCAAACAAAACTGTAACAATGACAAAATACGCATTTCTGCCAAAAGGCATATTGCTGAACTTTATAAAGAGCTTTCAGAAAAAGAAGGAAGCGGTATAACATTTGAGGATTGTGAAAAAATCATCAAAGAGATGCCAAGAATGAGAGACGGACAGGAAATGTTCTGCTTTTATTATCCTGAAAACTATCCAAATGGCGATGAGATAATAATGAACACTCTTGAAGAACAATTCTTATTGCTCAACACAGTTTATTCTCATTATTTTTATTATAATGGCTTTTTCTATGACAGAAACTTCTCTGATGAATGGGTGATTTCGGCATTCAAATCAGAACTCGACTTTTTGAATTTTGTATATGACGACGGTCATTACGGTAAAATGTGGCGAATAGTAATGTATAATTACGGACATTTAGGCGTAAGATATTTCAAACTTGGCGATACTGTTAATGCATTGGAAAACTTCAGGAAAATGTGTGAGTTAGCAATCAAGTTTGATAATATGGACAGAATAACTACTATGCATTCAGTTATGTTTAAAGGCAAGGAATTTGATAAACATACATTAGGTACTACTTATGTTGCTAAAACGCAGATAAAAGAGCTTTTAACTGAAAAATATCCGTTGTCAGAAGATTTCAAGGAATCTGATGAATTTAAAGAAATGCTTTCAAATCTTTAATGATAACATCTATACTAAACAAGGTCACTCTTTTATAGGGTGACTTTCTTTTATGTGTGGAAAAATGTAATGATTTGTGTTATAATTACTTTGTCTTCAATAGGAGGTGTATAAAATATGATTTACAGAGTTGATAATTTTAAAGATAGCAATATAAACCCTATAACCGATTCTGAATATAGTTCATCTTGGATGGTATTAACTCTTTCCTCTGATATAGATACACCTATGATTGTTGGTGCAAATAATGGTTGTGCTTACACCATAAAAATAAGCAAACAGCTTCACGATGATTGGAAAATGGCTGTTGGAGACTTTATTGGATATTGCGATGTCAATAATCTAAACGGTATTGTTGCGATTACAGAAGATGAATATACCGAATGTCAGACCTATTATGCTGGACACAGTTATAATGAAACAGTTCTGCGTGACTATGAATCTCCTGTTTTAGTACACAGTACTTCAATGGAAAACTGGCTTCAGATACAGAAAGACGGTATGCTCAAAAGTTGGAATAAGCTCAATATTCCTGAAAAAGAACCTATTGGAAAACAACTTGGTGATCCTGTTCATTTTAGTGATTATATTATGTTCGGTGGCGGTGTCAGTGGTGAAATCGTTGTAAACTCAAAAAAATCAGGCAAAATTGTAATGGATATTGATGCAGAATATAAAACAGGTGCACGGCTTTATTTTGACGCTGAAAAAATGGCAAAAGACGGTTTGCTTGTTCGTGACGGTGCACACATCAAAGTAAAAGATTGTTTACCACTTGAGCCATATCTTATTTGGACGTCTACTTGGGATAAAGTCGGATTAGAAAGTCAGATTTCTACACCGAGAATTTTTACAGAAGTATCGGATAAAAAGTTTGAAAATATTAACCATTACGGTCAATGTCATATATGTGGCAAATACAGCAAATTAACCTTTGAACATATTCCACCTGAAAATGCTATGAACAGAGGTAGCACAACCATATATACGGGCGACAATGTGATGAAAAGGTATAGAGGCGAAAAAGCTAAATATATTAATCAACAACAAGGGATGGGCAAATACACTCTTTGTGAAAAATGCAACAACAATACCGGCTCGTGGTATGTCCCTACTTATAATGATATTACAAAGGATGTTGCAAGCTATTTACACAAAACAGAACAATTGAATCATGGAGATATTATTTCGTTTAGTTTCAAAAATGTTCCTGTGTTATCTTTCATTAAACAAGTTATTACCATGTTTTGCAGCCTTTTGCCTCCATTAGAGGTTAAACGGCTAGGTTTTGACAGTCTTTTGCTTAATAAAGAAAGTAATGAAATTAACAGAAAACTGTTTGACATACATATATACCTCACATCAAAAGCTGTAGGACAATTAATGATTGGACCTGCCGAAGCTTGGTTCAAAACTGACAACGGTATTGATGCTCAATTAGTATCAGATTTATGTGTGTATCCTTTTGGCTTCATTTTAAATTTAACACCGGAAAAGCCTATTAAGTACGGAATAAGTATAATGCCTCTGTTAGATACTGAATACAATAAGAATTATAATTTTACAATTCCGCTTCAGTTCCTTGAACGAAAAAGTGCTATATTACCGCTTCCTTTGGTATTCAAGCCTATACCAGAAGGGCAATGCGAAGAGGAAAAATAATTACAATCTATTTGCTTAACATTCACTCACTGTTATCGCAGCATCTCTGCCTCAACGAGAATTTTTTTATTCTCCCTTAAGTATTTTTCAGTCACTCACGCATTTTTATGTAAGCTCGGTATACGGTCTGATATGCAATATCAGGCAAGGATTTTCCAAAGGTGTTTGCGAGGTCGAGGTAGGTCATTTTCTTAAATTTCACCTTCTTAGGGTTTCCGTCTTTATCGGTGACACACTTATCCATATAGTAATCAGAAAAGCAATCTATACAAAAGCCTAACCTATTCACAACCATATACCGCTCGTCATAATACAGCTTGTCAAAAATCTCGTGTACTGCTTCTTTATGCATAGCATTAAGTAGCATTGTCAAAGGCTCTGATGATAAGTATACAATATATTCTTCCTCTCTAACTTCAGTTTCATCGTCGACAGTTTTTTGTAAAACTCAGTATAGTTCATATTACGAAGACCGACGGAATTATCTCAATAACCTTTTTCGATTTCAGGTTAAACTCTGCGGCAATTCTGCCGATAGTTTCATCATCATTTCTGTAACTATTTTCTCGGCACAGAGCCATAATCTTGTGAAGCCGTACATCCTCATCCTCATACTCTGTGGGTATGTTGTAGCCCGTTCTCACAGTACGCACATATTCGTGAACTTACTGTTTTACATAAAATCAAATCAGCATTCGCCTTTGTGAAAAGATAATATATTCTTTCTTTTTCAACATCAATGTAACAGGTGTTGAAGGGCTTGATATTAGGCAGAGTTTTCATCATCTGTATTTCTTCCCCCGGCTTTTATACAGTCGTTATCATTCAGATATCCGAGGGCAAGAGTATCTCTGACATGCCACAGGTATTTACGAAAAACCGCAATGAGGGCGGAATTATCATTATATAATACTGATTGAGCAAACTCATAGCATAAAAGTCAGCATAATGCTTCTTATCAATCGCAACTATACCATCTCTGTAGTCTGCACTGAAAAGCATTGTTTCACTACATAATTAAAACTAAACCATATATATTATATCAGAACAAATGTTCGTTTGTCAATACAACTATTGCCCGTTTGCCATTATATAGCAGGAAACGTACGAAAAAACGGACTTTTTGACGAATAAATATTGGTTTTATATGAAATTTCGATAAATTTATGTTGCAGAACAAGTTTATTATAATAATGAAATAGCAAAACAGGCTTATATATAAGGAGTTGAAGCATTGTTATGTTTATCATTTTATAGTTGTTGCGGTATTCCATTAGAAATCGCAATTTTTATGTATTAAGATAGT
>JAZUOC010000031.1:0-4384 GCA_045604465.1 Acutalibacteraceae bacterium
CATAGATGTAGCCGTCGGGGCCTGAAAGGGTTACTACCTTACCGCCAAGCTCTGCCACCTTCTTTGCTGTACCCCATGCAACATTACCGAAGCCGGAAACTGCTACTGTTTTACCCTTGATTTCTTCACCGAAATGCTTGAGCATCTCTACGACATAATATGTAGCACCGTAGCCCGTAGCCTCGGGACGGATAAGAGAGCCGCCGTAGGAAAGGCCTTTACCGGTAAGAACACCGTTTTCGAAGTTACCGTTAATTCTTCTGTACTGACCGAAAAGGTAGCCGATTTCTCTGCCGCCTACACCGATGTCACCTGCAGGAACGTCGAGACTGGGACCGATATGTCTGCTGAGCTCTGTCATAAAAGCCTGGCAGAAACGGAGAACCTCTCCGTCGCTCTTTCCTCTGGGGTCGAAGTCACTGCCGCCCTTGGCACCGCCCATGGGAAGAGTGGTAAGGCTGTTTTTAAAGGTCTGCTCAAAAGCAAGGAACTTCATAATACCTGTGTAAACAGAGGGATGGAAACGCAGTCCTCCCTTGTAGGGGCCGATAGCGCCGTTAAACTGAACTCTGTAGCCTGTGTTTACCTGCACCTTGCCCTCATCGTCTACCCAGGTGACACGGAAGCTTACTGTTCTTTCCGGCTCAACCATTCTTTCGAGAAGAGCAGCCTTCTCGTATTCGGGATGCTTTTCCACGACAGGTTCAAGAGATGTTAAAACCTCTGTTACCGTCTGCACGAACTCAGGCTCGTGAGGATACTTTTTTGCCACTGAATCGATTACATTCTGTACATAACTCATTTAATTCCAAACTCCTTTAATCCTCTTAAGAGGAGAATAATCACTAAAGTATATTAACGCTTTAATGTGTGATGAAAAATATTTTATACCCATAATGTCGAAAATGCAAGAAAAAAAATATATCCTTTTTTAATTTCGTAAATAAAACAAAAAGTTTTTATTTATCATTTCTTTTTTTATGCAAGATAAATAAAAAGGCTTTATATATTTCGTAGACAGATGTATATTAACACACAACCTCTTGTAATTATCATCATTATTTGGTAAAATATGCACATATTAAAACAAAAGGAGAATAATTATGTCACATCTTTCACAAGCAAGAGAAAATCAAGCTAAATCAATTATATCAGCCCTGGAAAAGAGAAATATGAACGGCTACTACTGTAAGGATAGAGAGGAATGTGTCTCCCTCGTTCTTTCCCTTATCCCGGAAGGAAGCACCATCGCCTGGGGCGGAAGCGAAAGCATAAAGGAATGCGGTATTCCTTCAGCATTAAAGGAAAGCGGGAAATACACCGTTTACGACAGAAGCCGTTATGTTACCCCTGCAGAGCAGAAGGAGTTTTACGCTCTTGCCTTTCAGTCAGACTATTTCTTTATGAGTACAAACGCTATCACCCTCGACGGCGAGCTTGTGAATATCGACGGTGCAGGCAACCGTTTATCTTCTCTCATTTTCGGACCCGACCACGTTATCGTAGTGGCAGGTATGAATAAGGTAGTGACAAATGTGGAGGAAGGCTTCAACAGAACGAGAAATATCGCCTCTCCCCCGAACACCGTCCGTCTCGGAAAAAACACGCCCTGTGCAGTAACCGGTAAGTGCGGCGACTGTATGTCTCCCGACTGCATCTGTAATCAGATAGTAGTTACTCGCAGAAGCAGAGACAAGGAAAGAATACACGTCATTCTGGTTAATGATAACCTGGGATTTTAATTAATTATATTTATCCTTTCTCTTTCTTATGCAACAGAACGACCTCTTTATTTATCTTATATAATGAAAGGGGCTGAATTTATGAAAAAACGAATCAAGACCTTCGCCATAGTAATAACAGCAGCTGTCATTCTTGCCCTGTCCGTATTTTCGGGCGGATACATAAAAATCCGTGTAATGGAAAGCAAGCTTCACCCTGTGACCGAGCCCTTTTCGTCCATGGAAGTGGTTCCCATGTGTGTAGATTACATCTTCCCTCACAGCGACACATTAAAAAGCATCGGCTGGTCTGACTACACCTTCATCGGAACAGTCGAAGAAATTCTCGGCACAGAGTACACTGACCTGGAATATGTCTTCAACGAAAACTGGTTCGGGCTTTATGACACTGACCCCATAACCCACTACCGCATAAAGGTAAAGCATAACATAAAAGGCTCTGCACCCGAAGAATTTACCATGCTTTGCTGGGGCGGTCAGCAGCCTAACGGTATGCTTTCCGATATGAACCGAGGTATGCCCGAAAAGGACACTACTTATGTTTTTATGTGTACCGACTCATCAGAAGATGACGGTAAGATTTACTATCACCACAGTATATACCTTGGTGATAAAAATTGGTACGAAAGTGCAGATAACGTGAGTGAGGCTATAAAGCAGTATGAAGAAGCTTACAAGAACCAGGATTTAAGTGTAAGGATTAACTAAAGAAAAATCTCTCCCGTGTGTTGACAAAACGGGAGAGATTATATATAATGTAACTGTAAGAGCTGATCGTTTAGCGGTTAGTGATTGTTATTTCAAAATTATATTTATAAAACAACCGTCACTTTGCCGAGTGGCGGTTGTTACCTTTTACCTTAATTCTTATCGTTACAGTAAATCTGCCGATATGTAAAGTTAAAGTCATAGGCATAATATCACCTCCTTTACGGAAGTAATATCACCAACCGCCCGATAGCTATACAGTCACATTATGAACGATATTATATCACATTCTGTCGAAAAGTCAATAAACAGCAGAAACAGGCTATCCCGGCACGGATAACCTGTTTTTTGATTTTATTCTTCTTCCTTGACAATACCGATTCCCAGCATCTCAAGCTGGTCACCGTCAACGATTGACGGACATTCTGTCATAGGCTCGCTGGCGTTCTGAAGCTTCGGGAAAGCTACTACATCACGGAGAGTGTCGAGCTTCAGCATCTGCATAACAAGTCTGTCAAGTCCGAGACCGATACCGCCGTGGGGAGGTGCACCGTATTTGAAGGCATCGGTGAGGAAGCCGAACTTTTCATGTGCTTCTTCATCGGAAAGGCCGAGAAGTGAGAAGATTCTCTTCTGAAGGTCGGGATTAGTGATACGGATAGAGCCGGATGCAAGCTCAATGCCGTTGAGAACAAGGTCATAAGCATTAGCTCTTACCTTAGCCTTATCGGTCTCGAGATATTCCATACATTCGTCCAGAGGAGCAGTGAACGGATGATGCATAGCCACATACTCGCCTGCCTCCTCGTCCCAGTCAAAGAAGGGGAACTCGACAACCCAGAGAAGATTATACTTGTCGGTGGGAATGATGTCGAGCTTCTTTGCCACTATCTGACGCAGAGCTCCGAGAACTGAGAGAGTAGTGCTTGCCTTGTCGGCGATAATGAGGATAACGTCTCCGTTTTCAGCACCGCATTTATCCATAATAGCCTTCATCTCATCTTCGGTCATAAACTTAGCGAAGGATGAAGCGATAGTACCGTCGTCACCGATTCTTGCCCAGGCAAGACCCTTGGCACCGATACCTCTTACGGTTTCCGTAAGCTTGTCCACTTCCTTACGGGTAAGAACAGAGAAGGCCTTCTTAGCTGTAATAGCGGCTACCTTACCGCCGTTTTCGATAGCAGCTGTGAACACACCGAAGCCGCAGCTTTTAACCTCGTCGCAGATGTCGGTGATTTCCATGGCATATCTCGTGTCAGGCTTATCTGAGCCGTAGCGTTCCATAGCCTCTTTATAGGTAAGACGGGGAAGGGGTGTTTCGATGTCCACGCCGATGGCTTCCTTGAACACTCTCTTCATAAAGCCTTCGATAAGTCCGAGAATATCTTCCATATCGATAAAGCTCATTTCCACGTCAATCTGTGTGAATTCAGGCTGACGGTCTGCACGAAGGTCCTCGTCACGGAAGCAGCGTGCGATCTGCATATAACGGTCAAAGCCTGCCACCATAGAAAGCTGCTTATAAAGCTGGGGCGACTGTGGAAGAGCATAAAAACTTCCCTTATGAATACGAGAGGGAACGAGGAAGTCACGTGCGCCCTCAGGAGTAGACTTAACGAGAATGGGAGTTTCGATTTCGATAAAGCCGTTATCGTCGAAATAGTCACGGATAATCTTGGTTATCTTATGGCGCATAATGATATTCTTCTGCAAGTCGGGACGGCGAAGGTCTAAATAGCGGTACTTAAGACGGGTGTTTTCCGCTGTCTGGCAGTTTTCGATGATTTCAAAGGGAGGAGTTTCACTCTTGCCGAGAATACGAAGGTCAGTTACGAAAATTTCGATTTCACCTGTGGGGATTTCCATATTCTTTGAGGAGCGCTCTCTGACCTCACCCTTAGCCATAAGAACATATTCACTTCTTACAGTAA
>JAZUOC010000032.1:0-10535 GCA_045604465.1 Acutalibacteraceae bacterium
GTCTCGCTTTAGATACTACCAGAACTGAATACAGAGGAAGTGCCGAGCCTGCAGGTAAGATTATCGGACATGAGCATATCGGTGAAATGGTGCTTCCCGGAACGAGAATTGCCGTTTATGTAAGTACAGGTAAAATCCCCGAAACTACAGAGGAAACTACGGAGGAAGAAACCACCGAAAAGACTACACGGGAAAAGAAGACAACCCGTCCGAAGACTACTAAGCCTACTACGACTAAAAAGCCTACCACCACTAAGGCTCCTACCTCCACGACAGTTCCTTCCACTACGCAGCCGACTACGACTGCACCCTCTACGACTCAGCCGACTACGACTGCACCCTCAACGACACAGCCCACTACTGCTGCTACTACTCAGCCTTCCACAAGTGCCACGGCAGCTTCGGATACCAGCCCTTCAGAAGGTGCAAACGGTGAAGAGTAATGCAGCTGGACGGACAGATAATTAAAGGTATTGGTGGTTTCTATTATGTAGAAACCACCAAAGGTGTTTTTGAATGTAAAGCAAAAGGTAAATTCAGAAAAGATAAAATCTCTCCGCTGACAGGTGATTATGTTACCATAACCGTCAGAGACGATAAAGAAAACACCATTGATGTCATACACGAAAGAAAAAATAAGCTTATACGACCGCCTGTCGCTAATATAGATAAGCTTCTTATCGTTATTTCCGCCACGAAACCTATGCCTAATTATCCCGTTATTGATAAAATGACGGTTCTCGCGGAAAAAAATGACATAGAGCCTGTAATAGTTATAACGAAAACCGATCTCGCTGATTATAAGGAGCTCTACGAAACCTACAAATCCACAGGCTACAGAGTCTATCTTTATTCCGATGTCAACGATTCGTCTATGCTCGATGCCATAAAGGGCGAGTTAAAGGGGAATTTAACGGCTTTTACGGGAAATTCGGGTGTAGGTAAGTCTACTCTTATAAACGCTCTGAGCGGTGACCTGAAGCTTGAAACAGGGGAGATAAGCGATAAGCTCGGCAGAGGCAGACATACTACCAGACAGACCGAGATTTTTCATATAGGTGACGGCTCCGTTATTGACACGGCAGGCTTTTCCAGCATCGACTTCTCGAATGACAATGTGATTTTTTCTGATGAGCTCGAATACTATTTCAGAGAATTCGGTGAGCATATAGGTGAATGTAAATTTACAGGGTGTGCTCATCTGGGTGAAAAGGGCTGCAGAATCTGTACTCTCGTGGAAGAGGGCATTATAAGCAGAAACAGATACGAAAGCTATGTAGCGTTTTATAACGAGCAAAAGAATCTTAAGAAGTGGAACATATGATCTTATCACATTTTTCATTCTCATCCGTATAATATTAGTAGATTACGATTTTGTACGGAAGGGGATGATTGCATGGCAAAATACCGTCCATGCTCCAAAGGACTTATCTTTACTGCCTTCGGAGCCGGAATATTACTCGCTTTATGTATTCCGGTAAAGGTTATGCTTTTCATCCTTGCTATAATGCTTATCATTTTAGGTGTTACTTGCTCATTCAGATGAACGGGTATTTTAATTAGGAGGTTAAGCGTATGAAGGTTGTAGTGGTCAGAAGTCCGAAAATGTTAAAAAGTATTCTCAAGATAATTTTTAATATAAAAGAAAGTTAAAACACGGTAAAAGCAGGTGGATTTTAACCGCCTGCTGTTTTTAAAAGGTCTGAAATATGGAAAAGTATTTAGAAATCGAAAGAAGCATAATAAAAAAGTACCGAAAAGAAATATGGAAACGCTTTATTGCCGGAATAAATGAATACGAAATGATAAAGCCCGGTGACAGAATAGCTGTCTGTATTTCCGGCGGTAAGGATTCGATGCTCCTCGCCAAATGCATACAGCATTTACAGAAACACAGTGATTTTCCCTTTGAGGCGAAGTATCTTGTTCTTGATCCCGGATATTCACCGGAAAACAAGCAGCAGATAATTAACAATGCCGAAATGATGAATGTTCCCATAGAAATCTTTGATGCCAATATTTTCGGTTATGTCGTTGATGTAGAGGACTCGCCCTGTTATCTTTGTGCGCGTATGAGAAGGGGACATCTTTACAAAAATGCTCAGCTTCTCGGATGTAATAAAATAGCTCTCGGACATCATTTTGACGATGTTATAGAGACTATACTTTTAAGTATGATTTACGGCGCGGAGATAAAAACCATGATGCCTAAGCTTCACAGCACTAACTTCGAGGGTATGGAGCTTATAAGGCCTTTGTATATGGTGAGAGAGGCTGACATAAAGGCATGGGTAAGATATAATGATCTTACTTTTCTGCAGTGTGCATGTAAATTTACGGAAATGTCTGAAAACGATCAATCAGATAAAGAGCTTCTTTCTAAACGAAAAGAAATGAAGGAGCTGATTTCTTCATTCAGAAAAATCAACTCCAACATCGAAATGAATATTTTCAGAAGTGTTCATAATGTAAATCTCGAAACCGTTATCGGATATCACAAGGGTGATAAAAAATACAACTTCCTCGACGATTACGACGAAAAGTTATTATAAAGATTTCTTTCATAAAAGCTGCAAAGCTCATCTACTCTGTGCTCAATGAAATCCATTATGTCGTCATACATATTAGGATTACTTGCCTGTATATACCATTTTACTACGCCGACGAAGGCCCCTGAATAGAAGACAGATGAAATCTCTATTCTGTGCATAGGTGCTGTAAGAACGGCATTGAGCTTGTCTGTGCAGAAATTATTTATGGCATTATCAAAGGAAGATAAAAATACCATGGACGGCTTTTCGATGCATGCTGCCGTAAACAGAGGTCTGTTATCATCGATAAACTCCAGAATACAGGCAACGAAATGCATTATATTGTTTTTGATGGTTTTAGGCGATGAACCCGACTCAAGATAATCAAAGGATATGGTTTTAAGCATCGAGTTAAAGCAGAAATTAAGAAATTCAAATTTATCGTTGAAATGCTTATAAAAGGTAGCTCTGTGTACACCTGAAGCTTCGCAGATTTCAGAAACGGAAATATCGTCGAAGCACTTCTCATTAAGAAGCACAATGAGTCCGTTGATAAGCTGACCGTAGGTCCGTGTAACTCTTATATCGTTTTTTTCATTACTTTTCATTCAAACCTCTCCCTTAAAGTTTTTCTTCGCCCTCATAAATATTTGATTTAATATCGTCTATTATATCCTTTAGCTTCATAAGCTTGTTTTTTGTGAGTCTTTCAAAGGTAGGATTGTTGTAAAACAGTCTGTTTGAAAGACTTTTATCATTTTTCGTATTTTTCTTTTCAAACAGAAGAAACTTCTCGACATCCTCAGCCAGGTCGTCTAACTGATACTTAAGCTGTGTAAGCTTATCGGTCTGCTTTATCACTACATTCTGTATAAGATTGTACTTGTCTTCAGCAGTTGCTCTGATGATTGAAAGCTCCTTGGAAAGAGTACCGATAAGGTTATTGATTTTGATTTCTAGCTTACGTATGTCGAGGGCTTTACGTACCGCATTTATAAGATCGAGAATAAATATTATAAGCACAGCAATTAGAACAAAGCTCAGATACGGTCCGTCGATTCTACTATAAAGGTTTTCTACGGCGGGGTGTATGGTTTTAACGAAAACTATAGATATAACACCCCAGTAAAGTGTGTGCTTGAGACAGATTCTTCCGCCTATATTGAGAAATTCATAGGTATAATCCCACCATCTCGCGCTGAAGAGCTTTTCCATAATGTAGCTTGTTACATACTCAACGATGTCACATAAGACTATACCTAAAATGAAAACAGCGAGAGGATTATCACGGAAGGGATTATATATCAGAATAATAATTACCAGTGCAGCAGCACCGTAGATAGGACACAGAGGGCCTGTAAGAAAGCCTCTGTTGACAAAGCGTTTTTCTCCGACAGAGCAGTAAAGTGATTCGAGACACCAGCCTGAAAAACTGTAAAAGAAAAACAGTAAAACATATTTAACAAGTGATTCCATAATTATAATCCTTCTACATCAGCTAAAAATCTGTTCTTGTACTTTTTATTGAGAGAGTACATAAGCTCTCTTGTCGCACAGTATTTATCGGAAAAGATAATTACATAGCCTTCCTTATATTTAGGAAGACGTAGAGTCAGTGGCCACATGTGTCTGAGAATAGCATTATACTCTTTTTCGTTCAGATCAGGACATAACTCCTTCGCGTTCATACAGGCAAGTCTCGGATGCTTATAGCCGTGCAAGCGGTGCCAGCCTCCGGTCTCACCGTCACGCCAATCATAATATACCAGATCGTGCATTATTCCCGCACGTGCAGCAGAAGTATAATCCCATCCCAAACGCTTACATATACAGTAGCTGAGATAGGCTACACCTAAAACGTGCTGTAATCTGTCAATTTCAAGATGCTGCTCGAACTCCTTCATATATCTTATCTCTTCTGTTTCGAGAAGCTTACCGACAGCATCATAAAAACCGTCAGAGTTTTCATGGGTAAGCTTGTATGTTTTTACATATTCATTATATAATTTACTCATTGTTATTCTCCGTAAAATGTTCCAGAATATATCTTGCCACTGAGTCGTCATCATTACTTCCGATAACGCCTGTAGAGATGCTTTTAAGCTCTTCACAGGCATTATCGACAGCGTACGCTTCATCTGAGAACCTGAACATCTCTATATCGTTCAGATTATCACCGAAAGCTATGATTCTATCAGCTCCGACGATTTTCTTGACCTCCAGCATAGCTGAGGCTTTAGAAACGCCCGCGGCAAAAATCTCAAGAAAATAGCAGTCGGTGTAATTATCCCTGTAAAAAACACAGGAAATATTTTTTATCTTTTTCATATCGTTATATAAAGGTAAAAGTCTCTCGTATCTGTCAAGAGTAACGATATAAATTACATCACTTTTACCTTCACAGGTGAAAGCAGGGGAGTAAACGAATTTTTTACCGGTCGCCTCGTTCCTCTGATTTACATACCTCATCTGATAAATGTTATCACGGTCATAGTATTCTATTTCGAGAAAAGGTTTTTTATAGCGGTAAATAAGAGGCATAATATTATGCTTTGCGTAAACCTCAAAAACTTTTTCTGTACTGTCGGAATCTAAACTGTGACAGGTTACGGCGCGTTTTTCCGTAAGGTCATAAATCATAACACCGTTCATCAGAACTACGGGCAGCTTCAGATGAATTCCGTCGAACATCTGCGTAACCGTAGCAAAGGTTCTCGCTGTAGCGAGAGTGAAATTAACACCCTTGTTTAAAGCTTCGGAAATTATTTTTACGGTTTCAGTCGACAGCTCACCCTTATTATTTAAGAAGGTACCGTCCAGGTCAGTTATATAAAGCGTTTTCATTGACATTCTCTTTCATAGCATATTTAGTATATTATATCACTTTAAAATCTCTTTGACAATATAATTAATATTTTTTTGCGATGAAGGATTATTTTAGCCGAAAATCTATTGAAAATTCCTGTTAAAGCGTGTATAATAGCTTCATATATTTCTGTGCGGCGATAGGGGTTACCTCATATTTTTGTCGCATTTTGTGAAGAGGAGACAGCTATGTTAGGCAAATTTGTCAAAGTAAGAGTTACGTCTCCGATGTATTCCTATAACAAACGTTTCGGATTTAAGTATCAGCTTAATTACGGAATAATGGAAGGCTTTAAAGCGCGGAAAAATACTGTTCAGTTTGCTTACATTATGGGTATTAATCACCCTGTAAGAAATTTTGACGGTCGCGTTATTGCTGTCGTTAGACGACACGGGGGCAAGGGCGTTGTTTGGGTTGTAGCTCCCAAAAGCACCCGCTATATCGTAAACGACATAAAGGAAGCTATCAGATTTGCTGAGGGAACCGTCGGATACAATATCGAATGTTTATATGAAAGCTCCTGCGGAGCAGTTATTTTCAGATATGACAATAACTGCAGAAAATATCTTCTTATCCGCAACAGAAGAAGTGCACACTGGGGATTTCCGAAGGGACACATCGAGCCAGGTGAAACTAAGGAAGAGACTGCTATCAGAGAAGTTCTCGAAGAGACAGGCATAAATATCGAAATCATTCCCGGCTTTATTAAAAATTCCGAGTACAGCATACAGGGTAAAATAGAAAAATCTGTTTCTATTTTCCTTGCCAGAACGAACCAAATAGACTATAAGCTTCAGGAAGAAGAAATAGAGGAATGCGGATGGTATGATTTTAACACAGCTTTAAAGGTGTTAAATTATGAAAATGATAAGTATATTCTTACCGAAGCTGAGCACTTTGTTTCAGAAAATGAAGCTTAAGGAGAATAACAATGTCCGAAGCAATTGCAGAATATCTCGTAAATACATTAGGTGATAAGTTTTCGCCTGAGATAATTTCGTTCATCGTTTCTATGCTTCCCATTCTCGAATTGAGAGGCGGTCTTATAGCGGCTAAGCTTATGAACGTGGAATTTTTTAAAGCTTTTGCTATTTGTTTTTTCGGTAATCTGCTGCCTATTCCTTTCATCTTATTATTCATAAGAAAAATTTTCGGTCTTTTAAAGAAGTTTCCTAAGGTTGAGGGGATTATAAATAAACTTGAAGCCCGCTCTTTAAGAAAGGCTGAAAATGTAAGAAAATATCGCCTTTTAGGTTTGCTGTTATTTGTTGCTATACCTCTTCCTGGTACCGGTGCATGGACAGGCGCTTTAATCGCTGATCTGCTCGACATCAGAATAAAGCATTCCTTTCCTGTTATCGCCTTAGGCGTTTTTGTAGCAGGCGTGATTATCTCGATACTTTCATACGGTCTTTTAGGTCTCATCGGCTTTTAATTTTCGACAGTAAGCTTTCGCCGCCACCATACAGC
The DNA here is from genome assembly GCA_045604465.1 of Acutalibacteraceae bacterium. Classification (GTDB taxonomy): domain Bacteria; phylum Bacillota; class Clostridia; order Oscillospirales; family Acutalibacteraceae; genus UBA6857. The sequence continues at coordinate 6,868 of JAZUOC010000032.1, forward strand.
ATTAAAAAACGAAATAACAAAAGCACCGATTTGCTCAGCATTTCGGTGCTTTTCTTCTCTTTTCATATAGCTGTTTCTCGTTTCGTAAGAATCGATGCTGTTTTTTATTAAACTAATTCTTCCCATTCTGTCATCGCTTCTAAAAGCTGATTTTCATTTTCGTCTATAAGCTGCTGCAGTTCGGTCAGTCGCATATAATCAGACTGATTTTCCGGTTTTTCTATTTCGGCTTTAAGCTCTTCTAGCTTACTTTCAAGAAAAGCTATTTTTTCTTCTGCTTTTTTTATTGCTCTCTCTTTCTTCGCTTTTTCTTTAGCAGGAGTGGTGTAGCTTTTCTTCGCTTTAACTGTCTGTGTCTGAGGAATATCCTCCTGAGGCTTGAAATTTCGTGTATTAATATATTCTTCGTAACCGAATTCATACCATTTTATTCCGTCGCCCTCAAAAGAAAGAATGTGATTGGCTACTTTTTTTACAAAATATCTGTCATGCGAAACAAATAAAAGCGTACCTTCATAATCCGCAAGCATACTCTCAAGTGTTTCCTTGCCTAAAATATCCATATGATTGGTAGGCTCGTCCAGAATAAGAAAATTAGGCTTCCTTTTAAATATTTTACACAGAGCAAGTCTGACACGTTCACCGCCGGAAAGCATATCTATGGTTTTAAACACATCATCTCCGCTGAAAAGGAAAGCTCCGAGAGATTTTCTTGCCTCAAAAGAGGTCAGAGAGGGGAATGCGTTCATAAAATCATCCAGAACAGTCGAGCTGCTCACATACTGAGCCATCTGCTGATCGAAATAACCTATCTTAACGTTTCCGCCTACGATGTAAGTCCCGCCGAGAGAGGGGATAGCACCTACTAAGGTTTTAAGGAGAGTTGATTTACCCAGACCGTTTCCGCCTACTATACCGATGTGTGCGCCTCTTCTGACATCAAAGCTTACTGTAGAAAGAACATTAGTGTCATAACCTATTTTTAAATCTCTTACAGTAAGAACGTCCTTAACGCTCCTTAATTCAGGCTCAAATTCCGCTTTAAAGGTTTTAGTGTCGTAGGCTTCGGGCGCTTCGAGAATGTCCATTCTTTCGAGGTATTTGATTTTAGATTGCGCCATTGCGGCTTTGTTTGCCTTGTATCTGAATTTTTCTATTGTGTCATTAAGCTTGGCTATTTCTTTCTGCTGTTCCTCATACATTTTGGCCTGCTGAATACGGATTTGCTTTTTCTGCTCTGAAAAAGCTGTATAATTACCCGGATATCTTGAGGTTTTTCCGTGTTCGATTTCGTATATGGTGTTCACAGTTTTATCCAGGAACATTCTGTCATGAGATACTATTACGACAGCTTTTTTATAATTGGAAAGATATTCCTCGAGCCATGCCACTGCTTCTACATCGAGATGGTTTGTGGGTTCGTCGAGGAGCAATAAATCAGGTTTGGATAACAGGAGCTTAAGAAAGGCAATTTTAGTCCTTTGTCCGCCCGAAAAATCAGAAAAAGGCTTAAGCTTTTCTTCATCTGTAAATCCGAATTTTTTAATCGCTGCTTCGTATTCTTTTTCGAAGTAAAATCCGCCGAGGTTAGTAAAATAATCAAGCTTTGAAGTATACTCTGAGATGATTTCGTCGTCAGGTTCGGTTTCCATTAAATGATTCAGCTCATCGAGACGCTCTTTTAATTCTATGATATCCTTATATGCATTTCTGATTTCATCGAGCATAGTAACACTGTTATCGCTGAATCCCATCTGAGACATTGAACCGATTACAGGTTTACCTGAAACTATATGGAAGCTTTCAATACCGGGAGTATCCTTAGAAATAGAAAGCTCACCGCTGATAAGGTGCAGTAAGGTAGTTTTACCGGAGCCGTTTCTGCCTACGATTCCTATTTTGCTTTCTGTATTGATTTCTATGTCAACTTTTTTTAAAATCGGCTGTCCGGATAAATCAACAACACCGTTCTGAATTCTGATCTGCATTATTTATTCTTCCTTGCTTATGATTATTTCCAAATGATTATATCATATAAAAAGTCAATTTACAACGAAAAAAATTTTTTCATCAGAAAAAAGGGGATGTTGTGTAACTTTTATTATCAACTATACAAAATCAATATTGAATGTTAGGAGTGTTTTTTATGCCTTGTACATATTGTAATAATGCTACTGTAGATGATGGTTTAACTTCTGAAAATGATTTATCTTTTATTTCTATCGGCCATATCGAAAAGGGTTATACTTTGTATTTCCGTAGCGGTGATAATCGTTTTACTGGGATAGATATATCTCATTTTTTTGAAGGCAGAGAATATTCTAATACCATTGGTTATTATGTACCGAAGTATTGTCCTGAATGTGGTCGATATTTAAAGGAAAACGAATTTTTTAGAGAATTACAAGAGAATCACACAAAAATCTAAAATGCTTGTTTTTGTGCATATTGTATATTCGACTTCTGCAGAAAAACATAAAAATCGTCTTCAGGCAGGCTGATGGGTGATGAGCTGCGACTGCATCCGCAAGTCAGACTTGTTCCTGTTTTACTTTTGTTTGTGCAATTTATACAATTATGTGTTTTATGAATTAATGCCGGGTACGGTGAGATTCTCTTAATTAATTGAGGTGAAATAATGGATAGACAAGCTTTTAAAGAGGATTTAGGACTTACTAAACTCCCCGATTATGTGAAAAACAAAATACAGTTTATGAAAGAAAATCCATATTGGTTCCGTGATGTCGGTACATTAATATTCTGCGGTTATCAAGGCTCTGGAAAGACCTTATCAGCTGTAAATTACATCTATAACCTCTTTGAGATGTACCCTAATATGATTTTGGTAACTAATACTAAAATGCGTGATTTCCCTTTTAATGCAGGATATAAAAAGGATGATGAAACAGGTGAGTATTATATCTATGACCTCGAAACAGGGGAAAAGATATGGAATGAGGACTATAAAACAGGTCGAAATGATATTGTTGACGGTAAATTTAAACACGTTTGTATTGAGTATGACGGTCTTGATTGTCTGAAGTATATTAATAACGGAAATCTCGGTGTAGTTTACTTTATCGATGAAATTCATCTTGAGTTAAACTCTCTCGAGAGCAAGAACATTGATATATCCATTATTGTAGAAATCAGTCAGCAGAGAAAACAGCGCAAGAAAATTATTGCTACGAGTCAGGTCTTTATGAGAATGGCTAAGCCTCTCAGAGAACAGGTCTTCGATATTGTAATCTGTACTAATTATTTTGGATGTTTGCAGTTCAATAAGAGTATAGATGGATTCCAGAGCTACGAAGAAAACGGTAAATTACATGCCTGTGTAAAGAGTCGGTCAATTTGGTTTCATACCTATGAGATGTACGGAAGATATGACACATATGCAAAAATGAAAAGATATAAAAAAGAGTGGAAGGGTCTTCCTTCCGCAGCTGTATCAAGTTATGTAGTGAGGTGATACTATGGAAGCTATTTTTAAAATAATAGGTGATTATTATGCTTATGCGATTATAATCGCAGGCTTTATGGCTATTTTATCCCGTGTCGGTAATATCCTGGTCCGTGCATTCTCAGGAAAGGAAGATTTCTTCTAATGTTTTCTACAGCTCAGATTGATATGATTAACGGTCTCGTCGCTCCGATGAGAGCCGAAG
>JAZUOC010000033.1:0-29858 GCA_045604465.1 Acutalibacteraceae bacterium
GCATCCTCGATAATGAGAGTGTTTGCGTTAGGCACATCTACACCCGTTTCGATGATAGTAGTGCAAAGAAGAATGTCTATTTCATTTTCTAAAAGCTTTCTCCATATCTCACTCAGGTCATCCTCACTCATTTTGCCGTGACCGATACCGATTCTGGCATCGGGAAGGTATTTTTTTATTTCTGCCGCTCTTCTTTCTATGGATTCCACACGGTTATGCAGATAATAAACCTGACCGCCGCGGCGGATTTCTCTTTCCATAGCCTCTGCCAGTATCTCCATATCCTGAGGCACTACATAGGTCTGTACAGGGTATCTGCCTACGGGTGGGATTTCGAGAACGGACATATCTCTTATTCCTGTCATAGCCATATTAAGAGTACGGGGGATAGGAGTAGCGGAAAGGGTAAGAACATCCACTAAGGGGAATTTCTCCTTCAGCTTTTCCTTCTGTGCTACGCCGAAACGCTGTTCCTCATCGACGATAAGAAGACCTAAATCCTTGAACTCCACACTTTTGGCTATGATGGAGTGAGTGCCTACTATAATATCTATACTGCCCCTTTTGAGGGCTTTTTTTATTTTCGTTCTGTCCGACTGGCTGCGGAAGCGTGAGAGCATATCTATTTCTATGGGGAAGCCGTCGAAACGCTTTTTTATGGTCTGAAAATGCTGGAAGGCGAGTATGGTGGTGGGAACGAGAATGGCGCATTGCTTGCCGTCTGCCACACATTTGAAGGCGGCACGGAGAGCCACCTCCGTTTTACCGAAGCCTACATCACCGCAGAGAAGACGGTCCATAGGACTCGGACGTTCCATATCACGCTTTATTTCATTTACCGCTTCGAGCTGGTCATCGGTTTCCTCGAATTCGAATCTTCTCTCGAAGTCGTTCTGCATATCTATATCGGGGGAAAAGGAATAGCCCTGTGAGTTAAGCCGTGCCGAGTAAATCTTGGTAAGCTCTGCCGCCATATCCTTTACGGCACTTTTTACTCTGGAGCGGGTTTTCTTCCATTCGTCACTTCCGAGACGGTTAAGCTTTATTACCTTATCCGTGTCTTTGGGCGAAATGTATTTGGCTATGAGGTCGAGCTGTGTGACGGGGAGATAAAGCACATCGGTGCCGCGGAAATTGATTTTGATGAAATCCTTTATCTTGCCCGAAACGGTCATGGTGGTTATTCCGTCGAAAATGCCTATACCGTGTACGGCGTGAACCACGTAGTCGCCGCGGCTGATTTCTTCCAGCGAGGTTATTCCTTTTCTGCCGCGGAAGGCGGGGTTCACTCTTCTCTGCTGTTTTTCTACGGCTCTTCCGTAGGTGAAAAGAGCGAATTTAAGTGCATTATATTCTATGCCCGAGGAAACAGTGCCCGAAATTACGCTGACGGTTTTTTCGGGAAATTCTGCAGGAATTACGGGGAAATAGTGGCTTTTTATGCCTTCTGTTTCGAGATCATAGGCGAGCTCTTTGGCACTTTTTTCCGTTCCTGCCATAATGACGCAGGTAAAGCCGAGCTTCATAAGAGGCTCTAAATCCTCCGTGAGATAGGAAAGAGTACCGTCCCACCGTGAAAGAAGAGAGGCATTTATGCTGATGAGAGATTTTACGGGAGTGTCGAAGGAGCCGCGGGCAAGGTTGTCCATATAGACAGTGCCGCCCTTTTCGTAGTAATGAAGAATTTCATTCCAGGAAAGAGTAAAGGTGTCGAGACCTTTAGTAAGCACGCCCTCCTCGAACATAGCCTTGATATCCTCTGTCATAAGAGCGGAAACGGAATTGAATTTCTGCTTTACCGAGGAGCTTTCGCAGACGAAAATGAGACAGTCCCGCATATAGTCGAAGACGGTTTCCTTTTCGTCGTAGGCGAGAGAAATATATTTGTCGTTAGCCACACTCATAAAGTGGCTGAGCTTTTCTATGTCTTCGTTTATGAGAGCCTTAGCCTTGACACTGCCCTTACCCTTTACACAGGGAAGAAACTCCTCGAGCTTTCTTTTCATCTCCTCGGGAGAGTCGAAAAGGACCTCTCGTGATGGTGTGATTTTAACGAAGTCAAGACTATCCTTTCTTCGCTGACTTTCAGTGTCGAAGGAGGAAACCGAATCCACCGTATCTCCCCAGAATTCGATTCTTACCGGGCTTTCGCTTCCGGGAGGGAAGATATCGAGTATGCCGCCTCTGAGAGAGAACTGACCCGTGCCCTCTACCTGTTCGGTACGGGTGTAGCCGGCACTTAAAAGGACATTGACGGCATCGTGGGTGGAAAGCTCCTGCGAAACCTCTATTTTAAAGGAGCGCTTTTCCAGCTCACTGCGGGGTATGGTAATCTGTACAGCCGCTTCGATACTGCACAGGGTGAGCTTACATTCACCGTCGAGGATGTTTTTCAGCACACCCATCCTTTTCTGCTCGAAGTCGAGGGATTTACTGTCACTTTCACGGAAACGGAAATCACGGGCGGGGTAAAGCTGGGCACCGTCGCAGAAGGCTGATATGTCCTTACACAGCTTCGTGGCTTCGCCTTCATCGGGGCAGATGATAAGTGCCTTTTTTCCTGTTTCTTTTACCAGAGAGGAAATATAATGTGCCTTGTGTATACGGGAAAGACCGATAACGCCGAAAGGATGAGCCCCCCGACGTATATTGTCCTTTATTCTGAGATATTCTTCGCTCTGACTGAGGATTTTTTCGAAAGCAGACATAGTAAATCCTCCTTAAAGGGATAATGCGTATCTTATTATATTACATTATAGTCTTAAAATAAATAGCTTTCAAGCAAAAAAAGAGACTGCCGAAAAAATTATTCTGTGCAGTCTCCGGATTTATATTTACATTTCATAAAAAACGTTATCAGTCGATGTATTCAACAAGTAAGCTGAAGAACTTATCGACTAAAGAAACGATTTTGTCCCAGTTATCTAAAATCCAGTTAAATATTTTTTCCATAGTATTATTTCTCCTTTCTCTTACCGACTTGTTTTGTTGGAAATATTATACAACAACCCGTTAATAAAGTCAATAAAAGCTTAAATAAATACCTTTATTTATAATATTTTTAATTTTTTTGAAAAAAATTCTGCAAAATCCGTGGCATTTTTGCGTAAACCGTGCAAAAATCGGCACTTTCCCGGGTATAGGTGAGAGACAAAACAAATAAACACAGAAAGGGGTTATGAACATCAGTAATCTTACATCAAAGGAGAGGCTCTTCTGCACCTATTACTGTATTTCGAGAAACGGCGGTGAAGCGGCGGCAAAGTCCGGATATGTTTTCCCGGAAAAAAGTGCCGCGAGACTGCTGAGAAAAAAAGAAGTAAAAGAAGAAATCGAAAGAAGTGACAGAGAAAAAAGAGCCGCTCAGAAGGATATTATATCGGGTTATTACCGTCTTGCCTTCGGATGCTTCGCCGATGCGATAAGTCTTCTCTTTAAGGATGAGGTGACGGCTGAGGAAATAAGAGGTATGGATTTATATAACATATCCGATATAAAAAGAAAAAAGGGCGGAGACATAGAAATTAAATTTTTCGACCGTATTAAAGCCCTGGAGCATTTAGAGCAGATAAGCTCGCAGGAGGAAAAGGATCCGGCTCAGTCCCTTTTCAGAGCCATAGAAAAGGGTGCGGCGGCGTTAAGAGATGAAGAAAATGGCTGAAAACAGGTTCGAAACATTTTCCGAGAAGCAGCTTACGGCTCTTTCCTGGTGGCATAAGTCCTCACCTTACAGCAGTCTTGACGGACTAATATGCGACGGAGCCGTAAGAAGCGGAAAGACCACATGTATGTCTCTTTCATTTGTACTGTGGACCTTTTACGCTTTTGACGATACTTCCTTTGCTGTTTGCGGCAAAACCATTTCTTCTCTGAGACGGAACATAACAGTTTCTCTCGTTCCTACTCTCAGAGCACTCGGTTTTGATTGCAGAGAGAAGATAAGTCAGAATCTCATCGAAATCTCTTACGAAAACCGCACAAACCGTTTTTATCTTTTCGGCGGCAGAGACGAAAGCTCTGCTTCTCTGATACAGGGAATGACGCTTGGCGGAGTTCTTCTCGACGAGGTGGCTCTGATGCCGAGATCCTTTGTGGAGCAGGCACTCGCACGATGCTCCCTCGGCGGCTCTAAATTCTGGTTCAACTGTAACCCCGAAAATCCGAAGCACTGGTTTTATGAGGAGTGGATAAAAAAGGCACGTGAAAAGAACTGCCTTTATCTTCATTTCCTTATGAACGATAATCCTTCACTATCTCCTAAGGTGATAAAGCGTTATGAACGGCTTTACAGCGGAGCATTTTATGAACGCTTCGTTCTGGGAAGATGGGTAGCCGTAGACGGGCTCGTTTACGGTGATGCCGCCAAGGGTAAATACACTCTTGCACCTCCGTCGGAGAGGTTCGAAAAGCATTACATTTCCTGTGATTACGGTACGGTGAATCCTACGTCCATGGGACTGTGGGGCTTATACGAAGGAAAATGGTACAGGTTTGACGAATATTATTACTCATCACGGACAGAGGGCAGACAGCTCACTGACGAAGAGTATTATGAGAAGCTGTGCCTTCTGGCAGGAGATAGAAAAATCGAAGGAATCGTAATCGATCCTTCTGCCGCCTCCTTCGCCGAATGTATAAGGAGAAAGGGAAGATACAGGGTTATCCCTGCTAAAAACGATGTGGTTTCGGGTATAAGAAAGGTCCATAGTGCCTTCAAGGAAGGAAAGATAGTGATTTCACCGGTGTGCGTGGACTCAATCAGAGAATTCTCCCTTTACAGATGGGACGAAAAAGCGGCCGGAGATACACCGAGAAAAGAAAACGATCATGCTATGGACGATATAAGATATTTTGTCTCTACCGTACTTGCCGACGGAAGCAGTGAGGGCTTTTTCGCCCTTTCTGCGGCAAGAGAATAAATCATTTGTCCGTCGCAGGACAAAAGAAAGGAGAATATTTTGGCATTAGGAAAACGCAAAAAAGCCTCTGAAGTCAGAGAAGTGGTTGCCGTTCCGCAGACGGGGAGCAAGTCTCATCCCTTTACCTCACTTTCGTCTTTAATGCCCTCGTCTCCCGTGGATACGCGTCTTTACGCGTCTCTCAGAGAAGCCGTACCTGTCATCGATGCAGCCATAAGCAAGCTTGTGCGTCTTCTGGGCGAGTTCAGGGTAGTATGTGATGACTCTGCGGCAGAAAAGGAGCTTACGTATTTTCTGGAAAACGTTAATGTCGGCGGGACAAGACAGGGCATAAATGCTTTCGTGGGAACCTTTTTCGAGCAGCTTATTACCATGGGTACTGCCGTAGGGGAGATGGTAACCGATTCTTTTACCATCACCCATCTGTTTAACAGCTCTCTGGAAAGCATTTATCTCTGCGAGGGTGAAAATCCTCTCGACATAGTGATAAATTCACAGGACACGAAAGGCACCTTCACTCCTGTCAGGTATCCGGAGCTTATCCTTCTTTCCGTACATAATCCCGAGCCGGGCAAAATATACGGTACATCCGTGCTTAAGGGGCTTCCCTTCGTAAGCGATGTTCTTTTAAAGATCTTCAATGCTCTCGGTCTTAACTGGGAAAGGGTGGGTAATGTACGCTTTGCAGTTACTTATAAGCCTCAGAATGATGCCATCGATAAGGCCTATGCACAGGAAAGAGCACTTCAGGTAGCCAAGGAGTGGAGCCAAACGATGAAAGCGGGCGGCCCCGTCAGGGATTTCGTGGCTGTAGGTGATGTCAGCATCAAGGCCATAGGTGCGGATAATCAGATTCTCGACAGTGAAATTCCCGTAAGACAGCTTCTCGAGCAGATAGTGGCGAAGCTCGGCATACCGCCCTTCCTTCTCGGACTTAACTGGTCTACGAGCGAAAGAATGAGCTATCAGCAGGCGGACATTCTCACCAGTGAAATCGATGCTTACCGAAGAGAAATTACTCCCGTAATCAACCGCATCTGCAGAACCTTTCTCAGTCTGCACGGCTACGGATGCGATTTCAGAGTGGAGTGGGATAATCTGACCTTACAGGATATTTCTCTTATGGCACAGAGCGAGCTCTACAGAGCACAGACCGAACGCATTTACCGTGAAATAGGAGGTGAAAAGGATGAATATGACGATTGAGAAAGAGCTGGAGCTGATTAACGGCTACACCCGTTCGCCGCTTACCGCCGAGGATGTATACATCTTTTCCGTAACTCTCTGTGACAATGAGGTGGACAGAGATTTCGAACGCTTCAGCACAGAAAGCCTGACAGCCTTGGGAGAGCTTTTCAGAGGCAGGACAGGTATTTCCGATCACAGTATGCGCTCCGCAGACCAGAGGGCGAGAATATTCAGAACCTATACCGAAAAACAGCCGGGTAAAAAGAACTCCTGCGGTGAGGACTATGTGGCTCTTAAGGCCAGGGCTTATATGCTCCGTACCGAAGAGAATGCTTCTCTTATCAGGGAAATAGAGGGAGGCATAAAAAAGGAGGTCAGCATAGGCTGCGCCATGAAGGAGTGTGTATGCTCCGTATGCGGAAAGGATATGAAAAGACATCTCTGTGAGCATGTAAAGGGAAAGACCTACGGTGACAGGGTTTGTCACGGCATACTCAGAAATCCCACCGATGCCTACGAATGGTCCTTCGTGGCCGTCCCTGCACAGAGAAATGCAGGTGTTACCAAATCTTTTAAAAAGGAGAACAGAAGAGAAACAATGACTATAGAAAAATTCAGAAGTCTCAGAGAGGACACTCTTATTACTGCCGAGGAGATGGAGAGTCTCAAGGCACATATCGATTCTCTCGAAAATCTTGCCGCAGAAGGCAGAGCGTACCGTGAGCATCTCGTGTCAGAAATAAAGAGATATGCTCTCATTATTATGCCGACAGTAAATATTTCGGCATTTATCAAAGGATGTGACTGTATGGACATAGGCGAGGTGAAAAGCTTATGCGATTCTCTCAGAGGTCAGGCGAACAGCCGTGTTCCCGTGTCTCTGCAGCTGACATCGGAAAAAGCAGAAAACAGTTACGATAATTCAAACTTTAAAATCTAAGGAGGAAATATAATGGTAATTTATCTCGACGGCTTCGAAAGAAAGGAAGTCACCATAAACGCGACAAGAGACGTGGAAAAAGGAAAGACAGTAGAATTCACGGACTCTTACACAGTGGACCGTACCATTGACGGTCATATTTTCGACGGTGTATGCACCCATGTGGATAACGGACTCGCAAGCGTACAGCTCAAGGGCTATGCAAAGGTTACATACACGGGTACTGCTCCCGCATACGGTTACTCAAAGCTTACCGCAGACGGCAAGGGCGGAGTAAAGGCTGACGAAAACGGCAGATATGTTCTCGTTACCCATATCGATACCGACAGCAAAACCTGCGGAATTATACTTTAATTTAAGGAGGAATTTATAATATGTCTGCATTTGATAATATCAGACTCGAAAAAGGTCTTTATACAACAGGGAAATCCTTCACACAGGCACTCGAAAGCATTGATCCCAGCGAAAATTACAAGGGCACTTCACTCGAAGGTCTCGATGCCTATCAGAGACAGCTTAAGCGCTTCGACATCAAGGTAGGCGGCAGAAACAGTGACTGCATCGAAAAGTTTTTCAGAACCACGGACTCTGCCACACTTTTTCCCGAATATATTTCCAGAGCGGTGCACCAGGGCTTTGCCGAAAACGATCTCGTTTCTAAGATCGTAGCCACCAATACGGAAATCGATTCTCTTGATTACCGTTCTCTCGGAATCGACGTTTCAAAGGGTGAGGTATATATAAACTCTCTTTTTGAGGGTACACATATTCCCGAGACTAAAATTTCCGTAAAGGAAAATCTCGTAAAGCTTCATAAAATCGGCAGAATGATTACCGCTTCCTATGAATCTGTCAAATTCCAGCGTCTCGATCTTTTCACGATCGCACTTAAGCAGATCGGCCGTTCCATCGCAAGTACAGAGTTCTATACTGCCCTCGACACGCTTTATAACGGTGACGGAAGCGGCAGGGAAGCAGAGCTTTTAACTGTAGAAAATGTCGGTGTTCTCACTTATGAGGATCTCATAAATCTCTGGTCGTCATTCGATAACTTTAAGCTTACAACCCTCATCGTGGGTAATAACCTTCTTTCACATTTCCTTAAAATGGAAGAGTTCAGAGATTCTGCCGCCGGTCTGGATTTCCACGGCACGGGTAAGCTTGTCACACCCTTCGGTGCAGAGATTGTTGCTTATCCCGAATTTGAAAATGACACCATCGTCGCTATCGATAAGTCAGCCGCTCTCGAGAGAGTGCAGGCGGGCGGAATCGTAACCGATTTCGATAAGCTTATCGACAGACAGCTCGAAAGAGCGGCTGTTACCGTAACATCAGGCTTTGCCAATATTTACTGCGACGCAGTTAAAATGCTTTCCTTACAGTGATGAGGTGACGGTATGGCTGATGTCAGCGATGTACTTACCTGTCTGAAGGGCTATGCAGATATGGAGCCCTATAGTGACACACAGCTTCAGCCTTCCTGTGAAAGGGGACTTGCCTGGGTAAAGAATAATCTTAAGCCCGGTACCGATGAGGAAAGTCCCCTTATCGTACACACTGCAGCGGCTGTCGCACACTATTACTTCTTTCTCATGCGTTTTGCGGAAACGGACAGATATGAATCCTTCACCGCAGGAGATATGACGGTAAGACGTAATCTCGACAGAGAGCTGAGCTTCGAAACACGGGCGAGAGATGAGGCTATTGCTGCTGCAGCTTCGATTCTGAGAGACGGAGGTTTTTTCTTCCATGCAAACTAAGCTGACGGTAAAAAACAGGCTTTTCGAAAAATTAGGCGTAGAAATAATATCCTCTGACGGAGAAAACACCACAGCTTTTACAGGCTTTCTCCAGCCGCTCAGGTACAAGAATAAGATTTATCTCAGCGGAGTTCCTACGGAGCTGGGCTATGACGGACTTAATAAGTACCTGCTTATGGCACCGCCCGAGGTGGATGAGACGTGTCTGAAAAGCAGAGCTTATACTATACGTTGCGGTGATGAAACCTTCTCTGTCGATCACTGCGAGCCGGTTTATCTCGGCAAGAAAATGCTTTATTACTGGGCGATAGTCCATAAGGAGGGATAGTATGCAGTCAGCAAAGCTTCTGATAGACTCTTTTATAGAAACGATTACAGGCTCAGAGCTTCTCAACGATTCCTGCAGCGCCATCAGAGCCTATGAAAGTAGAAATCTGCCTGTTCCCATAAGAAAAACCTACTTTTCATTATCGGCGGCGGAAAACAGCTTTTACTATACTTCCGATCAGGACGGTAATAAAAAGGAAATAAACAGCATTAAAATTTCGGTCAACTGCTTTATACCTCTCGAGCTTTCGCCTGCAGCCGTTTATTCTATGGCAGAAACGGTTATGGATATACTTATGAAAAGCAATAAGGATATCGTCGGAATCACCATAGGGAAGACTGTCTACGACAGCGATGTGGACGCTTTCAGAATAAACAGCGAGATTCACTATCAGACAGAAAAAACTGTATAATAATAAGCCGTGTCCTCAGAAGCCAAAGCTGAGGACGCGGCTTTTTCTTGCATATGAAGGGATAAGGTGATATAATGTAAAAAGTGAAAGGAGAGATGAGAATGGAAATACTTATCGTGCGCCACGGAGATCCTGACTACGAAAGAGATTCACTTACCTATAAGGGGATAGAAGAGGCGAGGCTTTTAGCTGACAGGCTTTCGAAGCTGGAGATTACGGATTTTTACTGCTCACCCTTGGGCAGAGCACAGAAAACAGCCTCGTACACTCTCGGTAGAACGGGGAGAACAGCTGAAACCTTGCCTTGGCTTACGGAATTCGAGGGAAGGGTGAAGCAGGGACTTTTCAGGAAAACCGCCTGCTGGGACAGACTTCCCTCCTACTGGACGGCAGAGCCTGATTATTATTCCTATGAGCGTTGGCATAAGGTGAGCCTTATGAAAAAAGGCGGTGTATATAAGCAGTATAAGGAGGTATGTGACGGTGTGGATGAGCTTCTGAAAAGGTACGGGTATCACCATAAGGGTAAAGTTTTCCGGGTAGAGCAGGAGAGTCACGCTAGAATAGTTCTGTTCTGCCATTTCGGAGTGGAGTCCGTCATACTTTCTCATCTTTTCGGAATATCACCGATGATTATGTGGCATAACTTCGTAGCACTTCCTACCTCGGTAACACGCCTTGCCACTCAGGAAAGGGAGAAGGGGACTGCCATTTTCACCTGTATTCAGTACGGAGATTTAAGCCATCTTTATGCGGGAGACCATGAGCCGTCCTTCCAGGCGAGATTCTGCGAATGTTATTCGGATAAGACGAGACACTGATTATCAGTATATAAATAAAGCAAAGTCAACCGTTACATCGAGACTGTCGAGGGAAGAGAGCTTCGCCTTATCCTTGTCACTTGTACGGTAATAATAGGGAGTCATACGGAAAAGTGCGTCTATGTCCTCTTTTGAGGAGAGATGTATTTTCTGTGTGATTTTTCTTTTTTCTTTTATGACGAGATGTTCTGTTTCGGGAGGCATTTCATCGTTTTTATAGGGCGTATCGTAAAGAATTTCCTTAAGCTCGAAAAGATGGTTTTCACCTGCGACTACGGTGACAAGAGTACCGTTTTCTTTGAGTATTCTCGAAAACTCCCTTTCGTGGAATGGTGCGAAGAGATGAAAGGCGATGTCTGTGCTTTCGCTCTTTAAGGGTATGCGTGAGAGATTAGCTACGAAATATTCACAGCCGTTTTTCCTTTTAGCGGCCAGACGCACCATTTCTTTTGAAATGTCGAAGCCGTACATTTCACAGCTGACGGCTTCTTTTATTTTATGTGAGTAGTAACCCTCACCGCAGCAGATGTCGAGAACCTGAGGGCAGGTGAAATTCTTCTCTTTGATTATGGAAATAAGCTCTTCGGTCAGAGAATCAAAATAGCCTTTTTCGAGAAAAGCTCTTCTCGAAAGCGCCATATCTCTGTTATCACCGATAAGGGAGCCTTTTTTATGAGCGCCTGCTATGAGGTTTACATAGCCCTCCTTGGCTCTGTCGAAGCAGTGGCTCTTATCACATCTGAGACTTCTGTTTTCTTCCTTTAATTCTTCACCGCATACGGGACAGATAATACTGTTCATTTTATCACCTTAAAAATAGAAAATATAGATTGATTATAATCAAAAAAAATCAGCCTGTCAAATAAAGTAATGTAAACCCTCTTGAATTTTACCTTTATTTGGTATATAATAAATCAAAGAAAATTTTTAAGGAGGAAAAACATTATGACAATGGCAGAATTCTGGGCAGCATTTGACAAATTTTTCACAAAGCTCTGGAACTGGCTTTATGAGCTTGTTTGTGAGGAATTTGGTGAAGAACCCAAAGACGATTTTTATGTTGACACAATGTTACCCGAAGAAGAATAATTAAACATCACGGCTGTCGCTACTGACAGCCTTTGATTTTATATGAAAGGAAATTCTATGATAAAAGAATATCTCGAAATAGGTAAAATCACATCTACTCACGGTATCAGAGGTGAAATGAAGGTTCAGCCTTGGTGTGACAGTGTGGATTTTATGAAAAGCTTCCGCACCCTTTATCTCGATAAAAAAGGCGAAAAGCCTCTTAAGGTAAAGATACGACAGGGCGGTAATATGGCGATAATGAAGGCTGAGGGTATTGACACTCCCGAGGATGCTCAGAAAATGCGAAACCGCATACTTTATATGAAGCGCAGTGAGGCTGTTCTTCCCGAAGGCTTTTACTTTATGCAGGAGCTTTTCGACTGTAAGGTTATCGATGCCGACGATGAAAGTAAGACTTACGGTACCCTTACCGATGTAAGTCAGACGGGTGCCAATGATGTCTGGCATATAAAAACCGACGAGGGTAAGGAGTATCTTATTCCTGCCATACCTCCCGTGGTTATAGATGTGGATGTGGCCGAGGGAATCATAAAAATACGTCCCCTGAGAGGAATTTTTGACGATGAAGATTGATATACTGACTCTCTTTCCCGAGATGTGCGAGGCTGTTCTTTCCGAAAGTATTATCGGCAGGGCAAGACAGGAGGGAAAGGTAGAAATAAACTGCATACAGATAAGAGATTACTCCAAGGATAAGCATAACCGTGTGGACGATGCACCCTACGGCGGCGGCACGGGTATGATTATGCAGGTTCAGCCTGTTTATGACTGCTATGAGGCTCTCTGTGAAAAGAGGGGAGCGAGACCGCATCTTATCTTTATGTCACCTCAGGGAAAAACTCTCACTCAGCAGAGGGTAAAGGAGCTTTCGCGGATGGATAACATCGCCATTCTATGCGGACACTATGAGGGCATAGACGAAAGAGTAATCGAGGAGATAGTAGATGAGGAGATTTCCGTCGGCGATTATGTGCTTACGGGAGGTGAGCTTCCGGCACTCGTTCTGGCGGACAGTATTTCGCGTATGCTTGACGGCGTTTTAGCCAATGAGGATGCCTTTACCGATGAAAGCCACTATAATTCCCTTCTCGAATATCCGCAGTATACGAGACCCTATGAGTGGCACGGACGGACTGTTCCGGATATACTGTTATCGGGGCATCATAAAAATATAGAGAAGTTCCGTCGCGAAAAATCCCTCGAGAGAACCTATCAGCGCCGTCCGGATATGCTCTCGAAGGCTGAGCTGACCAAAAAGGATATCGAATACCTGCGTGAGTACAAAAAAAGTCTGAAAAGTGAAGAAAAAGAATAAAAATAACTTTCAGATTGTGCATAGTGCTTTTTAAGTGTAATTTTTTGTGGTTATTTTGCACAAAAACGACCCTTAGTTTTTATGAATGTTTAGTCTTGCAACCAAAATCTTTTAAAGTATGTTTTAACCATTGACGAAGGAAAGTTTTGTGGTATAATATATAGCGACACTCAAAAGAAAAAATATGTGTGGGAGATATAGATATGTTTGTTAAAGATGTAAAAGTTCAGAATCAGGTTGGTCTTCACGCTCGTCCCGCTACCTTCTTTATCCAGAAGGCAAACGAATTCAAATCCTCTATCTGGGTTGAAAAGGAAGAGAGAAGAGTAAATGCAAAGAGCCTTCTCGGCGTTCTTTCCTTAGGTATCATGGGCGGTACTGATATCCGTATCATCGCCGGCGGTTCCGACGAAGAACAGGCAGTAGAAGAGCTTGTTAAGCTTGTAGAATCAGGCTTCACGGAATAATTGAATATTGATTCTGAAAAGTTCGGTTTCGTGCCGGACTTTTTTTATTTTTCTTTTAAATTAATATGCTGAAAAATGTACGAAAAAAACACTGAAAATAAGCAGTTTTTTCTTCGTTAAACAGTTGAATTTTTGTCGAAAAAATGTTATGATTAACCGAATGGACTATGTTGGTGTTTTATGAACTTAAATACAGGAGAAATACGGAGTTTTTTAAGACAAAAGACCTCAATGCCCAAAAACTATTTTTCAGAGAAAGGATCATAGATGTATGAAGTACAGTTATTATCCCGGTTGTACCTTACGAACAAAGGCAAAAGACCTTGACACCTATGCGAGAAAATCCGCAGAGGTTCTCGGCTTTGAGCTGGAGGAGATCGAAAACTGGCAGTGCTGCGGCGGTGTTTATCCCTTGAGCAGCGACGAAATCGCCAGTAAGCTTTCTTCCGTCCGTGCTCTCAACGAGGCAAAAGTCAAGGGTCAGGAACTCGTTACCCTTTGCTCTGCATGTTATCACGTTCTCAAAAGAGTAAACGACGATATGCAGAATGTGGAGGACATCAGAGTCAAGGCAAACAACTACATGAAGCTCGACGAGCCCTACTCAGGCGAAGCACAGGTTCTTCATTTTCTCGAAGTTCTCCGTGACAGAATAGGCTTTGATGAGCTTAAGAAAAAGGTAGTTAATCCCCTTACAGGTAAAAAAATAGGCGCATATTACGGTTGCCTTCTTTTAAGACCGGGTAACATTTTAGGCTTTGATAATCCTGAAAACCCCACCATCATTGAAGATTTTATCCGTGCTTTGGGCGCTGAACCCGTAATTTATCCCTACCGTAACGAATGCTGCGGCGGATACATTTCTCTTAAGGCAAAGGATCTCGCAGGTAAGATGTGTGATAACATCATGGACAGTGCAGCGGGCTTCGGTGCAGATATGCTTATCACCGCATGTCCTCTTTGCCAGTATAATCTTACCAAAAACTCCAAGGCTACCGTTCCCGTATATTACTTCACGGAAATCTTAGCCGAAGCATTAGGTGTGAAAGGGGAGGAAGAATAATGAGCCACGCAAACAGTAAAACAGCAGCGGCTAAAATCGCCGAAATCAGCGGTACTAACCCTCTCAAGTGTATGAAGTGCGGCAAATGCTCTGCTTCCTGTCCCGCTTTCGAAAAAATGGACATCAAGCCCCATCAGTTTGTGTCCTATGTAGTAAACGAAGATATTGATGCTCTTGCCAGGTGTGAATCCCTCTGGTACTGCCTTTCCTGCTTCGCCTGTGTGGAAAGATGCCCCAGAGATGTCAAGCCCGGTAAGATTGTCGATGCGGCCAGACAGATGGTTATAAGACAGAAGGGCGGAAATTATCTTTCAGCAAACGAAATCCCCGCACTTATCGATGATGATGTTCCTCAGCAGCTTCTCGTAAGTGCTTTCAGAAAATTCAGGAGGTGAGCAAATGAACGGAATAGGCGTTTTTGTCTGCCATTGCGGCAGTAACATCGCAGCTACGGTTGACGTTAAAAAAGTAGTAGAAATGGCAAAGCTTGAGCCCGGCGTAGTACACGCTGAAGAATATCAGTATATGTGCTCCGAGGCAGGTCAGGAAAAAATTGCCAAGGCTATTAAAGAAAAGAAGCTTTCCGGTATAGTTGTCTGCTCCTGTTCACCCCGTATGCACGAAACCACCTTCAGAAAGTGTGCGGAGAAAGCAGGCCTCAACCCTTATATGGTTGAAATCGCTAACCTTCGTGAGCAGTGCTCCTGGGTACACAAGGACATTAACGAGGGTACGGAAAAGGCAGTTATCCTTACCCGTGCAGCTATCGCAAAGGTAAGCCTTAATACATCACTTTACGCAGGTGAAAGCGGCGTTACAAAGAGAGCTCTCGTTATCGGCGGCGGTATCGCAGGTATCCAGACAGCTCTCGACATCGCAGATGCAGGCTACGAGGTAGACATCGTAGAAAAGACTCCCTCCATCGGCGGTAAGATGGCTCAGCTTGATAAGACCTTCCCCACACTCGACTGCTCCGCCTGTATTCTTACACCGAAAATGGTTGATGCGGCAGCTCACGAGAAAATCAATATTTACTCCTACAGTGAGGTCGAAAAGGTTTCCGGCTTCGTAGGTGACTTCACCGTTGACATCCGTAAGAAGGCAAGATATGTCAACATGGATAAGTGTACAGGCTGCGGTGCCTGTATGGAAAAATGCCCCAGCAAAAAGGCTCCCAGTGAATTTAACAGCGGTCTTAATAACCGTCCTGCTATCTACACTCCCTTCGCTCAGGCTATCCCCAATGTTCCCGTAATCGATCCCTCTCAGTGCTTAAAGCTCAAAAACGGCAAATGCGGTCTCTGTGAAAGAGTATGTCAGGCAGGTGCCATCGACTATAAGCAGGAGGATGAAATCGTTACCCGTAAGTACGGTGCCATCGTAGTTGCTACAGGCTTCGAAATTATCAAGCTCGACAACTATGACGAATACGCTTACAGTCAGTCCAAGGACGTTATTACCTCTCTCGAGCTCGAGAGAATTATGAACGCTGCAGGTCCCACGAAGGGACACCTCGAGCGTCTCTCCGACGGTAAGGCTCCGAAGAACATCGTATTCATCCAGTGTGTAGGCTCGAGATGTGCAGACAGTAAGGGCAAGAGCTACTGTTCAAAGATCTGCTGTATGTACACAGCCAAGCACGCTATCCTCATCAGAGATAAATATCCCGATGTAAACGTAACAGTATTCTACATCGATGTACGTACACCCGGTAAGAACTTCGACGAATTCTACAGAAGAGCAGTCGAGGAATACGGCGTAAACTACGTCAAAGGCCAGGTAGGTAAGGTTACTCCCGAGCCGGGTGGCAAGCTTACCGTTCACGGTGTAGATCTTCTCGATAACAAGCAGCTCAAGGTTGAAGCAGATATGGTTGTTCTCGCAGCAGCTATCGAGCCCTCTCCCGAGGTAAGAAACATCGCTACGATGCTTACTGCAAGTATTGACACAAATAACTTCATCACAGAGGCTCATCCGAAGCTTCGTCCCGTGGAATCACCCACAGCCGGTGTGTTCCTTTCCGGTGTATGCCAGGGCCCGAAGGATATTCCCGAAACTGTTTCCCAGGCAGGTGCCGCGGCAGTTAAGGTTATCGGACTTCTCGCTAAGGATAAGCTCCTCACTAACCCCTGTACGGCTAAGCCCGACGAGCTTCTTTGTAACGGCTGCAGCGTTTGCTTCAATGTTTGTCCCTACGGTGCTATCAGCTATGAAGATAAGCTTATCAATGACCACGGTGTAAGAGAAACACGCCGCGTAGCCGTTGTAAACAATGCTCTTTGCCAGGGCTGCGGTGCTTGTACCGTTACCTGTCCCTCAGGTGCTATGGACCTTCAGGGCTTCTCAAACAGACAGATTATCGCGGAGGTGGATGCTATATGTCGATAAATCAGGAATTTAAACCGAAAATAGTCGCATTCTGCTGTAACTGGTGCAGTTATGCAGGTGCTGACCTTGCCGGCGGCAGCAGACTTTCTTACCCCGCCGATGTAAAGATTATCCGTGTTCCCTGTTCCTGTCGAGTAAACCCCATGTTTATTCTCCGTGCCTTTGAAAGAGGTGCAGACGGCGTTATCATCTGCGGGTGCCATCCCGGTGACTGCCATTACAGCACAGGTAACTACTATGCCAGAAGAAGAATGACTCTCCTTTTCTCGATGCTCGATTATCTCGGTATCGAAAAAGAAAGAACCCGTGTAGAATGGGTTTCGGCAGCAGAGGGTGTTAAGTTCTCCACCACTATGAACGAATTTGTTTCGGCTGTACGTGAACTCGGTCCGAACAGAAGATTGGGGGATTTAAGATGCAAAGATTAATCGACAGAATGAAAGAGCTTTTAGCTGACGGTACAGTTCAGCGCGTACTCGGCTGGAAGCAGGGCGATCTCGGCTATAATCCCGAACCCCATTACTTTAACAGTGCAGAGGAGCTTGACGAGTTCATCTATGACGGCTTCTGCGGTGCTAACCTCAGCAAATATATGATTAAGGGCTCAGAGCTCGAGGGTAAAACTCTCGTTCTCCTCAAGCCCTGCGATACCTACTCCTTTAATCAGCTCATAAAGGAGCACAGAGTAGACCGTAAAAAGGCTTACATCATCGGCGTAGGCTGTAAGGGTAAGCTCGACATCGAAAAGATCAAGGCTCAGGGCATAAAGGGTATCACAGCTGTCAAGGGTGCTGAAATCGGCGGCGACTGTGACGAGCTTACGGTGGAAACCGTTTACGGCGAAAAGAAGGTAGCCTATAAGGATGCGATGCTCGAAAGATGCCATGTATGTAAGGGTAAGGAGCATAAGATTTATGATGAGCTTCTGCTCGACAGCGTGGACACCTGTGACGGCGACCGCTTCGAATGTGTCGATGCACTTGACAGCCTTACTCCCGAAGAAAAGTTTAATTTCTTCCGTAAGGAGCTTTCGAAGTGTATCAGATGTAATGCCTGTCGTAATGTCTGCCCCGCCTGCTCATGCAGAAAGTGCGTATTTGACTCGACTAAATTCGACTCGGCACAGAAGGCAAACGTAGATCCCTTCGAGGAAAGCATGTTCCACATTATCCGTGCCTTCCACGTAGCCGGCAGATGTACTGACTGCGGCGAATGCAGCCGTGTATGTCCTCAGGGCATTCCTCTCCATCTCTTTAACAGAAAGTTCATCAGAGATATAAATGAATTCTACGGTGAATTTATCGCAGGTGAAGATGCAGAAACCAAAGGTCCTCTCACAGACTTCACATTTGATGACCTTGAACCGGGCGAAAGGAGATAAGAAAATGAAAAAGTTTTTAAAATCAGACCTTAACGCTCTCTTAAACAGTATAAACGAAAGAATCTACCTTCCTGTTTCCGTAAGCGGTCAGACCAATTACGGCATATATGATGAAAACAGCGAGGTTGATCTCGGGACACTTAAAACAGTAAAAAGTGCCAAGGAGGTTTTCTTCCCCCAGAGTGAAACTCTTTTCACAGCTTACATGGACGGCAAGAAAATCCGAATCAGCCAGGAAGAGCTCGAAAATGAAGATTTTGTGCTTTTCGGTGTAAAGGCCTGTGACGTAAAGGGCATCGAGGTTCTCGACAGAGTTTTCCTTTCAGAGCCTGTTGACTCCTTCTATAAGGCAAGAAGAGACCACGGCACTGTCGTTTCTCTCGCTTGCGGTGAGCCTGAGGAAAGCTGCTTCTGTAAGGCCTTCGGTATCGACTGTGCCGAGCCCTGCGGTGACGTAGCGATTTATGACTGCGGCGATTATTATTATTGGAACGCTAAAACAGAAAAGGGCGAAGCTCTTACCGAAAAATGCTCTGCTCTTCTTTCTGATGCCGATGAAGCACCCGTAAAGGAAAAGCAGGAAGAAATCAGAAAAATCGTTTCTCTTCTTCCTTATATGAATATCTCTCTCGATTCCTGGAACGGCGATGCTACAGACGAAAAGTTCGGCTCTGCTGTGTGGGAGGAGCTTTATAAGCCCTGTCTTGCCTGCGGTACATGTACCTTCGTCTGTCCCACCTGTCAGTGCTATGACATCAAGGACTACAACACAAAGAACGGTGTTCAGCGTTATCGTTGCTGGGACTCCTGTATGTACTCCGATTTCACCATGATGGCACACGGTAATAACAGAACAAGTCAGCTTCAGCGCTTCCGTCAGAGATTTATGCACAAGCTTGTATACTTCCCCGCAAATAACGACGGTATGTATTCCTGTGTAGGCTGCGGCAGATGTGTTGATAAGTGTCCTGCAGCTACAAATATCATCAAGGTAATCAAGGCATTTGAAAAGGAGGGTACAAAATAATGTGCGATTGTAACTGTCATCAGAATTATAATCTTGACACACTCGTACCTCTGGTCGGTGTGGTTACGGATATCCGTCAGGAAACTCCCGACGTAAAGACCTTCAGAGTAAACGCTCCCGAAGGCGGTAAGCTTTTCGAGCATATGCCCGGTCAGTGTGCTATGCTTTCAGTACCCGGTGTCGGTGAGGCTATGTTCTCCATCACCTCTTCACCCACAAATAAGGAGTATCAGGAATTCAGCATTAAAAAGTGCGGTGTTCTTACCGATTATCTCCACGATCTTCAGGTAGGCGACGAAATCACCGTAAGAGGCCCCTACGGTAACGCTTTTCCCGTGGAGACAGAGCTTAAAGGAAAGGATCTCCTTTTCGTTGCCGGCGGTATCGGTCTTGCACCTCTTCGCTCCGTTATAAACTATGTTTTGGATAACCGCGAAAACTACGGCAAGGTAGATATTCTTTACGGCTCACGCTCCGCTGATGACCTTGTTCAGCTCAAGGAAATACAGGAAAAGTGGATGAAGGCAAAGGATGTAAATGTTTATCTTACCATCGACAGACCTCAGGAGGGCTGGGACGGTCACGTAGGCTTCGTTCCCGCTTACCTCAAAGAGCTTGAGCTCTCCTGCGATAAGACTGTTCTTGTCTGCGGTCCGCCGATTATGATCAAGTTTGTTCTCGCTGCTCTTACGGAAATGGGCTTTTCCAAGGAGCAGGCATACACCACTTTAGAGCTTCGTATGAAATGTGGTGTCGGTAAATGCGGCAGATGTAACATCGGCTCAAAGTATGTATGTAAGGACGGACCTGTTTTCCGTTGCGACGAAGTAGACGAATTACCCGACGAGTATTAATCTGGAAAGGACATTATAAATATGAGCAATTTAGTAAATGTATATTTTTTCGCTAAAAAGTATGAAGTACCGGGCGATATGACCATTATGACCGCGATGGAATATGCAGGCTACACTCTTTCGAGAGGCTGCGGCTGCCGTCACGGCTTCTGCGGTGCATGCGCCACTATTTACAGAATAAAGGGTGACAACACTCTCAGAACCTGTCTTGCCTGTCAGAAGCAGGTCGAAGACGGAATGTATGTAGCATCCATTCCCTTCTTCCCCACAGATAAGAGAACCTACGACATCAATGAGACAAAGCCTACCGAAAAGGTTATGATGGAGCTTTATCCCGAGATTTACAGCTGTATCGGCTGTAACGCCTGTACAAATGCCTGTACTCAGGACCTTAATGTAATGCAGTACATCGCATATGCACAGAGAGGCGAATATGAGAAGTGCGCTGAGGAGTCCTTCGACTGCGTAGCTTGCGGCTGCTGCAGCGTGAGATGTCCCGCAGAAATCTCGCATCCTATGGTCGGCCTTCTCGCCAGACGTATGGTAGGTAAGTACATCGCTCCCGAAACCGAGCATCTTCACACAAGAGTCGAAGAAATCAATAAGGGTGCATACGATGAGCTTATCGAAAACATCATGCAGAAGCCCATCACAGAAATGAAAGAACTCTATAATACCAGAGAAATCGAGAAATAAGGAGGGAAATCCAATGTTTACAGCTGAAATGCTCGAATCAATTAAAAAGGTTGAAGCAACCAGAGAAGAAAGAATGAAGACTGAGCCCCGCAGAATGACTGCAGAGGAAAAGGAGACCCTTCTTAAGGAATATCATCCCGACTACCGTGCAGACGGCTTCGCTGAAATCAAGGTCGGCCCCAATAAGGGTGAAAAGGCTCCTAAAGAGCTTACAGATCTTCTTCATTCAAACAGCAGACTTTTAAAGGACAAGGTTGACCTTTCAAAGGTTGACTATGAAACAGATGTTCTCGTTATCGGCGGCGGCGGGGCAGGCTCCTCTGCAGCTATCGAAGCTAACGAAGCAGGCGCTGATGTAATGATCGTTACCAAGCTCCGTATCGGTGATGCAAACACCATGATGGCTGAAGGCGGCATCCAGGCAGCTGACAAGGAAAACGACTCTCCCGTACAGCATTATCTTGATGCCTTCGGCGGCGGTCACTTCGCAGCAAGACCCGAGCTTCTCAGAAGACTCGTTATGGAAGCTCCCGATGCTATCAGATGGCTCAATGACCTGGGCGTTATGTTCGATAAGGAAGAGGACGGCAAAATGGTTACCACCCACGGCGGTGGTACCTCGAGAAAGAGAATGCACGCCTGTAAGGACTACTCGGGTGCTGAAATTATGAGAAACCTCCGTGACGAGGTTCTTAACAGAAACATTCCCGTTATCGAATTTACCTCTGCAGTTGAGCTTATCAAGGACGATAAGGGTCAGGTAGCAGGTGCAGTTCTCCTTAATATGGAAACAGGCGACTACCTCGTAGCAAAAGCAAAGACTGTAGTTATCGCTACCGGCGGTGCAGGCAGACTTCACTATCAGAACTTCCCCACCTCAAACCACTACGGTGCTACAGCTGACGGTCTTGTCCTCGGCTACAGAGCAGGTGCACCTCTCCTTTATCAGGACACTATCCAGTATCACCCCACAGGTGTTGCTTATCCCTCTCAGCTTTTCGGTGCTCTCGTAACCGAGAAGGTTCGTTCACTCGGTGCTATGCTCGTTAATAAAGACGGTGAGGCTTATGCTCATCCTCTCGAGACAAGAGACGTTTCCGCATCCGCTATTATCCGCGAATGTGCTAACGGTAAGGGTGTGGATACTCCTCAGGGTAAGGGTGTATGGCTTGACACTCCGATGATCGAAATTATCGGCGGTGAAGGCACCATCGAAAAGAGAATTCCTGCTATGATGCGTATGTATCTTAACTACGGCATTGATATGAGAAAGCAGCCTATCCTCGTTTATCCCACACTTCACTATCAGAACGGCGGTCTCGAAATCGGCGGCGAAGGCTTTACCAAGGCTATCGACAACCTTCTTGTTGCCGGTGAAGCAGTAGGCGGTATCCATGGCAGAAACAGACTTATGGGTAACTCACTTCTCGACATCATCGTATTCGGCAGAAATGCAGGTAAGGCTGCAGCTAAGAAGGCCAAGGAAGTAACAATCGGCGAAATGAATCTTGACCACATTGACGCTTATGCCAAGGAGCTCGAAGAGGCAGGTCTTGCTACAGATGCAGTATCACCCCTTCTTCTTCCCAAGTATGCACGTCACGAAAGATAAGGAGATAAGACTATGCGCGAAATCAGTACAGATATTATAAGAGACACTATTGAAAAGCTTTGCATCGAAGCTAACTGCCACCTTCCCGGTGACGTAAAGTGTGCCATCGAATCCTGCCGTAAGTGCGAGGACGGACTTATCGCTCAGGGTATCCTCGATGACATCATCGAAAACTATAAAATCGCTGACAACGAAAATGTACCTATCTGTCAGGATACAGGTATGGCTTGTGTATTCCTTGAAATCGGTCAGGATGTACACATTGTAGGTGAAAATCTTATGGATGCTGTTAACGAAGGTGTCCGCAGAGGTTATGACAAGGGTTATCTCCGTAAGAGCGTGGTTAAGGACCCCATCAGAAGAGGTAACACAGGTGACAACACACCCGCTATGCTCTACACAGAAATCGTTCCCGGCGAAAACATTAAAATCACCGTAGGCCCCAAGGGCTTCGGCAGTGAAAATATGAGCGCTATCCGTATGTTCAAGCCCTCTGCAGGTCTTCAGGGCATCAAGGATTTCATCATCGAAACAGTCGAAACAGCAGGCCCTAACCCCTGTCCTCCCATGGTAGTAGGCGTAGGTATCGGCGGCACATTTGATAAGGCTGCTCTTTTAGCTAAGAAGGCTCTTATGAGACCCATCGATTCCGAAAATCCCGATCCCTACTATGCAGATCTTGAAAAGGAAATGCTCGAAAAGATCAATGAGCTCGGCATCGGACCTCAGGGCTTCGGCGGTAAGACCACAGCTATCGGTCTTAACATCGAAACTCTTCCCACTCACATCGCAGGTATGCCCTGTGCTATCAACATCAACTGCCACGTAACACGTCATCAGTCGGAGGTAATCTAAAATGGAAAAGAAAATTACATTACCCCTTACCGAAGAGCTCGCCAGAACCCTCAAGGCAGGCGACAGAGTTCTTCTTACAGGTATCATCTACACCTCGAGAGACGCAGGACACAAGAGAATGTGTGAATCCCTCGCAAAGGGTGAAGAATTACCCATCGATCCCATGAATGCTACCATCTACTACGTAGGTCCCACACCCGCTAAGCCCGGTACTGTAATCGGCTCAGCAGGCCCCACAACCAGCGGCAGAATGGATGCTTATGCTCCCACTATGATGAGCGTAGGTGCCAGAGGTATGATCGGTAAAGGTGCAAGACTTCCTGAGGTAGTAGACGCTATGAAGAAGTACAGTGGTGTTTACTTCGGTGCTATCGGCGGTGCAGGTGCTCTTTTAGCTAAGTGCATCAAGAGTGCAAAGCTCATCGCATACGAGGATCTCGGTGCAGAAGCACTCCGTGAGCTTTATGTAGAGGATATGCCTCTCGTAGTTATTATCGACAGCGAAGGTAATAACCTTTACGAACTGGGCAGAGAAGAATATCTTAATTCTAAAAAATAAGATAAACAAAAAGATTAAGTCCTTGCAGTAAAATGCAGGGACTTTTCTGTTTCGGAATATTTATCTTTTTTACTCAAACAATATTGACAAAGAAATAAAAGTGTAATACAATGTAATACAGAGAGGAGTGTTATAAATGACTATATCTTTAAGATTAAGCGAAGAAGATACCTTACTTATAAAAAAATACGCTGAAATTAACAGCCTTTCTGTTTCTGAGCTTATCAGACAGTCAGTTATGGAGAAAATCGAAAATGAATATGACCTCGAAATGTTCAGTAAGGCTTTGGCAGAGTATAAAAAGAATCCTGTCACCTACTCTCTTGACGAAGTTGAAAGGGAACTGGGACTGAAATGAAATGAAATATAAAGTTGAAATTACAGAGAAGGCTTTGAAGCAGCTGAAAAAAATGGATAAGCACACCGCTTCACTGATTTTAGGTTGGATAAGGAAAAATTTGGAGGGATGTGAAAATCCCCGTCAGCACGGAAAAGGCCTCACTGCCGATAAAAGCGGACAGTGGCGCTACCGTGTAGGTGATTACCGCCTTCTTGCCGAAATAGAGGATGACAGAATCGTTATTCTGATTTTATGTGTAGGACACAGAAGGGATGTGTATAATTGATATGAAACTCAAAAAGATTATCACAGCCATACTTTTAATCCTTTTTCTCAGCAGCATTTCCTTCGTTTTTTCATCCGAAGAAGAAATATATGAGGATGAAAAAATCGTCAGCGGGTTTTATGACAGTGCGATAAATGAAAAAATGGTTCCCGGTGATGCTATTTGTTATTCTGAATATTATTATAATTCAGATGTTTCAAGTCAGCTTGAAAGTGCTTATTTGTCCGTAAATACCGAAAATATACCTGAAATAAAACGCTATATGGAAAAGTTCGAAGATGATTTTCTTTACAGTGAAGACAAAGGTGATAAAGACTTTTTACAAAAGCTGAATGAAGGCGACTGCTATTACTTAAATTCAGGATGTTCCGGAGAACTTTCCGAAAATCATTTTAAACTGTACTATTATGACAGCGAAAGCTACACTTTATATTATATGTGGAGATGCCAATAAAAGAAAAGGAGACTCACTATGAAATACATAACCTCATTTACTCCCGAAGAAAAAATATCACAGGTAGCCCTGGGCTGTATGAGAATAGCCGATAAGTCTGACAGGGAAATGGACTTTTATCTTAATAATGCCGTAGAGCTCGGCTTCAACTACTTCGACCACGCTGACATTTACGGCAGAGGTAAATGCGAAGAGGTTTTCGGTGCGGCGCTTAAGAGAAATCCATCTTTAAAGGATAAAATTTTCATCCAGACCAAATGCTCCATCGTACCTCACGTTATGTACGATTTTTCAAAGGAGCATATCATTTCATCGGTAGATGGCTCTTTAAAAAGACTCGGTGTGGACAGAGTGGATACTCTTCTTCTTCACCGCCCCGATTTACTTATGGAACCTGATGAGGTTGCAGAAGCATTTGATGAATTAGAAAAGGCGGGTAAGGTAAAATATTTCGGTGTTTCAAACCACAGTCCTATGCAGATAGAGCTTCTTAAAAAGAGCGTAAAACAGCCTCTTCTCTTTAATCAGATGCAGCTTTCCGTTACTAATGCCTCTATGATTGCAAGCGGTGCCAATGTCAATCTTCCTAATGCTGACGGCGTGAACTATGACGGCTATCTTCGTGATTACTGCCGACTTAACGGTATAACCGTTCAGCCCTGGTCACCCTTACAGTACGGCTTCATCGAGGGAAGCTTCCTTAAAAATAAAAAGTATAAGGAGCTCCATAAGGTTATAGACGAGGTAGCAGAGAAGTACGGTATCACCGACACAGGTGTTGCCATAGCCTGGCTGTTAAGACTTCCCGAAAAGATGCAGCCTATTGTCGGTTCTACTAACCCCAACCGTATAAGGGCAGTAGCCGAGGCGGCTGATGTAACCCTTTCCCGTGAGGACTGGTACAGAATTTACCTTGCCGCAGGCTATAAGCTTCCGTAAAAAAGCCTCGTATGAAAGAAACGGTGTCAACCGTAAGGTTGACGGAGAGGTTATTTCTTAAGATTTCCTTAATATGACCGTAGGGCTCTTGCCTTGCGGTCTTTTCTTATGCTACACTGAAAGCAGAATAAGGAAGGTGACTTTATGAAAAAAACAGTTAAATATACTGCCATAATCTGTGGCGCACTTCTTCTCGGTAACGGTCTTCTGATGTCCGTAATAGCCAATTTCAGCTTCGGTCTGGTGCCTGTTTACGGTCTCGGAGCGGTGCTGACGGCCTACGGCGTTTTCTTCGAAAAAATAAAGCATATTAAAATCATCCATATTTTCCTCGGTGTCGGCCTGTCCCTACTGATAGCATTCGGTGCTTTTCTCGGTATTTACGGCGGTAACGATACGGCAGATTACACTGAGCAGACGGTTATCGTTCTCGGCTGTGCCGTCAGAGGAGACAGAGTAAGCATAGCGCTGGCCAAAAGACTCGACAAGACATATGAATACCATTTAAAGAATCCCGATGCAGTAATCATCGTTTCAGGTGGACAGGGTGCGCAGGAGGATATTTCCGAAGCTCTGGCTATGAAAAGATACCTTGTGGAAAAGGGGGTTCCCGAAGGAAAAATTATAATGGAGGATAAGTCAGACTCCACCATAACGAATTTCAGAAATTCCTATTCCATTATGACTGAAAAGGGGATGCCAACCTCGTCGGTGGTTTTCGTCACTAACGGTTATCACGTTTACCGCAGTGCAAATTACGCTAAGGATGCAGGCTTCCTCGAAGTATCCCATCTCGGAACAGATATAGTATGGTACACAGTACCCACGAATTATATGAGAGAAATGCTCGCAGTAGTTAAAATGTGGGTAATAGACCATATGCTACCGACTTTCTGAAGAGCCTGAATAAGCCTCGACTGAAAGGTAATTCCCTCTGTCAGAGGGAGTGTCACGCAGTGACGAGGGAGTGCCCGTTCTCGGAGAGAAAAATGTCCGTGACAGAGGAACGGACAAAAGGGTTCTGCCTCGCCTGAAAGGAGAGGTGTCAACCGATAGGTTGACGGAGAGGTAAAAAAACACCGCAGACTTTAACATCTGCGGTGTAAAATTTTATCTTGCCTTAATCAGAAAAGAATGATAAGGAACTGTGACACAAGCACAACTGCGATAAGTGCGATGGGGTAGGTGGAAGCATAAGCCGCTGCCACATCCTCTGTACCTGCAGTGCCGATGAGAGTACCGAGGGCGGGAGTTGAGGTCATACCGCCTGTGATTGAGCCGAGGTTATTGAGAAGGCTTAATTTGAGGACATACTTAGCGAAAAGATAACCGATGAGAAGAGGAACGAGAGTCATAATGATACCGTAAACGAAGTACATAGCATCGAAATTCTCTACGAATTCTGCACCGCCGGGGATACCTGCACCTACGAGGAAGAGTACGAGACCAAGCTCACGGAACAGCTTGAGAGTTGTATGCTCGGGCATAATGCTGAGCTTACCGATGCGTGAGAAATGGCCGAGCACGAGGCTTACAAGAAGGCACCCGCCTGTGGTTGTAAGTGAGAAGCAGGTGCCGCTGAGACCTGCGGAGGAAAGAGGAATTTTTATCTGACCGAGGAATGAGCCGAGGATAGCAGCGAGAGAGAAGGCTGCGATACCCATGTGATCCAGGTGGAAAAGCTTACCTGTGTAGACCTTCTTTTCCTCTTCTTCCTTGATTACGAGCTTTGCTCTTTCTTCGTCCATATTAGCCTTTGTGAGCTTGGGGATGATCTGAACGAAGAGAACTACGCCGATAACACCGAAGATGTAAGCGATGCCGTGACCCACGGAAACGAGAGCCTGATACTGCTCTGCTACTGTGGCCTTAGCTGCTGAGAAAGCAGGAGTAGAGGTAAGAGAGCCTGAGAGAAGACCTACGATCATAGCGACGAAGCCGTCCTGTTCAGTGATAGAACCGCCGTAACCGATTACCTCACCGAGAGCGATACAGCCGGCAGCGGAAAGACCGCCTGCGAGGATTATGATAAGACCTAAGAGAACATAGGATTTGAAGTTTCTTTTGAAGTTGCCGAAGAATTTCGGACCTGCGATAAAGCCTACTGATGTTACGAAAAGAACGAGACCCAGGCTTTCGACCAGTGAAAGTCCCGCGTTAAAGTCATAAGGCTTAGAGGAAAGAGCGAATACTAACTGTCCGTCAGCATTTACGCTGAAAGCAAGAGCGCCGAGAAGAAGAGCGACAATAAACACGCCTGCGTCGCCCAGAGAGATACCCTTAACTGTGATTCTGCCGAGAGCGTAACCGCCGAAGAGAACAGCGAACACTACTAAAAGTAAGGTTGAGATGTTACTGATGGAAATGACTCCGCCTAATAAACTCATAATTGAACCTCCGATATTATTTTCTTGTTATTGGTATATCATTTTTTACCTCGAATATTCTATCATTTACCGCCGAAAAAGACAAGAATAAAACTGTACAAACATAACAAAAATAGTTTTTAGGTTTTGTTGAATAAGCATAGGTATTATTGTTGAAAAAGAAAATAAAAACAGACAAGAAAAAAATTAAAAAACTTCAGAAAAACACTTGACTTTTGCAGTACAGATGTGTATAATATCACTTGTTCGTTGCGGAATTGTGTAAGGGTAGCACAGCAGACTCTGACTCTGTTTGTCTGGGTTCGAATCCTAGTTCCGCAGCCAAAAATCGACGAATTTCGATAGAGATTCGTCGATTTTACTTTTTACTTCTTCACTGTTCACTTTTCACTAATCCTTAGGGTCGATTTTTGGAAGTAAGAAGTAATAGTGAATAATGAATAGGTGAGGGCGAGACACCCGCACCCGATTGTAATAACAGCCTGCATCTTTATATATTTTAAGAAATAAAATTGAGGCGTTTTTGCTTCTTGTCTATTGAAAAATTAGCGAGTAAATGCTAAAATAGAAATCAGAAAGGTGGTATTATAATGATTAAAAAAATCATTTCTGTTTTACTTATTGTTGTAATGTTATTCAGCTGTTCT
The DNA here is from genome assembly GCA_045604465.1 of Acutalibacteraceae bacterium. Taxonomy (GTDB): domain Bacteria; phylum Bacillota; class Clostridia; order Oscillospirales; family Acutalibacteraceae; genus UBA6857. Next base: position 28,731 of record JAZUOC010000033.1, read on the forward strand.
GTATTTGTTTCTGCACATGCTGAAGATATACCCGGATTCGGTGATTATGAGCATGTTTATATTATCGGTATAGACGGTGCAGGTGCTGCTTTTGGTAATGTTGAGACACCTTGCTTTGACATAATCTTCGATGACGGTGCCGTACGCCACAATGCTCACACTGAAAGCATCACCATCAGTGCACAGAACTGGGGCTCTATACTTACAGGTGTATCCTGTGAGACGCACGGACTTACCAATGAAATATGTGAAACAACAGAACGCACATCAAAAGAAGAATTTAATTCAATATTTTATTTTGTAAGAGAAAAATATCCCGAAGCGGAGTTGGTTTCTTTTAATAATTGGTCGCCTATCAATAAAGGGATAATCGAAAATGACATAAATGTCAAAAAAATCAACAAGAGTAATGATGCTCTTGTAACGGATAGTATTGTAAGTTATTTCAATGAGGGTAACAGTCCTACGCTTATGTTTGTCCAGCTCGATGAGGTTGATCACGCTGCTCATGCTTACGGCGGTTTCAGTGAAAAATACTATGAATCAATCCGTGAAGCAGATACATATATCGGAAGAATATATGAGGCTATTGAGTCAAACGGATTGATGGAAAAAGGTCTTTTTATAGTTGTTGCAGATCACGGTGAAACTCATAACGGACATGGCGGTAATACCGTCGAGGAAAGCTCAGCCGTTCTTGCTGTGCAGGGGTATTCAGTGAGTAATATAACTTTTAGTGAAGACGTAAAAAACCGCGATGTAGCGGCTATTGCTCTGTATGCTTTAGGTGTTGAAATACCTGACTATATGACGGCTGAAATACCCTATGGTCTTTATGGTGAGCTTCAGTCAGATACCGAAATGTGTGAACATTGCAATGCCGTACATACTGATTTTTTCGATGAAATAAAATGCTTTTTTATTAAATTGGCTCAATTTTTCAAGAACTTATTCAATATATAAGTTCTATTGTTAAAATAAGAGAGAGTATAAGCATATCAGTTAATGTGCTTTGTTTCATTGTGAAAATGTAACAGAAGCCGAAGGTTTCAATATCACTTTCACTGTAGTGAAAATTTCACTCTGCCGCAGGCAGAATATCGCTGAAAGCACATGTTGCCATTTTGA
>JAZUOC010000034.1:0-13229 GCA_045604465.1 Acutalibacteraceae bacterium
GGAGGTCTGGTAGATGGGGAAAAATTTAAGACCTGCACCGAGAATTATCTCTGCGTCGTTTCTCGTTATAGCTTTATCATAGCCCGAGGAGGCATTGGTAAGGTATCTGCCTATGTAGCGGTAGCCTTCGTCGTAGAGCAGCTTAGCTTTAGCTTCGTCTAAAATAGTGGCACTGTCAGCGGCTACAGCCTCACGGGAGGTGTCTCCCGGTGCGGTCAGAAGACTCAGCCAGGTGGACAGATCAGCCTTCGATGTAATCTCGAGTCCCATAAGAGTCTGGAACTCCGAGAGAGCTTTTTCTGTTTCGCTGTCGAAAACTCCGTCGGCTTCACCTGCATCGAAGCCGTTTACATAAAGAGCATATTCGAGAAGGAAGATGAATTCTCTGAGCTGCTTATCCGTATAGCTTTTTCCGGAGTAGGAGAGAGAAGCAGTGCTGTTTTTTTCGTAGGGAATAGTGGGACAGCACTTTTTGGTAGTGGGACCGAAGTTTCCGTTGGCTACATCTGTCGGCAGGCCTTCGAGCGCCTGCAGAGCAAAAATGAGAGCTTTACACATATAGGGGGATGTCACACCGTCACAGGGAATGTAGCTTATGTAGTCGGAAAATTCGCTGTTAAGGTATTGCTGTATTTCCTTTATCCTGCTGTCGGTAGTGCTTTCCGCACCGAGTGAAAGCAGGGCAGAAGAGCAGACGATGAACAGCAGAGCGATTAAAAGGGTCAGTAGTTTTTTCATTTAATATCCTCCTTGTTAAATGCAGAATATAAAATTTAGGTCGCGGGTTTACCGCGGTATAATATTTCAGATTATCTCCGCAGAGAAAGGTGCGGAGTAAAAAGTAAAAGGTAAATTATAAATTGTCTTGTTTTTTTGCGGATAATCGACGGTCGCCCTTACGATACAACAGCACCGACAGGTTGACGGAGAGGTCTCAACAGCACCGACAGGTGCCACCTGATTAAGCCTCGCCTGAAAGGAGAGGTGGCAACCGACAGGTTGACGGAGAGGTTACACAACACAAAAGTGGCGGAATATCATTTACTGTTTTTCGAAGTATTCTCCGCCTGTTCTGCGTTCTGCACTCTGCGTTCTGCGTTCGCAAAACCTAGGCCATATAATCCGACCGGTGAATTACTTCAGTGTCACTATAGTAACCCCCGTCTCACCCTCGCCGTAAACGCCGAGACGGAAGGCTTTTACATATTTACTTTTCCGAAGATATTCCTGTATACCCTTACGGAGTGCGCCCGTTCCCTTGCCGTGGATAACAGTGATTTCACCGAGCCCGAGACGGAGAGCCTGATCGATATAGCGCTCAAGCTCGAGGACACCCTCTTCTATGTTCATTCCTCTCAGGTCGCACCGTGTCTGAGCCTCACTGCCTGGAGAGAATATGTGTTCTTTTTTATTGGGTACACTGCGGTTTTTGTTTGTCTTGGCCTTCTGCTTTTCGGCGAGACGGACATTAGAAAGGGGCGTACGCATCTTCATAATGCCTGCGAGAACCTCTATGTTTCCCTTTCTGTCCTCGAGTGCGGTAACTGTGGCTGTTTTACCCATATCCACGAGAAATACCTCATCACCGAGCTTGAGAGGACGGGGGAGAACATAGTTTTCATCCTCGATAACAGCGGCTACCACAGGGTTGGTAATATCGTCGAAGTCAGCGAGACCTTTTTTCATCAGCTGCTTTGCTCTGCGGAGCATTTCAGCCTTGTCGGCATTCTTATCACTTTCCTTTTTCAGCTTTTCGAGTTCAGCCGTAAGAGCGTAGGCGCTGCGTTTCGCCTGCTCGACTATCTTAAGAGCCTGACTCTGAGCCTTTTCCAGCTCCTTCTGACGCATTTCTTCGATGCTGTCCTTGTATTTCTGTGCCTGTGCCTTTTCTATTTCAGCCTGAGCCTTCAGGGATTCGGCCTCCTTTGCCTGCTCCTCGAACTGCTGGCGGGATTTTTCGAGAGACTCGATTACGTTTTCGAACTGTGTGCTTTCCTTGGAGACGAGCTCCTTCGCTCTGTCGATGATGCTTTCCTCCATACCTAAACGAAGGGAGATGGCGAAGGCGTTTGAGCGGCCGGGAGTACCGATCAGAAGACGGTAGGTGGGCTTGAGCGAGGACACATCGAATTCACAGGAGCCGTTTTCTATGCCCGGTGTCTGTAATGCATAAGCCTTAAGCTCGGCATAGTGGGTGGTGGCGGCTATTCTTGCGCCCTTATGATGTAATGATTCGAGAATAGAGATGGCCAGAGCGGCACCCTCGATGGGGTCGGTGCCTGCACCTAATTCGTCGATAAGCACTAAAGAACGGTCATCGGCTATGTCGATAATATTTATGATGTTTACCATATGTGACGAGAAGGTGGAAAGAGACTGCTCGATGCTCTGCTCGTCACCGATGTCGGCTAAAATGTGATCAAAGACACTCACACGGCTCTGATCCTTTACGGGGAGCATAAGGCCGCACATAGCCATCAGACACATCAGACCTACGGTTTTTATGGAGACGGTTTTACCGCCTGTATTCGGGCCTGTGATGATGAGTGTGTCGAAGCTTTCACCGAGCATAATATCGGTGGGAACGACCTTTTTCGGATCGATGAGGGGGTGTCTTGCCTGCTTAAGATTAATAATACCCTCGTCATTGAGAATGGGTACAGTGGCCTTCATGGCGTAGGCGAGCTTTGCCTTGGCGAAGATAAGATTAAGCTCCACAGCACATTCGTAGCTTGCCTTGATGCCCTCGTAAAAGCCGCCTGCTTCCGCTGAAAGCTCGTAGAGGATGCGCTCGATTTCTTCTCTTTCCTTGCCCTGTAAGACCTTGATTTCGTTGTTTGCCTCCACTACTGCGGCAGGCTCTACGAATACGGTGGCACCGCTTGAGGATGTGTCGTGGACAAGACCGCTGATTTCGTTTCTGTGCTCGATTTTTACAGGTACCACATATCTGCCGTTTCTCATAGTGACGATGGAGTCACGCAGAAACTTCTGATAATGCTGTGAGCGGGTGAGCTTGTCCAGCTGGTCGCGTACCTTAGAGGAGGCGGCACGGATTTTTCTTCTGATTTCGTAGAGGGCAGGGGAAGCGTTGTCGCTCATTTCCTCTTCACTGATGATGGCAGTGGTGATTCTGTCCTCGAGGAATTTATTAGGTGACATGGAGTAAAAGAGTGTATCGATACGTGTGGTGATACCTGCGTTTTTACTTCTCCAGTCGCTGAGAGCACGGATGACGCGAAGGACCTCGGCTATGTCGAGAAGCTCGCGCATATTAAGAACACTCCCCGCATTGGCACGGCTGAGTGCGTTGTTTACATTTTTAAGAGAGCCGAAGGAGGGTGCACCGAATTTCGCCATAAGCGCGTGGGCATCCTCTGTCTGACCTAAAAGTGCCTTTGCCAGGGCGAGGTTGGTCTCGGGCTCCAGATGCTCTGCCATATATCTCGCATCCTCACAGGTGGTATATTTCGTAAGCAGAGCGAGCACTTTATTGAGTTCCAGTGAAATATGATGTTTATTCATTGCTTTAACCTCACATCATTTTTTTATAAAAGTCCAGTGTTTTAAATTTCTTACGTGTGATGCTTTTCAGATACCTTTCCGAAATTTCAGACAGAGCAGTAAGCCCGTCAGGGGAAAGAGAAAAGCTGAAAATTTTATTTGCGGGGGCAAGACAGATATACCGCATAGCTGTCAGCACACCGGGGGAGCAGGGGAGAAGTCTTTTATTTCCTTTACATTTTTCACAGAAAAATTCTCCGGTAGTATAGTCGAAGAAAAGCTTTTCATCCTTAAGGTCGCATCCGCATTCACAGCAGCATTCCACAGCTGGCATATATCCTGCCAGTGTAAGCAGACGAAGCTCCGTTACACTTTTTATCAGAGAAATATCCTTTTTTCCGTCGCAGAGGAGATGAAGGGCATTGAGTATGAGGGAAAGCTCATTGTCTGCCTTGTCCTCTCGGGGGCAAAGCTCGTATGTAAGCTCAGCGAAATACTGAGCCAGAGAAAGAACCGTCAGATCCTCACGCAGACGGAAAAACACCTGCTTCGGCACCGCATCCTTAAGCACATAGGAGTCACCCCGTGTGCTCGCCAGAGAGAGGTCGGAGTAGGCGAGAAGACCTGTGGCACTGCTGTGCTTTCCTACCTTGGCACCGTTAGCGAAGACGTTTATAACACCCCTCTCACGGGTGAGAACGGTAATGAGTTTATCTTTATCCTTAAGAGGCTTTTCGTTAATTATTATACCATCCGTCAAAATCGTCATAGTCAAACTCCTCGGCGTGGGGGTTGTTCAGATAAAATTCTTCGGCGGCCTCCATATCCATCGAATCGAGAAAATCCGGATGTCTGTCTACGGCATTTTTGTACCGGAGATAGTCGGAAACCTTGCCTGTTTTCATAAAAATATTCCATAAATCCTGTTTGTTCATCGGTAACACCTCACTGTAAATGATACACATATCATTTGCAGAAAAGTGTCAATAATGCAATTATTCAATTCAGAATTCACAATTGTGAATTGCGCATTGAAAATTGCGAATTAATCTTTCCGCATCAATCCAACCCGAAATTATGAATAAGTCCCTCTCTGTTCCGCCAATCCTCTTTTACCTTGACCCAGCACCGGAGGTTTACACGGATGCCGAAAAACTTTTCCATATCCTGTCGTGCGTAGGTGGAGATGCGCTTGAGGGAAGCACCCTTTTTACCGATGATGATACCCTTATGGCTCTCTCTTTCACAGTAAATGGTAGCTTCGATGTCCATAAGGTCCGTGTCTGACCTTTCACGCATTTTTTCGATGGAAACGGCTACACCGTGAGGTATTTCCTTGTCTAAAAGGCGGAGCATCTTTTCTCTGATGATTTCAGAGGCGAGAACTCTTTCGGGCTGGTCGGTGAGGGTGTCCTCGGGGAAGAAATGCTCTGAGGGGAAGGCTAAAGCCTCAAGCTCCTTTTTTAGCTCGTCTATACCGTCGTTTTTGGCGGCGGAAACAGGAACGATGGCCTCGAAGTTATATTCTGCTGCCATCTGCATAATTTTCGGCATTATATCTTCCTTGTTTTCGATGGTGTCTATTTTATTGATAGCGAGAACTACGGGCATTTTCTGCTGACGGAACTTTTCCAGAAGCTCCTTTTCGCTGTCTTTGATTTCTTCGGTACATTCTACCACGAAAAGACAGGCATCCACACCGGAAATACTGTCGCCCACAGCCTTGATCATCTTTTCACCCAACTTCGTTTTAGGGCGGTGAAAGCCGGGCGTGTCAGTGAAAACGAGCTGTGTTTCGCCTTCCGTAAGAACACCCATAATACGTGTGCGGGTGGTCTGAGGCTTATCGGAAACGATGGCGATTTTCTGACCGAGCATACGGTTGAGGATGGAGGATTTGCCTACATTAGGTCTGCCTACGATGGCAATAAAAGCGGTTTTAGTCATAATTTATTCCTTTCAGTATATGCCCTCCGGGCTGTAAATGATGAAATCTGTGAAGCCTGCCTTCTGCATTTTGCGAAGGAGTGAGGCTGAATATTCCTTTTCGTCTACGGTGTAAACCGTTCTCTTTTCGCCTATATTGTTTTTAAGTGAAGAGAAAAGAGAGAAAAGGGAAGCGTAGTCTGTTTTTTTGTCTGCGATGATGTTTTCGGGCCTTTCGGCTGTGTTTACCGAGAAGCCGTCGACTGCCCCCGTAAGCATAGAGCCGAAGTATAGCTCGTTGTTCGTTTCGAGGATGTCGTTGGCACTGTGTCCCAGCAGAAGCAGGCGTTCATCACCTGTAAGTCCGTGCACCTGCTCGAGGAAGGAAAGGAGAGCCTTGTTTCTGCTCTGTCCCTTCTTTTCACCGGGATAGGATGCGGTGGAAACATGCTCGCCCGAGGGGAAGGAGACCTCTTCCAGCAGTATACCGTCGACTTTAAACTGCAGAACCTCCTCTATGACAGAGAGAATATATTTTCTCGCATCCTTAGAAAGAGGGTTAAGACGGCTCTTGCCTCCGTTTTCAGCCCCTGCATCGATCCAGTTTACATCTGTGTCCATATACTTGACCGCCAAAGACGGATTTGCCGTGGCCACAGCGTTATCGCTGAAGCAGCAGATACGGGCGATAACCTTGATGCCTTCCTTTTCGAAAAGGTCGAGAGCCTGTCTTACGGTATTATTGTCGAAAAGGGCGACTCTTGCCGTAATGGCGTGTTCGTTAAGAGAGGTGTAGGAAAGCTTACCTTCGCTGTTTTTGAAGTCTATCACCGCACTGTTGCAGTTTTTACGCTTAATCTGCTTAATGAAGAAGCTGATGTATTCTTTGTCTCCTAAATTTTCTGCGGGCATATACAGAGCTTTTACACTGTCACCGCCGAAGGGAAGGGCAGGCTCAGAGGCTTCGTTTTCGCTTTCGGGTGATGTGCTTTCTGAGAAAGCGGTAAGCTTGTCTGCGTCCGTGTAGGAGATGTCAGTGAAAAGATTTACCGTGAAATAGGACAGGAGCATAAGAAAAATGAAAACAAAGCAGAGGAGAATATTTTTCACTATGCGGTTTTTCCTGTGCTTTCTTCTTTTACCCTCCAGAGGTAAAATCTTCGAGGGGAATTCGCGGGCGAAGGTGTAATAGCTGTGTCTTATTCTTACCCTGCCGTTTTCGGGATAGGGAGTTTTTTTCTTTTCTGTTTTTTTCTTCGACATAATATATTTATCCTTATACAAAGAGAGATTGGCCTGAAATACAGCTCATAGCCAGAGCGATAAGTGAAATGTAAATGAAAAGGGAGGGAGTCCCTCTGAATATTTCGGGGATGTAGCGGTTATTACGGATGTGCTTCATGCCTGTGTTTATGAGCAGAACGGAAAGAGTGAACGCCAGTCCTGCACCGATACCCATACCTACCGTTTCGGCAAGAGTATAGCCTGCCTTGAAGTCGACTACGGGCAGAGCGATAATCAGTGTGTTCAGTGCACACATACCCAGCGAGTTCATGAATTTTTTGTCAGCCTTCAGCACCGTGAGACAGAAAAGAGCTGTTATCAGATACAGAGCTAAAAGCACGAGAGTGTATAATGCGATGCGGTATTTGGTTTCGAGAGCGAAGATAAAGGGGATCTTATTAAGGAAGAAGCATATAAGGGAAAGCGTCAGAGAAAAGAAGGTAACCGTACCTCCGTACATAAAAAAGTGCTTCGGCCGTTTGGCCATTCGGATGCTTTCGCTCATACCGTAGCCTGTGCTGAAAATCATATTCTGCACCAGCATGGCATAAAGGGCGGCAGTGAGCATAGAGGTAAACTGTGTCATTACTCTGCACCGCCTTTCTTATCCTCCTGTGTACTGTGTCTCGGACGGATTTTTTCGTCGTAGTCACGGATAACCTTCGGATAGGATTTCTTTTTATCGGAGAAAAGACCCGGATCTTTTTTTACGGGCTTTTCCGTCGCTGCCTTCATAGAGAAGGTGTCACGCACCTCATCGGGATAGAATTTAATGAGAAGCCATTTGTGTCCTGCGGCTAAAAAGCCTAAAATTACCAGTGTCAGGAAGGGCATGGTCGCCTGAGGGAAACGGGGCAGAGCCTCCGCTGAGGAAAAGAGAGTACCGTAGGTAAGATATTCTCTGAAGATACCGACTATGAGGGCGACTGCACCGTAGCCTATGCCTGCTGCCAAAGCATCGGCAGCTGCATTTATGACGGTGGTTTTACAGGCGAACTTTTCACAGCGGATGACAGTGAGAGCATTTACACTCAGCAGATAGAAGTATATTCCGAGGCTCGCACCCTTGTCGGGAGCCAGAGCGAATATATATCTGTCACACAGAAGAACTACCGAAAGGGAAAGCAGGGTGTAAACAGCCATACGCACCCATCGGGGGAGCTTTTTCAGAATCAGGCTCGTCACCGTCTCCGAGAGTATGAGAACAGCCGTAATTCCCACTGCCACACATAAGCCGTTTACCGTGGTGGTGGCGGCACCTACTATGGGGCAGATGCCGATTATCTGCGTAAGCACGGGATTATGAACGAAGCTACCCTTAAAAAGAGCAGTGGAAAGGCTCAGGACGGGTGCTGATTTTTTATTTTTCATTCTGTACCCGCCTTTCTTTTAAGAGAATCTTTTTTCTTCATAAGAGGCTTTTTGTATTTCTCAGCCGTTTTTTTCGACAGGATGGTTTCACCTGTAAGCGCGGGCCAGAGAGCATTGGTTATGAGAATGCTGAAGCAGGCGGCATCGGGAGTTTTCGAAAAGTATCTCAGAAGCATACAGATCGCACCGCCCGTAAGTCCGTAGAAAAAGGCTCTTTCGGGTTTTCTCGGTGAAGAGACCGGGTCTGTTATGAGAAGCAGGGCAGAGAAGATAAGTCCGCCTGCACACAGCTCGATGATAACGGAAGAGAATCTTCCGGAGTTTACTCTCGGAAAAAGGAAGGCGAAAACGGCGGCAGAAAGAAGGTAGCCTGCCGAAGAGAAGAGTCTTTTCGGATGTCTTACAGCCATATAGCCGAAGCCTCCGAGTAAAACGAGCATGCTCGTAGTGCCTATAGCACCGGGATAACTGCCTGACAGGAGGGAAGCTCTGCCGAAAACATTCAGGGAAAGGCTGTTTCCCTTAGAGAGCATATCGAAAAGAGTGGAACCCTTTACGAAGTCTTCGGTACCGTAAAAGGCGAAATCGCTGCCTGCGGCGGGGTAGGTAAATACCGTATCGGTGAACATCATAGCCGCGAAGCAGAAGCCTGCTGCCGAGGGAAGAAACGGAGTGTTTCTCACATCACCGAAGGGAAGCTTTGCTACGAGAATGGCGAAGGCTGAAGCACTCATACCCACATAAAAGGGGGCGGAAACGGGAAGGAGAAGTGCGATAATCATACCTGTCGTAAGAGCGCTCAGGTCTCCCGTTGTGTTCTTTTTCAGTACAGCCTTAAAGCTTACGGCTTCGCAGACTACTGCCGTAAGAGAGCAGAGAAGAATCTGCCACAGTGCGTGAATTCCCCACAGAAAAATGCCTACAGCCGACAGGGCGAGACAGATGGCGAGGACATCAGCGTTATATCTGAAAATAGGATTTCTGAAGGTAAAGCTTTCTTTACTGCTTTGCATAACAGTACCTCGGATTAAAAGTATTTGGCGGCTTTTTCGCGAAGGGTGGTGATAGCCTCCTTCGGATCCTCTGCACAGAAAATCGCAGAGCCTGCCACGAGAACATTAGCACCTGCCTTGGCAGCTGTTTCGACTGTAGCGGGAGAGATGCCGCCGTCTACCTGTATGTCCATTTCGATGCCTCTTTTCCTGCATTCCTCACGGAGCTTTTCGATTTTAGGCATCATATCAGCCATAAAGCTCTGACCGCCGAAGCCGGGCTCTACGGTCATAACGAGGACCATACCTAATTTTTCGAGGTAGGGGTAAACTGCTTCGATTTCTGTTCCGGGTTTAACGGCTAAGGCGGCAATTTTACCTTTTTCTCTGATGAAATCTATAGTCTCCTCGATGGGAGAGTCAGCCTCGACATGGAAGCAGATAAGGTCTGCGCCGGCGTTTATGAAATCAGGGATATATTTAAGCGGGTCGCTTATCATCAGATGGCAGTCAAAAAGAAGGTCGGAGCATTTTCTCAGACACTTTACCAGAGGAGCGCCTAAGGTGATATTGGGAACGAAATGTCCGTCCATTACGTCGATGTGGAGCCAGTCGGCACCGCATCGCTTCATATTTTCGAATTCCTCACCCATTTTAGAGTAATCGCAGGAAAGAATAGAAGGTGAAATTTTAATCATAATATATATCTCCTTTATATTAATTTATGTTGATTATATATTATAACAATTATAAGGGAAAAAATCAAGGGAAAGAGGGGCACAGAAGGATGTAACGGTGTATATTTTATTTTTTGCCGTATTTTAATGGTAAATGCGGTGACGGTGCGAAACAAAAAGCTGTTAGAAGTAACTCCACGAAGCTATAATGACTTAATGTTTCATTGAAATATTAATCATAAGCAAGCTTCACTGTTGCCGTAAATTCTTCCCCTTTCACAGAAGAATTTCTTTCACCTCGTGCAGTTGACACTTCAACCCTTTTGTGTTATAATCTTATACTGTATAAAAATATAAATTTCACTTTGTGATTTAATGAAAAGGAGTTATCCTCTAATGGCTATCAATGAAAATTTCAGAAGTATTCTTGACGGAATCGGTCAGGAGCTTACAAATCTCGGCTTCAGTGCCTACAAAAACGAAAACGGTGATTTTATCACTGAGGCTGACGAAAAAATCACGGCAAGATACACCGGTGAAAAGGGTGTTATAGCTGTGAGCTATGAGGACGGAAAGGTTATCCTTTACTCAGGTGAAAACCTCGAAACGCCCGAAGAAACACCGAAAAAGCTTTCTGCTTCTCTTCTCGACGAAAACGCAGACAGCAGAGATGTCAGATATGTGGTAAACGAGCTTAACGACACTCTCTACAGTAAATTCGCAAAAAAGACGATTGCTCCCAAAAAGGCAGTTCAGCAGAAGGCGACACAGACTGTCTCCAAGGCTGCAGTAAAGCATGGCTCCTTCTACGATCCGAATACTCTCGCAAGTAAGCTTTGCCTCGTATTCCCTGAGCTTCGTCCCGCGTATAAGGAAAATCTTGCCGCATACGGTGAGTTTCTAGCTGAAAAGTTCTTCGACGATTACGGCACAGCCAAGGTTATCGGCGCTATCAAGGAAAACGATCCTCAGACTATGAAAAAGCTTTTCCAGGTTCTCAATGAAATTTACGAGGACGGCACAAGTGAGGTTCAGGATGTTATCGCCGTAACTGTTCTCGGCGCTCTTAATAATGACCAGATTCTTCTCGCACGATGTGTGGACTATATGAGCACCACCATGGCTCCTCCCGTAATCGAGGTGAATAAGCTCCTCGCCAAATCAAAGAAGGCAAGAAAGCTTCTCGAGAATCCTCCCGCATATAAGCCTAAAAAAGAAAAGAAGCAGGGTATTTTATCCCAGGCTATGAGTCAGAGCGGCGGCGGTATGACACCTCCGATGATGTGATTTTAAACGCAGAACGCAGAGTGCAGAACGCAGAACGGGCGGGGAAGGTTTATGAAAACAATAAACGATATTCCGCTGCTTCTGTGTTGTAATCTCTCTGTCAAGCTTATAGTTACCTTTCAGGCGAGGCACTGCGATGTGGCACCTGTCGGTGCTGTTGAGACCTCTCCGTCAACCTGTCGGTTGCCACCTCTCCTTTCAGGCGAGGCTCTGCGATGTGGCACCTGTCGGTGCTGTTGTATCGTAGGGGCGACCATCGGTCATCAGCGAAAAAACAAAACTGTTTTAATTTACCCTTTATTTTTTACCCCGCACTTTTCTCTGCGGATATAATCTGAAATATTATACCGCGTTAAATCCGCGACCAAAATTTTACGTTATGCACGGTCCGCGACTGCAATTCTGCATTTACGAAAGGAGCACTGATATGTTTCTTGATCCCGTTCTTAAGCTTTTCTGGAAAAACACAGAAAGGATGGATAATAACAGAATAGCTACTCTTCATTTTCCCGAGGGTGTTTACGAAAGCAATAACCATCCCTACCTTTCCGACGGACACAAGCATCATCTTCTCGATGTGTACTATCCCGAAAATACCGAGGGAAAGCTTCCTGTCATTATCGATGTTCACGGAGGCGGATGGATGTACGGTGATAAGGAGCTTAATAAAAACTACTGCCTTACCCTGGCTAAAAGAGGTAATGTGGTATTTAATATGCGCTACCGTCTTTATCCCGAGGTAACAGCCGATGAGCAGCTGCGCGACGTGGCGGCGGCACTTAAGTGGATAAATGAAAATCTTGACTCCTTCCCCTGTGACAGGAGCAGCATCTGTCTTACGGGTGACTCGGCAGGCGGTATGCTTGCGGCCTTTACCGCTATGCTTTCACAGAGTGAAAAAATGAGAGAGCTTTTCGATGTTCCCGATTTCTCCCTTAAGTTTAATGCAGTAGGTCTTACCTCCGCTGTGGCATATATGGATGACGGTACACCCATATCCTTCTACACGAAGATTATGCTCGGCGGCAATAAGTATAAAAAAGAAAAATGGGCACCCTATGTAAATATAGATAAGGTGCTCGGACTCGGTGAGATGATACCTACCTTTATGGTTACCTCTACGGGAGATACTCTGGCACAGAAGCAGGTACTCCGTGCCGCAGAGGACTTCAGGAAAAATGGTGTAGAAACGGAAATTATGAATTTCGAAAAGAAATACGACGGCAAATATCTGCCTCATGTTTTCTCTATTCTTTATCCTGAATCGGAGCCTTCGGCAGAAAATATCGATGCTATGCTGGCTTTCTTTAAGAAGCACAGTAAAATTACACAATAAGGGCTGTTTCAGCCCTTTTTTGATGAAAATTTATAAAAAAGGAGGAAAAAATGAAGCTTCTTTTTGATTTGTTTTTTATTTTCGCCCGTATCGGAGGCTTTACCTTCGGCGGCGGCTATGCCATGCTTCCCATGCTGCAGAAGGAAGTGGTGGAAAGGCGCGGGTGGGCTACACAGGACGAGCTGATGGATTATTATGCCATCGGACAGTGTACACCGGGCATCATCGCCGTTAATGTAGCTACCTTCATCGGAACGAAGCTTAAAGGTTTTTGGGGTGCGCTTTTTGCCACCATGGGCGTAATAACACCCTCCATAATTATAATTATGATTATAGCCGCCTTTATAAGCGGATTTCAGGATATGGAGATAGTAGCTCACGCCTTAAACGGCATCAGAGCCGCTGTAGTAGCGCTTATTCTCTCCTCAGTAATCAAGCTTTCCAAAAAGAGTCTTGTAGATAATATTACAAAGGTGATTTTTGTTTTGGTAGCGGCTTTGTCCTTTTTTACGGACATTTCTCCCGTGCTGTTTATCATTGTTGTAGCGTTTATATCCCTCGGCATAAATATGGTAAAGGCTAAGAAGATGAAGGGAGGGGAAGAAAAATGATTTTTCTCGAGCTCTTTTTCCGCTTCTTTTTAGTAGGCCTTTTCTCTGTCGGTGGCGGTCTCGCCACTCTGCCCTTCCTTACGGATATGGGTGAGGTTACAGGCTGGTTTACGCAGAATGACATTTCTAATATGATAGCTATTTCCGAGTCCACTCCCGGCCCCATCGGAATTAATATGGCCACCTATGTAGGCTTTCAGATGGGAGAGAATTTCGGTGGCTTCCCCGGCAGTATCTTAGG
>JAZUOC010000035.1:0-1962 GCA_045604465.1 Acutalibacteraceae bacterium
GGTAAGCACCCTTAATTTTATTCGGAAATTTCTTTTACAAGAGCTTTAATCTGCTCGATGTTATCATTTTTAACTGCCGAATGAATTGAAACAGTCGTGTCAGTAAAGGTAATATTCTTACTGTCTTCGAACATTTTCTTCATCGTTTTGGCGGCAACGGGCATCCAACTTCCGTTTTCCATAAGACCTATCTTTCTGTTTCTGTAGCCTCTTTCGGTAAGCTCTTCGATAAATGTACGCATAAACGGGAAAATTTCGCCATTATAAGTGGTGGTAGCGAGGATAATCCTGCCGTAGCGGAAGGCATCCTCCACAGCCTCTGCCATATCGTCACGGGCCAGGTCAGTGACAGCTACCTTCGGACAGCCTGCATTCTTAAGCTCATCGACAAGAATTTCAACAGCCTTTTCGGTATTTCCGTAAACCGATGTAAAGAAAACAGCCACGCCCTCTGACTCTACGCCGTAGGATGACCAGACATCATAAAGATTGATGTAATAGCCGAGATTTTCCTTGAGAACCGGACCGTGTAAGGGACAGATAATTTCTATGTCAAGACCTGCCGCTTTTTTAAGTACATTCTGCACCTGAGCGCCGAATTTACCTACGATACCAAAATAGTATCTTCTTGCCTCACATGCCCAGTCCTCCTCAGCATCGAGAGCACCGAATTTACCGAAACCGTCAGCAGAGAAGAGCACCTTATCACAGCTGTCATAGGTCATTATAACCTCGGGCCAATGCACCATAGGGGCGGTAATAAAATTAAGTGTATGCTTACCGAGAGAAAGGGTATCGCCTTCTTTTACCACTATTCTTCGCTCTGAAAAATCCGTTTCGAAATAGTTATACATCATCTTAAATGCCTTATCGGATGAAACTATCAGAGCTTCAGGGTATTCGTCAGCGAAAAGTCTGATGTTGGCAGAATGGTCAGGCTCCATATGCTGAACTACCAAATAATCGGGTTTCCTGTCACCCAAAACAGCCTTTATATTTGATATCCACTTATCTCCGAAGTATCTGTCGACAGAATCCATAACAGCTATTTTTTCGTCGATGATAACGTATGAGTTATAAGACATACCCTCAGGGACATAAAACTGACCCTCGAACAAATCAATGCTCCGGTCATTTACACCTACATACTTAATATCCTTTGTAACCATTTTAAAACTCCTTTATATTGAAATATTTTTAACCTAATAATACGTCGAAAACGAGCATCAGACAAAAGCCTGCAAGAAGCGAAAAGGTCGCTCCGCTCTCGTTTCCGTGAGAGTGTGTCTCGGGAATCATCTCATCACTTATTACATAAATCATTGTTCCGCCTGCGAAGGCAAGAGCAAAGGGTAAAACAGCATTCGAGATACTTACGGCAAAGTATCCGAGCAAGGTACCGATAACCTCTACCACACCGGTGAGCATCGCCGCAACAAAGGTTCTGCGATGACTCATTCCTGCCGCAAGCATCGGCGCGATAATAACCATACCTTCCGGAATGTTCTGCAGTGCGATACCTGAGGCGATCATTATAGCATCGTTTACATTACCGGTACCGAAGCCTACACCGGCCGCGATACCCTCCGGAAGATTATGAATAGCGATAGCTATAACGAAAAGAAGTATTTTATTGAGCTGCTTCTGATTTTCGGGATGGCTTTCAGTATCGACACCGGTAAGTCGGTGAAGATGAGGAACAAGCTTATCAATAAGATTAATAGCTATCGCTCCGCAGAAAACACCCGCTACAGTAACCAAAAGCTTAAATTGTCCTCCGTATTCGAGAGAAGGAACTATAAGTCCGATGACCGCAGCAGACAGCATAACTCCCGCCGCGAAGGAAAGAACGATATCGCTGAATTTGTGGCTCATTTTCTTAAAAATAAAGCCTAATAAGGCACCGATGACGGTAGCACCGCCGACACCGAGAGCAGTAAGCATAACCATCTGCATATAATC